>SVHU01000020.1 GCA_015055625.1 Clostridiales bacterium | reverse complement strand
GCATAAACCTCCATCTCAAAGCCGTTCTTTACAGTGAAGTCCTGCAAGAAGTTGTACGTTGCGCTATCGTAATTCTTGTCTGCTGACCAGTCAATGTTGATAACCTGTTCGTCGCTGTACTTCTCGTCAAGATACTTCAAAGCGTCTTTAGCTTTGGGATCTGAGCTTCCGCCACATGCCGTAGCCATTGTTGCGGCTGCGAGCATCATGACAAATACTGCTACTAATTGCTTCTTTTTCATAATCCCTCCTATGAATTATAAATATTTTTTTCAAATATGGCACTATTATACTCCAAAACACTTTGCTTGTCAAGGGGTTTTTAAAAATTTATATCACACGCCTATATATATTATATATTTTTCTTTAATATTGGCGGAATTTTGTGGGTTTTTAGCATTTTTTTTAGAAAAAGTTGCGAAAAATTTGGATTTTTATTTGAAAATCAGGCAAGAAAACAGGATGAGGACGGGGGAAAATATTGGAGATTGCCGCGCTACGCTCGCAATGACGGTGGGGTATGGGATTGCCACGCTACGCTCGCAATGACGTCTGGGATAGATGAGGGGGATTGTTTGTTATTTAGGGCGATTCGTGAATCGGTGCGGAGGCGCACTGCCGATATGAAAGGACTAACGAAATTCTACTACTAGCTTTGTTAAAACACTCATATTGGATAAAACGTCCACGTTGCTTCGGGCGATTCGTGAATCGCCCCTACATAATTACTGACGCTAGGTAATTATTTGCTTTGTTAAAGCACAACATTTCGGATCCAACGTCTACGTTGGTATATCGGGTGTGCGCCTCCGCACCGTCTACGGATTAGCTTTATAAAGGCTCCTTTGTAAAGGGAGCTGGCAAAACTTTCAGTTTTGTCTGAGGGATTTTATTGCGAAAAGATAATTAGTTTATCCAACCCTTCCGGTGCGGATTAGCTTTATCATAGTGGGCGATTCGTGAATCGCCCCTACATTATGTTGAAAAACAACTATGCTTTATTTCTTGATTTACTCAAAGTACAATCTATTGGGTGTGCGCCTCCGCACCGTCTACGGATTAGCTTTATAAAGGCTCCTTTGTAAAGGGAGCTGGCAAAACTTTTAGTTTTGTCTGAGGGATTTTATTGCGAAAAGATAATTAGTTTATCCAACCCTTCCGGTACGAATTGCTTTATCATAGTGGGCGATTCGTGAATCGCCCCTACATTATGTTGAAAAACAACTATGCTTTATTTCTTGATTTACTCAAAGTACAATCTATTGGGTGTGCGCCTTCGCACCGATTCGTGAATCGCCCGTACATAATTACTGACGCTAGGTAATTTGCTAGCGTTTACTCAAATTACAAATATCAGGTCAAGCTTTAAGCTTGGGGATTGCCGCGGTGCGGAGGCGCTCTGCCAATATGGGGAGGGCTTTGTATGGACAACAATGCTATTTTAAAATGAAAAAGGCGGTCAAACGTTTTTGTGTTCTATCGCCTTTAGTAATTATTATAAAATTTCGACGAGGGTGTTATCCACGAGGTCGCACGAGGAAAGCACGTATTTTACTCCGTCTATCTCGGCGGTGGGGACTACGCGTATGCCTTTGCCGTGGAGATGTCCGTACACTACGCAGTCTACCTTGTACTTGGTAAACAGTTCGGTAAACGGACTTTTTGCTAGCCTGCTGTTAAAAGGTGGGAAATGCGTCATAAAAATTACCACGTCACCCTCTTTTCGTATTTTTTTCATACTGTCGAGTGAAAGTTTTATGCGGATAAGCTCTCTATCATAGATTTTTTTATCCTCTGCTGTTGCAAAATCTTTTTCGGGCGTGGTCCACAGTCTGCTACCGCCTATTAGCACGTTATTAAAACGTATGCAATCGTTTTGGACGGCATACATATTTTCGGGCAATAATTTTCTTACAGCAGAAATTGAGTGCCACCAATAATCGTGATTTCCACGCAGTAGCACTTTTTTGCCCTTAAATCCTCCTAGGTACTCTAAATCCGGAACAACTCCGTCTAAGTTCATCGCCCAGCTTATGTCGCCTGCAATAAGCACAATATCGTCGTCGTTTACGGTTTTGCTCCAACTTGCTTCTATATCTTCGAGGTAGTTATTCCATACCTCGCCAAAGATATCCATGGGCTTGGGATTATTTATGGAAAGATGTAAATCGCTGATTGCATAAACTTTCATATTCGTATTATATCACGTTTTGCGCTTTTTTGCAAGGCTATTGCATAAACTTTTTTCAAAAACACTAAAAGCCAAAAAATACAAATTTTATAACACAACAGAAAAGAACATAAAAATACGGTGGAAAATATTGGAGATTGCCGCGCTGCGCTCGCAATGACGGTGGGCAGACCCACGGTCAATATAGTGGGCGATTCATGAATCGCCCCTACATAATAACTAACAATTGCTATTTACTTACTCTTACTCAAACTACAATTATTGGGTGTGCGCCTCCGCACCGATTCGTGAATCGCCCCTACATAATAACTAACTACACTTAATTGCTTGCTTTGTTAAAGCACAACATATTGGATCCAACGTCTACGTTGGTGCGCCTCCGCACCGATTCGTGAATCGGTGGACAGGTCCACTCCCGATATGAAAAACTAACGGTTTCTAATTGTTTGCTTTGTTAAAGCACATCATATCAGGTCAAGCTTTAAGCTTGGAGATTGCCACGCTGCGCTCGCAATGACAGCGAGAAATTAGTTATTGTTATCTATAAATGCCGGGGTATCCTGCACTCCGCCACAGATTTGAGTAAACTCTCTGCATCTTGGGTACACACAATCGCCATAGGTGGGAATTACCAATTCTCTTAGCTGAGTGATACGCGTTACTATTGTTGCGCACAGCCTTACGTTTGCAACGTTTTGCGTTATTACACTTCCCACTCTGCTTCTCACTATTCCCGCTACTTCCACAGAGTATGGCGAAAACTGATCGGTGGGGATTGAAAGAAGTACGTCCTGATAAAAACTAAGCTCGCCGTTTGCTGTAATAAGTGAACCGTCCGACGAGATTAAAGACACGCTTGCGGTAAAAGTTGCGGTATAACGTATGCGTGATTTTGCGTTTTCGGTAGGTTCGACCACTAGTCCGCTAATAGATGCTAAACCATTAAAAAACAGGGAGTTGAACGTAAGCGGATAGCTAGGCTCTGACGAGAAATTGGATAACGTAACTTGAACCTGTTCGTTATCGTAAACACTCCTGCATCCATCGGTTATTGTCTTTAGTTCCACGCATACTTTTTCGCAAAGACCGCACAAGGGGTTGCCATTTATCTTGCCTACTGAAATATTATTCGACATAAAAAATCCTCCCTTTCAGTATATGAAAAGAAGGATTTAGTCTGTTACGTTTCGGGATATAAAATTTGCGAAAATCTATCGAGAACTTCCTCTTTACCCTGTCGCGTTTGCGAAGAAAAGAGAATTATATTGTCCTTACCAATTTTTAGCTCGGTTGCCACAACCTGTCTTGCTCGCGATGCCTGAGCCTTGGATAATTTGTCCGTTTTTGTCGCAATTACCGAGAACGGTATGCCGAAATGATACAAATATCCCAACATTTGCTTATCTAGCGTAGTTGGCGGAATACGGATATCCACAAGCACGAAAACGTGTTTTAGGTTGACGCTGTTTTCAAAGTATCCGCCTATCAGTCTATCCCATGCATCACGCTCTCCCTTACTCGCTTTTGCAAAGCCGTAGCCGGGAAGGTCAACGAGGGTAAACTCTCCGTTGTTGATATCAAAAAGGTTTATAAGCCTTGTTCTGCCCGGTGTAGATGACGTTCTTGCAAGCGAAGAATTGCCCGACACGGTATTTATAAAGGAAGATTTTCCCACGTTACTACGACCAACCACACAAATTTCGGGAAGTCCGTTTTCTTGGTCAAGCTCCTTTGTATACGTTGAGGAAGAAGCATAGCTTTTTATGAATTTTGCTGACTTTATAAGCATACGTTACCTCGCAAGCGCGACATCGAGCACTTCATGGATATCGCTTACGGTAATGATTTCGAGCGCATCTTTTACCTCGGTGGGAATATCGGCAATATCCTTTTCGTTCTCTTTGGGAATGATTAGAGTTTTAACTCCGCTCATAAACGCGGCAAGGGATTTTTCTTTAAGTCCGCCTATTGCAAGCACGCGTCCTCGCAAGGTGATTTCGCCCGTCATAGCCACGTCGCTACGCACTTTAATACCCGAAAATGCAGATACGAGCGAGGTAGTAAGCGTTACGCCTGCGCTAGGTCCGTCCTTTGGTGTTGCGCCCTCGGGAATGTGGATATGAACATCGTTATCCTTAAACAATACCACATCAATATTGTACTCTTTTGCAAGCGAACGTGTCACAGAAAGCGCAATACGTGCCGATTCTTTCATGACATCACCCATTTTTCCGGTAAGCACAAGCTCGCCTTTGCAGTCAGGGATAAGATTGGTTTCTACGTCCAAAGTTACACCGCCCACGCTAGTCCAGGCAAGACCTTTTACAAGTCCTACGCTATCGGTATTTACGTTTTCGAACGGCTTGTATTTAGAGGGTCCTAAAACGTCGGGAAGGTCGCTACTTGTTACGGTATAAACATCATCCGTCTTTCCGCTATCAACTATCTTGACCGCTATTTTTCTTACAACGTCCGCCATTTTACGCTCTAAGTTTCTTACTCCGCTTTCCTTTGTATAAAGCGTAATAACGTCCATAAGCGTCTTGTCGTCCATTACTACCTGACCTTTTTTAAGTCCGTTCTTTTCGGTTTGTTTGGGGAGTAAATAACGCTTTGCGATTTCCAATTTTTCGGTATACGTATAGCCCGAAAGGAAGATAACTTCCATTCTGTCAAGTAGGGGCTGAGGAATACTGTCTATGCTGTTTGCGGTTGCTACGAACATTGTTTTAGACAGGTCGTAGGGGATCTCAAGATAGTGATCCATGAACTTTCCGTTTTGATTGGGATCTAAAACTTCGAGCATCGCCGAAGCTGGATCACCTCTAAAGTCGCTCGACATTTTATCAATTTCGTCAAGCAAGAACACGGGGTTGTTTACACCTGCGTTCTTCATTCCCGTAAGAATTCTACCGGGCATTGCGCCAATGTACGTACGGCGATGACCTCTTACTTCCGCCTCGTCCCTAACTCCGCCAAGCGACATCTGAACAAGCTTGCGGTTTGCTGCGCGAGCGATGGACGATACTATCGAAGTTTTACCAACTCCGGGAGGTCCGACAAAACAAAGGATTGCTCCGCCCGGGTTTTGAGTAAGCGAATGTACCGCCAAATACTCGATAATACGCTCTTTGATTTTCTCCAAACCAAAGTGGTCCTCGTCCAAAATTTTTCTTGCCGACGCAAGGTCAATACAGTCGTCAGTGTACGTATTCCAAGGCATATCCAAAAGCCATTCTATATAAGTTCTGATAACGCCAGCTTCTGGGGAGTTTGGAGCCATTTTATCCATACGCGCAAGCTCTTTTTCGAGCTTTTGTACAGCATAGTCGGGCAATCCCTTTTGCTTTGCGGTCTTTTCGTACTGCTCCTTTTCTTTCTCGTCGTCGCCAAGCTCTTCGTGAATGGCTTTGATTTGTTCGCGAAGATAATACTCTTTTTGGTTTTTTTCTACACTCGCTCTGACCTTTTGAGCGATGTTCTTTTCCGCCTCGAAAATCTCACGCGCGGTAAGCGATTTTGCATAGATATCGTTAAGCTGATCAATCTCGGAATTAACCTCTAAAAGTCTTTGACGCTTTTGATCGTTATCGTAGATTGCGTACGCCATATTTGCAATAAGCTTTTGCGTGTTGGACGTATCAAGTCGCGCGTCGGGAAGATTTTGCTGTTTGGGCTGAAGCTTTACTATATCTTCGAGCTCTTTTACTATAAGGTTTTTTATCGCGCTGATTTCGGTGGTTTCCTCGCCGATTACTACGCCGTAGTCCTCCGCTTCGCACTCAATGTGAGGCGTAAACGCGGTAAAATCGGTCACAACTACTCGCTTTATTCCCTCTAAAATAACCTTAGTTACATCGTTGGGCATTCTGCTGATTTGTCTTATACGCGCAAGCGTTCCCACACGGTACAAGTCGTTTGGCGTGGGATTGGTAAGCATTTTGTCTTTTTGAGCAAGCACTACGATATTTCCCACTCCGCCTATCGCGTTTACTCCTGCCAAAGATTTATCTCTGCCAAGATCCACGGTAAGGACTTGTGAGGGGAAAAGTACGTTTTTGCGCAACGTAATTACTTTATATAATTTTTTTTCGATTGTTATTTCTTCTTTTGTTTCGTCAATCATTTCTTTTATCTCGTCCATAATAACCTCGAAAGCTGAATTTTTGCCTTAACGCGATATTTTCACACACGTATTTGTTATTATAACATAAATTTTATAAAATATCAATTAAATAAAGGAAATTTATTTAGGAATGACGGTATATGTTTTATAAAACGCAAAATAGACTGTACAATACTAAATAAGTTTATCAAAAAAGAGCGACCTTACGATCGCCCTTTTGGGTTGTTATACAAATAAATATTCTTCAAAACATCTACACTTTACGCCGTAAGCTCTTTCTTTTCAACAATAGGCTTTTCGTTGTTAAGAATGGATTCTTTGGTAACGATAACCTTTTTAATATCGCTACTGTCGGGAATGGTATACATAATATCGAGCATGCCTTCCTCGACTATCGAGCGAAGTCCGCGCGCGCCAGTTTTGAGCTCTATTGCTTTTTGCGCGATTGCTCGGATTGCTTCTTCCTTAAACTCCAACTCAACACCGTCCATTTCCAAAAGCTTTACGTACTGCTTTACAAGACAGTCTTTAGGCTGAGTTAAAATGTTTACAAGAGCGCTCTCATCTAGCGGATCAAGACACACGGTTACGGGTACTCTTCCAATAAACTCAGGAATAAGCCCAAACTTTATAAGGTCTTGAGGCTGAACCTTTTTAAGCATTTCGTTGCCGTCCACGTTTTGTTGCTGAACGTTTCCGCCAAAGCCAAGCGATGCCTTACTTTGACGCTTTTCGATTATTTTATCAAGCCCCACGAACGCTCCGCCGAAAATGAATAAAATATTAGTCGTATCGATTTGCAAACACTCTTGATTTGGATGCTTTCTACCGCCCTGAGGAGGTACGGATGCAAGCGTGCTTTCCACAATTTTCAAAAGCGCTTGCTGTACGCCTTCGCCCGACACATCACGAGTTATACTAACGTTTTCGCTCTTTCTAGAGATCTTGTCAATCTCGTCAATATAGATAATTCCTTTCTCCGCTTTTTTTATGTCGTAATCCGCATTTTGTATGAGTTTGAGCAATACGTTCTCTACATCTTCGCCCACATAACCAGCTTCGGTAAGCGTTGTGGCATCGGCTACGGCAAAAGGAACGTTAAGAATTTTACTCAACGTTTGAGCAAGTAAAGTCTTTCCGCAACCGGTAGGACCAAGCATTAAAATATTGCTCTTTTTAAGCTCTATGGCGTTCTTGGTTTTCTTGTTGAACTTAATTCGCTTGTAATGGTTATAAACAGCAACGCTAAGCACCTTTTTTGCCGAGTCCTGTCCTACGATATAGTCGTCGAGCTTGGACTTGATTTCCTGAGGTGTGGGAAGCTTTTCTTCCGTTTCTACGGTCTGAGCCTCTGCGTACGCGCTGATATCCTCACTGCACTGCTTGACACATTCGTCGCAAATACAGATATCACCGTCGGGTGAAAATACAAGGTGTTCTACAAGCGATTGCGGACGAGCGCAAAATGAACATTTGGGTTCGAATTTATCCACTAAATAATACTCCCGTTATTATACTCTTTTATCAAAAATCTTGTCTACAAGTCCGTATGCAAGAGCTTCCTGCGCGGACATATAGTTATCTCTGTCTACGTCTTTTTCGATCTGCTTAACCGATTTTCCTGTGTTTTCAGCCAAGATTGCGTTCATTCTCTTTTTAATCTTGAGAATATGCTCTGCCTGAATTGCAATATCGCTTGCCTGACCTTGCGCGCCACCTAAGGGCTGATGAATCATTACTTCGCTGTTGGGAAGACAATATCTCTTGCCTTTAGCTCCCGACGAGAGCAAGAATGCGCCCATAGACGCTGCCATTCCCACACAAATAGTGCTTACGTCGCACTTGATGTAGTTCATGGTGTCGTAAATTCCCATACCTGCCGTTACGCTTCCGCCTGGGCTGTTGATATACAAGCTGATATCCTTGTCGGGATCTTTTCCCTCTAGATATATGAGCTGAGCTATTACAATATCCGCCGTTACGTCGTTAATTTCGCCGGTAAGGAAAATAATTCTGTCTTCCAAAAGTCTGGAATAAATGTCGTAAGATCTTTCGCCACGGTTTGTTTGTTCTACTACCATAGGAACAAGATTGTTTCTTATCATTTCGTGTTAGCCTCCGCAAATATATTTTTTTAGTTTAGGATAGTCAACGCCACATTAACTTTTTTTCGTTAGTGTGACGTTGTGTAAAAATCAATTATTCTGTAACTTTTTCAGTTTTCTTTGTCGTAGCCTTTGCTTTCTTTTCAAAGGTGTTGTTTGCCTTAAGGAAATCGATAAGGTTGGTCATAAGAATATCGTTCTTGATATAGTCAAGCTGACGAGGATCCATATCCTTCTTGTACTCTTCTGCGGTCTTCTTTGCATTTTCAGCCATCTTAGCAACTTCTGCGTCTACCTGAGCATCGGTAACGTCGATGTTTTCAGCCTTGATAATCGCTTCGAAAACAAGACGAGATTTAACTTCCTGATTTGCTCTGCTTTCGTTCTGCTTTCTGAAGTCTTCCATGGTCATACCGGTATACTTAAGGTAATCTTCGAACTTAAGTCCTCTGTACATATAGGAAAGCTGATACTCGGTTTCGCGAACGATGTAATCGATCTGCTTTTCGATCATGCAAGCAGGAATTTCAACACTTGCGCCCTCGATAATCTTGGTAAGAAGAGCGGTTTCATTTTCTCTGTTTGCCTTTTCTTCGTTCTGCTTTTTAAGGTTTGCCTTGATATCTGCCTTGTACTCGTCCAAAGTTTCAAACTTGCTTGCGTTCTTTGCAAACTCGTCGTTAAGCTCGGGAAGCTCTTTAGCTTCGATCTTCTTAACGGTTACGGTAAATACAGCGGGCTTGCCCTTAAGGTTCTCTGCATGATACTCTTCGGGGAAGGTAACGTTAAGATCCTTGGTTTCGCCGATAGCCATACCAACCATCTGAGCTTCAAAGCCGGGGATAAAGGTGTTAGAACCAATGGTAAGCTCCTGATTTTCAGCAGTGCCACCCTCGAACTGAACGCCGTCGCACATACCCTTGTAGTCAAGAGTAACGATATCGCCGTCTTTTACAGCTCTGTCGGTAACTTCTACTCTTCTGCTAGCCTGTTCCTGAGCTTTTTTAAGCTCTTCGTTAACGTTCTTTGCAGTTACAGTATACTCAACTTTTTCGATTTTAATACCTTTGTAATCGCCAAGAGTAACTTCGGGCTTAACGGTAACGATTGCGTGGAACTTAATTCCGTCCTTCATTTCGTCAACGTCTACCTTGGGATCGTCAACGGGGAAAATATCTTCGTTCTCTTCTAAAGCCTTGGTATAAGCATCGTAGAATGCGCCGTTGAACGCTTCGTCAAAGAATACGGAAGGTCCGTACATTCTTTCGATCATCTTTCTGGGAGCCTGTCCCTTTCTAAATCCGGGAATATTAATCTTGCTCTTTTCTTTAAGGTATGCCTTATTTACCTGAGCATCCCATTCTTCTGCGGTAAGGTCAAAAGTGATTTTTACTTCGCCTTGTAACTTTTCTACTTCGTACTTCATAATTATCCTCCAATTTTTCGTACTCGACAATAATAACATAATTAATTTTACTTGTCAAATTTTTTATTGACTAATTTGAAAAATAAGTATATACTTATACTTGAAATTTCATTAAAATCGCGCAAAATCGCCCAAGGAGTGCTATGAACGACGCTTTTACCTACCACCACGTAGCAAACGAGCTCAAAATTTTAGAGGGTGGCAGAATAGACAAAATCAATATGCCAAACAAAGACGAGGTGTCTTTTACCGTAAAAAACGGAACGCTTTACACCCTCGTCCTTTCTGCAAACCCGACTTTTGCCAGAGCATATATTACCTCTCAAAAATACGAAAATCCACCCACTCCTTACGCGTTTTTAATGCACCTTAGAAAACATCTCACTTCTGCAATTATCGAAAAAATAGAACAAGTTCCTTTTGAGCGCGTTCTTGTATTTTCGCTATCGGTCAAGGACTTGTTCAAAGAGGAAAAGTTTACGCTTTACGCCGAAATTATGGGCAGATATTCAAATATTATACTTGTAAACGGCGAGGGAAAAATTTCGGAATGTCTGCTTCACAGCGATGCAGACCTTACTGCAAAGCGTTTGCTTTTACCCGGCGTTGCATACGCTCTTCCCCCCTCTCAGGAAAATAAGACAACTATTTCTAACAGGGCGGAATTTGTAAAAACAATGCAAGCTTACGACGGCAAGACCGCAGTTCATAACTTTTTGATAAGCCGTTATATCGGGTTTGCTCCTGCAACTCTTCGTCAAGCTGTAATAGAAAGCGGATACGCATATCCTGCAAGTGATAAAGACGCGGAAAAGCTGTTTGATACAATTATTGCGTTTTATAAAACTTCTAAGCCGTGCTACGTTAAAAAAAATGGAAAAATAGTGGACTTTTACGCTTTTGAGTACGAAACTGACGGCGAAGTTATTTTTACTAGCTCTATTTGCGAGGCAATGGACGAGTATTACCGTCAAACTTTTGCAACCTCTTCTTACGCAACGGGCGCAAACGCGTTAAAGTCGGTTATTAAAAGCGCTCTTACCAGATGCGAAAAGAAGCGCGAAACGTTGCTTTTAAGAATTGAAGAGGCTGAAGACAACGAAAACGATAGGATTTGTGGCGAACTTGTTACAGCCAATATATACAAAATAAAGTACGGCGACAAGAGCGTTAGGGTTTTCGACTACTATACTAACGAGGAAAGGGATATTCCTCTGGACGCTTTGCTCACACCTGCTCAAAATGCGCAAAAGTATTATAAAAAATATAATAAAAAGAAAAAAACGGTTGAAATGAGCATGGAGATGCTTGAGAAAACCGACGATATGCGTGAATACCTGGACACATTGCTTCTATCCGTAAATCAAGCTACCTCTCAAAACGATCTGGAAGACATTTCAAAAGAAATGGAAAGCTCGGGGATTTTGCCTAAAAAGAGTAAAAAAGCTGTAAAAACCGTGTCTAAACCGCGCAAATACGAGGTGGACGGCTACACTGTTCTTATAGGTAAAAACAATGTTCAAAACGACGAACTCGTAAAAAATTCGGACGGCGGATTTACCTGGCTTCACACGCAAAAAATTCACGGTTCACACACTGTAATACAGGGTAAAAACGTTCCGATACAAACTATTGAAAAGGTTGCAAGATACTCCGCGTTCTTTTCTAAGGCATCGCTATCGGACAACGTTCCTGTCGACTACACTCTTATTAAGTTCGTAAAAAAACCATCCGGAGCAATGCCGGGCAAGGTTATTTACACCAATCAGCAAACGGTTTACGTTACCCCTAAAAATCCCGACGCATCCGATAAATAAAAAACACCCCTTTTAAGGTAATATACTTTAGAAGGGGTGTTTGTTTGCGTTAAAATTTTTCTCTATAATCTTTAGGCGAAAGTCCTACGTGCTTTTTGAAAATTCTGGAAAAGCCCAGCGCGTCGTCATAGCCTACCGATAAAGCAACTGCAGACACGGGGACAGAGGTTTGACTTAAAAGTTCTTTAGCTCTATCCAATCGCTTGCGCATAATATAGTCCATAGTGGAAATTCCATACTTTTTTACAAACAGCACGCGCAAATACTTACGTTCTACGTTTACGTGCAACGCTACGTCTTCTACCGTGATTTTTTTATGAAAGTTTCCGTCTATAAACTCTTTAGCTTTCTGAGCATAATCCTTTTCGCCTTCGCTGTCAACGCAATTTAAAGCTAGCATCATTTTGGCAATCGCCTCACTTTCGACTGCGTTTTTAGGTTCATAAGGTTTATTATATCCAAATAGTGCAAGCGCGATTTTTTCTATTCTTTCCACGTCGTGTACGATAAAAGCTTCAGACTTTTGAGGTATTCCGCTTTTTATATACAGCTCTTCCGTATCCTCTCCCTCTAATCTGAACCACACGTAAGTCCAGGGATTTTCACGGTCGGGATAGTAGTTTACTAAATCGTTTTTTCTTGTTACGAAACCGTCGCCCTTGCCCAATTTTTTACCGTTAAACCAGCCCTCGCCCTCTATAATATAATGAACCGCGCAATTCAGATGCATTATTAGCTTTTGAGGTACTTTATCGCTTGAGCATTTTTCGTACATGCCTGAAGTAAGTTTTAGCATTATTTATCTCCTTTTTTACCATTTTACTATATTTATAAGTCAAAAAGCAATTCTTTTTAAGTAGTTTTTGTGCTAAAATTACATAAAAAGAGTTTTGGAGGGTATTATGAGTATAAATAAAAACGATTTACTGTACGCAACAGATCCAAACGTTGAAAACAACCACGTTTTGCAAATAAACCGCCTAAAGCCTAGAACTACGGTTATCCCTGCGCAAAAGAGCGGTGTGTATTATAGAAACAAGGAAGAATCTTCGCTCTTGCTTTCTCTTAACGGCGACTATAAATTTTTGTATCGTCCATACGATGACAATCCCGATTTTTACACCTATAAAAACGACGAAGACTGGGACACTTTGCCTGTGCCGTCAATGTGGCAATTTTTCGGTTACGGCGAATGTACTTATCCTAATATTCAATATCCAATTCCATTCGATCCGCCTTTTGTTAAAGTGGATAATCCAGTAGGATATTATAGGAAAAAGTTCACACTTGACAAAAAGCCAGGCAAAACTATACTGCATTTTTCAGGCGTTGACAATGCTTTTTATGCGTACGTAAACGGAGCTTTAGTGGGCTTTTCAAAAGGCTCGCGCCTGTCGGCTGAGTTTGATATTACTAACCTTATAAAAGAAGGCGAAAACCTGCTTGCAGTAAAAGTTTTTACATATTCGGACGCTACGTATCTCGAAAATCAGGACATGCTTATGGCAAACGGCATATTCAGGGACGTATACTTGATATGCACCGAAGCTACTACTTTGTGGGATTACAGAGTTAGTACGACGTACAATAGTATTAGCGTAAACGCGAAGTTTGAGGTAGAGAAAGAAAACTGCGAAGTTGAGTTTTCTTTGGATTCTCAAAAAATAAGACTTCCGCTTTGTAAAAACGTTTGCTACACTTTCGAGCTTGAAAACCCCAAACTTTGGAACGCAGAAGAGCCAAACTTGTACGATTTATCAATTACTTTATTCGATGGCGAAAAAATGCTGGAAACTCACTCTAAAAAGGTGGGAATTATGCACACAAGAGTGGAGGGCAACAAATTCCTTGTAAACGAAAAGCCCATTTATATCAAGGGTGTAAACCGACACGAAACGTGCGCTGATAACGGCAGGGCAATAACGGTTGAACAAATAAAACACGATTTGGAGCTTATTAAGAGTAACAATCTTAACGCTATACGTCTTTCGCACTACACCAACAACCCTGCAACCTACGAATACGCATCGCTACTTGGCTTGTACCTTATGGACGAAGCGGACTTGGAAACACACGGAGCTTGGACGGCAGGCGATCAGGGATTTTTGAGTAAAGACCCCGATTGGTTGGACGCGTACAAAGACAGGGTTGTGAGAATGTTAGAAACCAACAAGAACGAGCCGTGCATATTTATTTGGTCGGTGGGCAACGAGTGCGGAACAGGTGAGAACTTGTACGAATGTGTAAAAATTTGCAACGAGTTTGATCCAACTAAGCCTTGCACTATTACCCAAGATAAAGACGGCGCTCACTCCGCCTTCAGACTTATAGGCTATTATCCTATGTCTAGGATTGCAGAGTATCCCGACGATGGACGCGCGCCTGTTATTGCTATTGAGTACGCTCACGCAATGGGTAACAGCAGTGGAACGCTTAAGGATTATTGGGACTACAACTATACTCACGAGCATTTTATTGGTGGATTTGTATGGGAGTTTAAGAGCCACGGATTTTATGCAAAAGACGAAAACGGCAAGCTTTATACCAAAATCGGTGGCGACTTTGTAAACAATAAATATCACTGGTCCAACTTCTGTCTGGACGGATATACAATGGTGGACGGAACGCCAAAACACACTTGGTACGAACTTGGAAATGTATCGTTTTGCGCATACGTATGCTACAAAAACGGTAAAATCAGCATAAAAAACACTAACGACTTCACCACTCTTTCTCACCTTAGCGCGCGCTATGAGATAGTGGAAGACTACACCGTTATAAACAGCGGTGATATGAAAATTCCAAACGTTTTACCTCACGAATGGTTTGAAGCGGATATTGACACAACCATTAAAAATCCACAAAAAGGTAAAGACTACTACGTTAATATCAGGTTTTACGAAAATGACAAAGAGGTTTGCTTAAAACAGGTTAAGCTGGATATTTCCACACAAAAGGAAAAGTTTACACCCTCTCCCTTTAGCTATTGTACTAGCGCTAAAAACAAAGTGCTTACCGTTAAGGGCGACAACTTTACAATTAAGTTTGACAAGGGATATATTTGTTATTATGAAAAAGACGGCGTTGTTATCATTGACAAACCGCTTAGTCTGAATTTGTATAGAGCGCCTATCGACAACGACGGTATTACTAACTTTTCAATCTGGGCGCTACGCCATATTCAAAAGTGGAACGAGTCGCTTATTAAGTATTTTAAGTTCCATCTTGCCGATATTTCTATCAGCGAAAAAGAAGACAAATTTACACTTATTTGCAACGGAAAGTTTGAAGCTGAAACCTTTTATAAAGGCTTTGTATGTAGTATAGTCTATGAAATTTTTGCTGACGGCGTTATTCACGTTAGCGTAAAAGCCGAGCCGTTTGGCGATCTTCCCTCCGCTCTTCCAAGATTCGGTTTTTGTATTCCTATGCCACACAGCTACAACAACGTTACTTGGTTTGGACGAGGCAAGCGCGAAAGCTATTTAGACAGCATTGCAAACGCGCCTATGGGCTTATACAGCGCTAAGATTGAGGACACCTACACTGTTTTCGACGTTCCGCAGGAAAGTGGCAACCACGAAAATACGCAATTTGTAACCTTGGACAACGGTAAAAATTCATTTTCTGTTTCCGCTCAGGGCAATATGAGCTTTTCCTATCACGACTTTACTCTCGAAACGCTGGAAAAAGCAAGACACCGCAACGAGCTTATAAAAGACGATAACTACAACTATTTGTACATCGACTACAAAATGCGAGGTTTGGGCGGAAAGTCGTGCGGTCCCGATCCTGAAGAACAATACGAATTTCATCCTCATTCCTTCCTCTTCTCTTTCGTTATCAGCGCAAAAGATACAGAAAAAGCGTACGAACTTTGTAGAAAGGATTTTGGAAAACAAACCAAAGCTTTATCCGACACGTTTACGTACGTTGTTCCCTCTCAGCCCAGAGAGCTTGTAGATTGTAGAATTGAAGAAGAGTAATTGAAAAAAACTTAAACGTATAAAAAACTACCGTATAGATTATTTTCTACACGGTAGTTTGTATTTTTATTAGATTAATTTATTAGCTACAAAATCCGAAAATGCATCCGAAAAGCGCTACTGCAAAGAACAAGCCTGCTACTACGGTATTTACTACTGCGCTCTTCCATTCGGGCGATCTATGATTGATTTTTTTGTTAAATACAACGCGAAGATGACGAACTAAACAAAGCGCGAATGCAAACGCTACTACTGCTAAAGTTACAGACATAAATACTCTTGCAAATTCTACTTGTTCGGTGAAGAACAAAGACACAATAAGCGCGATAAGCCCTGCGAAAAGTAAAAGCTCGCTGATTTGCTTAAGCCCGAAATTGCTAAAATATCTTACTATAAAATTCTTCTTTTTTGCCATAATTATATCCTCATATTTTCTTAAAAACAATTAATGCTTTTGATATTTTACTACAAAATTTATTAAAAGTCAATCAATATTTGCAATATCTTTAAGATAGTTGTCAATATCGAAGCTTTTTCCGCTTTCTTTTGCTACAATCGATAAAACAGACGTAAAATAATCGGGAAGTGTTGCGGTAAATTCTACGTACTCACCGCTCGTTGGATGATTAAAGCCAAGTAAGAACGAGTGCAAAAGCTGACCGGAAAGATTAAATCTCTGTTTTTTATATCCGTACGTTGCATCGCCTACCACAGGATGTAGAAGGTATTTTGCGTGCACGCGAATTTGGTGAGTTCTGCCCGTGTGGATACGGAATGCCACCAAGCAATTATCCTTAAATCTTTCTAACACTTTATACGTGGTTATCGCTTCTCTACCGTCCGGGGTTATCGCCATTGTTTTTCTGTCTTTGGGGTTGCGACCAATTTTTGTAACAACCTTTCCACTATCCTCTTTTAAGTTTCCCTCCAAAAGCGCCAAGTATACTTTTTTTACGCTTCTTTTTTCAATTTGCGAAGAGAGCGACACGTGTGCGTTATCGTTTTTTGCAACGACCATTATTCCTGAAGTATCTTTGTCGAGTCTATGCACAATACCTGGTCTGATTTCGCCGTTAATTCCCGACAACGAATCAAGGTGGAACATCAATCCGTTTACAAGCGTGTTGTCGTAATTGCCAGCCGAGGGGTGAACAGTAAGACCTTGCTGTTTGTTGATGACCGCGATATCACTGTCGTTGTAGATTATGTCAAGTGGAATATCTTTCTTTTCTACCGTTTCGACAAGCTCAGGGTCTTCGTATGAAACAATGTTACCGCACTTTACCTTAGTTCCGCTCTTGCTCACAACTTTTCCGTCCACGCAAACCTTGCCCATATCTATCAAGTGCCCGATATTAGAACGAGTTTTGCCAGTAAGCGAACTTAGTACTACGTCCAGTCTTTCACCGTTGTTTTCTTGAGTTATTTCAAACTGTTCTTTCATTCGTTTTCTCCCGCATTTTGCACGGAAATGTCTGATACGTTATCACTTTTTTCGTCAATATCGCTTTGCAGTTCGCTTGTAACATCTACTGCGTTTTCGCTGTTTTCTTCCGCGGTTTCACTTGATGACTTTACCTCGTTTTTAGCCTTAATACGCGCCTTGTCCTTAGTTTCTAAAAATATTACGTAAACAATAAACATTATCACTCCGATAACTAAGCACGCGTCTGCAATATTGAACACTGCAAAGGAAGAGCCAAGATTTGGAATTTCTAAACCAAAGTACACTATACGAATAAAATCTCGTACCATAGAAAACGCCATTCTATCATAAAGATTTCCAATAGCTCCGCCTATAATAAGCGCAAAACAAATTCTTGCCCAAAGACGTCTATTCTTAAGTTTGTACATAATAAAGCCAAACAAACCTAAGGATAAAAACGTCATTACAATGAACACTACCATTACGCCCTCTTGACCAATAGCTTGCCCAAGCCCAAAGTCGAACGAAAATGCCGCCGCGGTATTATAAGTAAAATAGAACTCTAAAAAGTTGGGGATTAAAACAACTGTTTCGCCCACTTTCATTGTGGATTGTATTATTCCTTTCGTTATAAGATCCACAGCTACCGCCAAAATTATAACGATAAATTCCACGCGCGCATGTTTTAGGTACGTCCACACGCTCGTGGCAACTTTTTTTGTGAAATTTAAAAATTTATTACTCATTATTTTTCTTCGCCTTCGGGAATAATTACTTGAACAAATGGAGGAACTGCCAAAAACACATCAGTAGAAATTTTTTTGATAAGACCGTCAAGTGCATAAATTGCTCCTGCAACAAAGTCCAAAACGCGTTGAGCAACTTCCTCGTCCGTTTCATCCATCTTAAGAATAATAGGCTCGCCGGTTTTTAAGCAGTTGATAATCGCTTGAGCTTCCTTTTCTACCGTTGGCTCGTAAACCATTACGTTCTTAAACGAAATGCTCTTTTTCTGTTTTTGCTCTTCCTTCTCTTCGTCTTTTTCCTTAGGTTCTTCTACGTTTTCTGCATTTACGATATTGTTTGGACGGGGAGTAAAACTATCCTCTCTTCCCTCGCTTACCGTGTTATTATTAGTTGCTACCGTAAAATCTTTTAATCTTTGAAAATACTGTCCATTATTATCGTGAGTATCCTCATAGTATTCGTAGTTATCTTCGCCAAACGTTCTATTAAGTCCGTACTTTTCGTCAAAACTGCTCATTGTTTACCTCTTTGAATAATCTCTTGCGCCAAATAACGCCGTGCCTAGTCGTATCTCGGTTGCACCGTATTTTAGCGCAGTTACGTAGTCGTTACTCATACCCATAGAAAGTATGGATAACGAGTATTTGTCCTTAAATGCATCATACGTATGCTTGATTTTAGCATACAAGCTCTCGTCAGCACCTACTGGAAACACACTCATAATGCCCTTTAACTCTAAGTTTTCCTTGTTCTTTACGTACGAGAGCATCTCTTCTACGTTTTCTACTGTAACCCCACCCTTGCTCTCTTCCGCTCCTGCGTTAATCTCGACAAGTACACTCATTTTTATTCCGTGTTTTTTTGCTTGTTTGTCTATCTCGTCAGCAAGCGACTTTCTATCCACCGACTCTATAAGCGATACTTTGTCTATGATATACTTAACCTTATTAGTTTGAAGCTGACCTATAAAATGCCAAGTCATGCTTTTGTCTACGTCATCGTATTTTTCTAAAAGCTCTTGCACTTTGTTTTCGCCTACTGTAAATAGCGAAAACGAGGGAAGAGTGTTTATAATCTCCGCGCTACGCGTTTTACTTGCGCAAACAATAGTTACGTTATCTACCGTTTTATACTTATTTATATTGTCCAGTATTACTCTAAGATTTTCTTGCATTGTTTTTCACCGTCTTTATTATACTGTCTATATATTGCCCTGCTACGTCCACGCCTAAACTCTCAATCGCCTTAAAATACGCGTTGGAATTGGCTTCTACAAAATACAGCTTTCCATTATCCTTAATAAAATCCACCGAACCAAAATCCATATTAAGCGCTTTTGCAATGCTAAGCACCAGCTGTTTTTCTTGTTCGTTATACTCGTACTTTTCTACTCTTCCGCCACTTGCGATATTGGACGTATACGATGTTGTATTTATGCGCTTGCACGAGCCTGCAATACTGTTTTTTGCAACGTAAAAACGTATATCCGTACCCTTTTCGTCGCCCACGTATTTTTGATAGAGGTGACTAACGTGTCTTAGCTCGTGTGATTTTTCAATAAGCTGAGCTCTATTTTCTATCAAGTACACCTGCATTCCAAGCGAACCTGTACTTTCCTTGATTATAAGCGGATATCCAAGGGTTTCTATCTCGCTGATAAGCTCGTCATCCTCGTTATCGCTGACAGGAAAACAAACGGGCGAGAAAACCGTGGGAATAAGACAGTCAAAATCCGCTAATGCCAGATACGTTAGCGCTTTACTGTCGCAAATACGTATAGTTTCGCTAGTATTAAAAGTGGGAATACCACTATTTTCGATAACCTTGCACGCAACCACGTCTTTATCCCAAAAGATAACAAAGTCGGCTTGTCCTATTTGCGATTTAAGGTCTTTTACAACGGGACAAACAGAGTGAGTAAGCTGTACCCCTCTATCCTTTGCGCTTTGTATAAGTCTACCTACAAGGTACTTCATTCCCTCGTCAAGATAGTATCTATTTGTCAGCAATATTCCTTTCATACTTTACCATATTATATTATACACCAAAAACAGGCTGATTGTAAAGTAAAAATCGTTATTGGCAAAAGTATTTATATGCAGTAAAAATCAGGTCGCAAATATAATATTTGACTTTAACTCCTACGTTCTCGCTATCTCTTAGTAAAGTAAGGGAAGAAAAAACGTCGATTGCTTCGGTTTTTATGCTAGTTTCGTATAATTTCAGCTCGTTTTGCACTCCTTCCACGCTTTCTTTTCCTATATCAAAGCTATACGAAAGCGAAATAAGAAAGCTCGCATGCTCCGTTATTTTTTGGTAAACGTTTCTAGCCTCGTTTGCCTTGTTTTTATCAAAAAATGAAAGCGTAGGTAACGAACAAGCAATCACGCTTCCGCCATTCTTTTTAACTATTGCTTCAGCTTGCGTTTTATCCGTGTACGTAGACGCTATTATATAAAATTTATCCGCGCTGTATATATACCCCGCTCCGCCTTTCGTCTTTACCTCTCCGCTCTTTTCCTGTGCCTCGCTTTCGTTGTTTGTTATAAGCGCGCAAAAGCAGTAGTAGTCAGCCCCCCTTACCGTATACTTAATTTTTGTTACGTAAAAAAAACCAAACACAAGCGCTAATATACACAAAAAAATAAGCAATAACGGGAAAAATCGGACTTTGCGCCCTTCTTTGCGCCGTTTTGAGGGGATTAGAATGGGAAATTCGCCGTAATCGATTGCCTTTTACTCCTTTTTCGTGTTATAATAAAATTTAGTGGGAATGACAAAGTAAACGCTTTAGCTCAAATTCATTCCTTATAAAACATTTTATTCTTACGGAGAATTATTTATGCAGTATCATATTCAAACCACACCCGTTTGGGACGCTTTTAAGAGTAATTGCGATTGCGCTATGTGCGAGCTTGAAAGAAAAATTAACGAGCGACTTATTCGTCAATACACCGACGAGGCGGTTATGATTCCTGAGTTCAGACAAAAAGTAAACAAGTACGGTTTTTGTTCTGCTCATAGTAAGATGCTTTTTAACGGCGGAAATAAGCTGGGCGTTGCTCTTCAAATGATGACAAGAACGGAAGCTTTAGAGAAAAAAATGCCATACCTTGATAAGGTTAAAAAGGCTAAAGCTTGCGCTAAAGAGCTCGAAAACGAAATTAACAGCTGTATTATTTGCCAAAGTCTGGACGACAGCATGGAAAGATATGCTTATACAATCGGTCAGATGTACTGCAACGAACGAGAGTTTCCCGATCTTTTTGAAAAGTGCAATGGTTTTTGCATGCCCCACTATCTCCTACTTTTGCAAAATGCTCACAAAGCAGGACGTGGCGCGGACGCGTACGCTATGAGCTTGTCTATCGTTCAAAAACGAGCTTTGGAAAAATCGTGCAACGAGCTTGAAAAGTTTACGGGCAAGTTTGACTACCGCTCCTCTAACAAGTCGTCAAGCGACGGCAACGACGCTTTGCCTAAAGCTATAAACAGGCTTAGAGGAAATATTTTGGATTTGAATAAGTAAAAAATAAAACCACACTAGGATTATGTCGTCTTAGTGTGGTTTTTTGTTATAAGGATACAATTTATTTTTTCTAAGAGCTCTCCATGCGCTGTCGCTTGGTCGAGATGGTGGGCAGACCCACTGTCAATATGGGGTTACGTAATAATTTCGGGCGATTCGTACATTTCGGGCGATTCGTGAATCGCCCCTACAAAGTAACTAACGGTAGTTGATTACTTACTTTGGTTAAAGCACAACATATCGGGTGTGCGCCTGCGCACCAACATATCGGATCCAACGTCCACGTTGGTGTAGGGAACGGGTCTTAGCCGTTCCAATTTTTATGTGTTGTGTGGTAATTTCGGGAAGATGCGATCTTCCCCTACAATTATGCCGTTTACGGATTGGCTTTATGTCCCCAAACTACGGGGTAAGTGGAAGAACTCCAACTCTCATAATTCCAATAATAATCCCAACCCATTGGTTCGCTTTCGGCTTCGCAGTAAATTGTAATATTATAACAATAACTAAAAATCCTTTCGCCTACTCTTTCTACGCTGTTTGGAATTATTATGCTTGACAGGCTATCACAATTACGAAACGCATTATTTTCTATGGTTGTTACGTTTTTAGGGATTGTTACGTTTGTTAGGCTAATACAACTACTAAACGCATATTCGCCTATACTTGTTACGCTTTCAGGGATTGTTACGTTTGTTAGGTTAGAGCAACTAATAAACGTATACTTTTCTATACTTGTTATGCTTTTAGGTATTGTTATACTTGTTAGTCCAACGCAATTACTAAACGCATATCTTTCTATTGTTGTTACGCTTTCGGGTATTGTTATACTTGTCAGGTCAAAGCAATTATAAAACGCCTTATATCCTATACATACCACAGGATACGTTTTTGAATTATGAGTGATTGAGCTTGGTATTACAACTTTTCCGCTTGCGTTTGATTCTATTGCTTTCGCTCCACTTTCGTTTACTGCATAATTTATTCCGTTTACCGTAATTCCATACTCCCACGTAACGCTATCTGAATCTATTAGAGTATTATTATTTTTACAATCCCACACAACTGGGCAATATAAGGAATTCCAATATCCGCTCCATTCGCTTGGTTTGCTTTTTGCTTCGCAATAGATTACTAGTTTATCGCACCATTCAAACGCATAATCATCGATACTAGTTACGCTTTCAGGGATTGTGATTTTAGTTAAATTATAACAATTATAAAACGCCGTGCTTCCTATACTCGTTACGCTACTTGGAATTTTTATACTTGTTAAATTAGAACAATTTCCAAACGCAGAATTACCTATTTTTGTTACAGGATACGTTTTTGAATTATGAGTAATTGAGCTTGGTATTACAACTTTTCCGCTAACTTCCCCCAACACTACTTTTGCTGTACTACTATTTACAGCATAATGTATTCCGTTTTTATTTATTTTATACTCATATCCGTCATCAGCTATCTTGTTATTCTTACAATTCCACACAACTGGGCAATTTGAGATATTCCAGTTGTCGCTCCAACCGCTTTGCTTGCTATCTGCTTCGCAATAGATTGTAAGGTGAGTGCAAGTATCAAACGCGTTTTCTGCTATTGTTGTTACGCTACTTGGAATTTTTATGCTTAGCATTTTTCTACAATAGTAAAAAGCTTTCTCTTCTATTGTCGTTACAGGATAGGTCTTAGAATTATAAGTAATATTACTTGGTAATACAACGTCACCGCTCACGTCTGTTCCTACAACTTTTGCAAAACCTTCGTCTAATGCGTAATTAATGCCGTTTTTTGTTACGTATTCATATCCTGCTTCTGACGTATTATTGTTTTTACAATTCCAAATAACTGGTCGGTTTAAATAATTCCATTTATCTTGCCAGCCGTATGGTTTGATTTGTGCTTCACAACAGATTGTAAGTTTAGGGCTACTATCAAATGCATAGTTCTCAATAATAATTATGCTATCAGGTATTGTGATTTTAGTTAAATTATAACAGAATCTAAACGCACTCTCTTCTATTTTTGTTACGCTATCAGGTATTGTGATACTTGCTAAGTTAATACATGATACAAAAGCATTATATCCTATACTGGTTATGCCTTCGGGAATTGTTATGCTTATTACGTTAGCACATAAGCCAAACGCTTCTGATCCAATTCTTGTTACAGGCTTACCGTTGTATTCTTTAGGAATAATTACGTGAGTATCTTTTCCATTGTAAAAACTAACTTCATAAGTGCCGTCGCTAAGACGATTAAACTCTAATCCTTGCGAATTCGTTTGCGTTTTAGTGTTTGATTCGCAGGCTATAAAGGGAATACAAAATATAACAAGTAATAATACTAAACAGATAACACGTTTTTTCATAATTCCTCCATATAAGAATATACTAGCAATTTTATAATTATATCATGTTACTTAGCTTAATGCAAGTGATTGAGGTCTTTAAGCAAAAATCACACTAGGATTAGTAGTCTTAGTGTGATTTTTTTATTTGGAAAATTTGTAAAGAAAGTGGGCAAACCCACGGTCTATATGAATAACTAACAATACGTAATACGGTTTGGTTTTATAAAAGGTATGCGAGCTTATCGGCAACTGTGGTATAATCGAGAATTTCTACGTAGGCAAGTCCGCCGTCTTTTACGTGGCTATCCCCTCCGCCTACACCAAAGTCGTCGCCAACATATAAAATTTCGTCCTTTGCATAGCCGTTTTCCTTAGCGTACTCCATAATCGCATCGTACTTGTTAAAACGCTTTGCGGAAAAGTCAAACGAGGACGATCCGCCGATATACACGGTAAAGTCTTTGAAAATCTCTAAAACTTCCGGATATAACATTTTGCGCTTCGCTCTATCGGGATCAAATGCAACCTTGTCGTTTACGTCCGCTTTTGTGCCTAAAAGTGGGAAAGTTACCATACCCGTTGCGTGAAATTCTACGCCCTCGCCCTTAAACTCGGTATAGCCGTACTTCTTTCTTAAATACTCGATATTATCGATAAAAAACTGCTTGTCGGGCATTTCTACAATCTGCTTTACTAGCGTAAACTTGCCGTCTACTACCTTGGCTTCCGCCATTCCGTAGTTACCGATAATGTCGATAGGATATCCGTTCATTTGCTTATAAATTCTATCGGGCGCGCCTGCTCCTACCATAATAAGCTTATACTTTTTGGCAAGGTTGTCCAAAAGCTCCTTGCTCTTTTGCGAAAGTGGCGAGCGGTGCTGAGTGAGAGTTCCGTCTAAATCAAAACAAATTAGTTTTATCATTGCTTTTATCCTTTTTTAGTTTTTTTCTTTAGTATACTATAACACGCTAAAAAACGCAAGGAATGAGCAAAAAGTTTTTCACAATGAGCAAAATATGCTCAATTTTTCAAATCTTATTGACATACAACTATCAAAAGAGTATAATAGTACGCAAGACAATTTCTTTTTAAGGAGATACATATTATGCTTTCGACCATTAAATTCGACAAGAAAGACGCTAAAGTTATAGCGCATAGAGGACTTTCTAGCTTTGAAACCGAAAATACGGTTGCGGCGTTTATTGTTGCAGGCAACCACTCTTACTACGGCATTGAAACGGACGTTCATAAAACAAAGGACGGAAAATTTATTATTACGCACGACGACGATATGAAACGCATTTCGGGCGACGATCTCGTTGTGGAAGAAACAGATTTTGAAACGTTGAGAAACTGCAAGCTCTATGCTGTAAAAGCAGGTGTTCAGGACGGTGACGCTACTGTTTTGTCAAATAAAAAACGCGCAGATCTCGTTCCACCTTCTCTTGGTGAATACATTGAGATTTGCAAAAAATATTCTAAAGTTGCGGTCCTTGAAATTAAAAATTTAATGGAAAGAGAAGACGTTGAAAAAATTATTGATATAATCGGAGAAATGGATTATCTTGATAAAACTATTTTCATTTCGTTTAGCATCGACAACCTTATCTTCGTTAAAGAAAAGAACGAAGATTTGGTTTGTCAGTTCCTTACCTACAAACAAGAAATATTAGATGAAAAAATGCCAACAATCATTAAGTACAAGATGGATTTGGATATTTTTTACGGACTAATTACTAAAGAGCTTGTCGATAAGACTCACGCGCGTGGCGCAAAAATTAACGCTTGGACTCCTGGTAACATAAAAGAAGGCGAACGCTTAGCTTCCATTGGCGTTGACTACATTACTTCAAACTTTTTGGAGTAACATCACAATAGAAAAAACCACCTTATTAACAAAAAACTGCGATACGTATCGCAGTTTTTTGGTCTTTTATAGAGTGTAAGATGTAAATTCTTCCGCTTCGATCAGCCCTTCGTACTTAGTGGGATCGCCTGCGTTTGTAGCCGGGGCGTGAGAGCAAAGTACGGTTGCTCCGCTAAGCTTGTGGATATTGGACGCCTCTAAAACCGTCATGTGCGGATTTTTTACATCCTCGCGTTGCATAGCGTCGGCAAGCACTAGGTTTGAGCCTTTGCAAAACGCAACAAGCTCGTCGGTATACACTGTATCGCCCGTATACACAAACGTTTTGTCGCTTGACTTTATTTTTAGCGAATACGAAGTAAAGGGGTGTATTCCTTTACAAAACGAAAATGATAAGTCGCCCATGCTAAAGCTTGTATCTTCGTCATAATACGTGATATCATATGCGTTTGTATTGATAATCGCATCTGCTAAATCTCCGTCTTTACTTTTTGGCATATATAGTTTTATGGGCTTTTTAATTCTGTAAGAAAGCACCAATAAGTCGGACGCGTGGTCAAAATGCGTATGCGAAAGAATGATAGTGTCCAAGTTTTCGGGCGCGATATATTCATCTATTCTGCCATTTATTCCACAGCCATAGTCTAGCATTATATTGATATTTTCGTGCTGAAATAAATATCCGCTAGTTGCTCCGCCACAAGCTGGAAATGGTCCATATTTACCTAGTACCGTAAGCTTCATTTTTTTACTCCTTAAAACATATTAATTGGAAAAAAATTTTTGAAAAAATTTTTAAAAAGGTATTGAAATTTTTGAAAAAGTGTATTATAATATATATACAAAAAGTTCCTGCGATGTACGAGTGGCGCACTAATTATAACCGCAATTATAATAAGGGATTACTTGTACGCACAAGATATGTCATGCCTAATCTCGCTTTTGCGACATCAAATGGAAGACAGAATATTGTGGTCGGTTCGCCCACCTGCTTCGGCGGGTTTATAATCTGCGTGAGACGGCATTGCGGGGTATATTTGTATTTATAAAGGGCTTTCGGTTTTCCGATTGCCCTTTATTTTTACGTTTTAAAGTTAATTTTCAGTAAAAGCACTAAAATAGCTAATTATTAGCTTGGCTAAAACACAATATTGGATGAAACGTCTACGTTGACATATTAGCCACATAATCGTACGGGCGATTCATGAATCGCCCCTACAAAAGAACCAGCTATGCTCAATTACCAACTTTACTCAAAGTACAATATCAGGTAAAGCTTTAAGCTTGGAGATTGCCGCGCTTCGCTCGCAATGACGTCGGGAGGTTTATATATCGGGTGTGCGCCTTCGCACCGTCTACGAATTAGCTACATAACCGTACGGGCGATTCATGAATCGCCCCTACAAAAGAACCAGCTATGCTCAATTACCAACTTTACTCAAAGTACAATATTAGATCAAGCTTTAAGCTTGGAGATTGCCGCGCTTCGCTCGCAATGACGTCGGAAGGTTTATATATTGGGTGTGCGCCTTCGCACCGTCCGCGGATTTCCTACATAAATCGTACGGGCGATTCATGAATCGCCCCTACAAAAGAACCAGCTATGCTCAATTACTAGTGTTTACTCAAAGCACAATATCAGGTCAAGCTTTAAGCTTGGAGATTGCCGCGCTTCGCTCGCAATGACGTCGGGAGGTTTACATATCGGGTGTGCGCCTTCGCTCCGTTTACAAATTAGCTACATAATCGTACGGGCGATTCATGAATCGCCCCTACAAAAGTACCAGCTATGCTCAATTACCAACTTTACTCAAAGTACAATATTAGGTCAAGCTTTAAGCTTGGAGATTGCCGCGCTTCGCTCGCAATGACGTCGGGAGGGATGAGGGGGATTGTTTGTTATTTAGGGCGATTCGTGAATCGCCCCTACATAATAACTAACTACACTTAATTGCTTACTTTGTTAAAGCACAACATTTCGGATCCAACGTCTACGTTGGTGTGCGCCTTCGCACCGTCTACGAATTAGCTACATAATCGTACGGGCGATTCATGAATCGCCCCTACAAAAGAACCAGCTACGCTCAATTTCCAACTTTACTCAAAGTACAATATTAGGTCAAGCTTTAAGCTTGTTAGTCGCGTTTTGCAAGAACTGCAATGTCGGAAATCTTGATTGTTTCGTTATCGTTGTCGTATTTACTCGATACCGTTATCTCGATTTTGGTAACTTCGAGCTCATCAGTTACTGCGATAGCGCTACCGCCTTGGCGCATAAACTGCTTCTCTCTGCATACGTTTGCTTCGTCGCAAAGCACGTTTTCTACGTACACCTGTTCGCCATTAGCTAAGGTATATACAATCTTGTCTACCTTATCGAAAGCATACTTATAGTCAGCGCTATTATATACCATTACGCCCTTAACCTTTTCCGCTTTGTCAAAGGATATCTCAATTTGCGCGGTCTTGTCAAACTCGGCTTCTTTATGCCAATCGAATGGCTGAGTTGTAAATAAATCGTCGTTAAGATATTTTTCTCCGCTAACCGCATTACTTACAATCTTAGCGTTCATTGCCTTGTTAAGATAGGTTGCCGTAACTCTTGCAACAGGCTGAAGCGAGGTTGTTGGACCGTTACCCATCAAAATATCATAGCCAAGCTCTTCGTTGTAAACGAAATGCATTTTGTCAACAGCAAGAACTCTACCCTTAAATCCACCACCTGGAACGTAAGGCTCTACGGGATCCTTATGCGCGTGGTAAACCGCAATTATTTCGCCGTCCGCATACGCAAAGTTATGATGTCCAGTTCCTGCAATATAATCATTTGTGGAATTAATACCAAGCGAGGGGTTGCCAACTTCTCTTGCCACCTTGTTAAACGGTCCTAAAGGACTATCGGATACTGCCTGCATAATAGAATATTCTCTGCTACCATAGCCAAAAGGCGAATACGTAAGGTAATACTTGCCGTTATGGTACGTCATAAACGGTCCTTCGTTTACTCCTCCCTCTCTGATCTCTTCCTCGCCCTTTTCAGCGTCTAGCTCGCCTGCCTTTCCGATAACCTGTTTAACGGAAGCATGAGTGAGCTTTGTTAGCGTGGAATAGTCGGGGGTAACGATGTCTTTCATCTTCATTCCGTAAACGCAAATACCTTTGTGGAACTTGTCGCAATGCTTTGCAAAATAAATATAAAGACTGCCGTCAGGCGCCCAGAAAGGACTTACGTCGATAGCCGACCAAGTATGTCCAATATTAAGCTTTTTCTCAAAATTGATTGTGGGATTAAAACGCGAAAGCACGTCGCCGTTAAGATTTACTCCGCCCTTCATATCCTTGCTGTCCACCATTACGAACGGACCAGCAGGCGTGTCGGAAACAGCGATAGAAAGATACAGTCCGCTCCACATATCCTCTTCGTTTGCCGTGTACTCGGTATTCTCGCCAGCCAGCTTTGAGCCTGCCGAATAGAAAATATAGAACTTTTTGTCCGCAGGATTATAAGTTACTTCGGGCGCCCAGAAAAATCTATACGCCCAAGCATCGTCTTCTACTTTTAAGCATCCGCCGTTTTGAGCTTGTCCGATAACCTCCCACGTAGAAAGGTCTTTACTGCGGTAGCATTTATAAGCGGAAATCTTGTCGCCCACTTCCGTTTTGTTGTGAATTTCGCCGGTAAGGTAGATATAGAAATATCCGCCCCACTCTTCGTTCATTTCCTTGCTAACCCACAACGCGCCGGGATCTGCGCAGTTAATTGAGTAGTCGTTCTTGTAAAAAAGCGACTTGTCATAACTTCCAATACAATTGTCAAAATTAATAGCTTTCATTGTTTTCCTCCTTATTTGCTCTTATAAAAGGCTATTATTTTTTAGGCTGTGCCACAACAAAAGGTTTGGACAAAGCCATTTTTTATATAATCGCCTATTTTAGGCGGATTATCCGTTTTTACTTCTTTTCGAACAATACGTGAAGCTCGTCGATAATTTGAGCTATTTGCTTTTCGTTTTCTTCCTTAGTCTTACAAGCTGTGATGTACATCTTGATAAGGGGCTCTGTACCCGAGGGACGAATAATAACCTGGGACCCGTCTTCCATAAGGAAAGAAAGCACGTTAGACTTGGGTAAATCGAACTTTTCTTGAGTGAGATAGTCGATAAAGTCTACAACGTTATTGCCTGCAAATGCAGTGGGCTTATGATTTCTAATCTTTGTAAGCAAGCGCTTCATTGTTGCGCTACCTTCCGCTCCTGCAAACTCAAACGAGATTGTCTTGTGAGAATACAAGCCATACTTTGCGTAAATCTCGTTAATTCTATCAATCAAAGTCTTGCCCTGCTTTTTGTAATAAGCGGTCATTTCCGCAACAAGCATGGAAGTTACTACCGCGTCTTTATCTCTTACGTACGTTCCGCTAAGATATCCGTAGCTCTCTTCAAAGCCAAGCACGTATCTGCTTTCTTCGTTTTTCTTTTCAAGCTTTGCTATAACGTCACCGATATACTTAAAGCCTGTAAGCACGTTATAAACTTCAGCATTATACTCAGACGCAATCTTATTGAGAAGATTAGTTGTAACAATGGTCTTAACAAGCACGGGAACTGCAGGAAGATTGCCGTTTTCCTGCTTCTTTTTCATAATGAAGTCTGCAAGAAGCACGCCCATTTCGTTACCAGATACAAGCTTGTATTCGCCACCGTGATAAACCGCTGTTCCTATTCTGTCAGCGTCGGGGTCGGTACCGATAACAATATCCGATTTTACGCTCTTAGCCTTTTCAATTCCAAGCTTTAACGCATCAGCCTTTTCGGGATTGGGATAAGAACAAGTCAAAAATCTTCCGTCAGGATAGCACTGCTCGTCAACGTAAGAAATATCGGTTACTCCCACTCTTTTTAATATCTCGGGAACAAGCTTATAACCTGTTCCATTAAGAGCGGTATACGTTACGCTAACACCCTCTGCATTTCCAACCGATTGCTTTTTAACCTCGGTAAGGTAGTCTTCGATAACCTGATCCTCAATGTACTTTGCAATGCCTTTTGCAATATACGTATCTAAGTTTTCGGTACAAACGTCAAAACCGTCCACTACTGCAAAGTATCCTGTAACTTCCTTAGATGCGCTATCTGTAAGCTGACATCCGTCCGCTCCGTACACCTTGTAACCGTTATATTTTGCAGGGTTGTGGGATGCGGTAATCATAACGCCGATATCCGCTTTGTGATATCTCGTCATATAGGAAAGGAAGGGGGTGGGCATAAGCTCTTTGGACATATAAACGGTTATACCGTTAGCCGAGAATACTTCCGCTACTGTTTTTAAGAAAAGATCGGAATTAATTCTGCAATCACAGCTTACCGCAGCCGTCTTCATTCCATAATTTCTCATATAGTCAGCAACGCCTTGAGTTGCCTTTCTTATGGTGTAAATATTAAGACAGTTAGAACCTGCGCCTATCTCGCCACGAAGTCCTGCAGTACCAAACTCAAGGTCTTTATAAAACGCGTTGGTCTTTGCGGTTTCGTCATTTTCCATTGCTTTAAGCTGAGAAAGAATGGTTTCGTCTGTTGCTCTTTTGAGCCATAATTCGTACTTTTGCTGAACTGTCATCGTTATATCTCCTGTTTGTTTATAAATTCTAGTTTGTATTCGTATTCGCCTACCTGGTTTGCTTTTAGCGAATTTATCATATGTTTATCTTTAAGCTCGCGCTTTGTGTCAAGCCAATAGTCGGGAAGTCCCCACCAGCACTCTACCGCAACAAACGCTCCGCGCTTATCGTCCGCCCACACACAAATTATGGGAGAAGAAGACTTAATCTTTACGCTCTTGCCATTTTTACGTCTAAGCACCGTGGTATCGTTTCGCCTATCTAAAACAAGCGATGGATACTTTGTAAACACGTCTTTTTTAAGCTCTATACAGCCCTCAATATTTTCAGGTGGCATAATAAAGTTGTTGCAAAGCGTATACGTAGTGTTGTTTTCGGTACAAAAATCAAGATAGTTGCCCGAAGTATCGTCATTATTATCCTTAGCTGTGTCTACCTTTAGCGCAGGGTGTCCGCCCACGTAGAAGAACATTTCCTCGTCGGACTTATTGACAATCGTATACTTTACGGTAAGCGACTTGCCTACTAAAGTATACGTTATTAAAAAATCAAATGCGAACGGATATACCTTTAACGTTTCTGAATTTGAGGAAAATCCCAACGTTATGGAGTTTTCGGTTTGCGCTTTTACTTCATATTTCTGATAGGGCGCAAGTCCGTGAATTTTTACGTCGTACCTTGTTCCCTTGTGCTCGTAATATCCGTCTTTTTGTCTTCCTACAAAGGGGAACAATACCGCGTCGTGCTTATCCCAAATGCTGGCGTCACCGTCAAACAATAACTCCTCGTTATCTTCCAAATCGACAAGCGACCACATTGCTCCGCCGTCTAACTCTACGGTAAGGGAAAGAAATTCGTTTTTAATATTTCGCATTAGTTGTTACCGCCGTTTACGTATTCGTCGAGATTATTTTGCCACAAAACGCTGACAGCGTCAGTGGGCATTGTAAAGTCGCCACGGGGCGAAAGCGATACGCTTCCGATTTTTACTCCGTCTGGCAAACACGAACGCTTAAACTGCTGATTGAAAAATCTACGAATAAACGTGGAAAGCCACTTGTATATTGTTTCTTTGCTATACGTACCCTCAAAGGTATCTAGCGCAATCTTGTACACTTTTGCAGGGGTAAAGCCCATACGCACAAGATAGAACAAATAAAAATCGTGAAGCTCGTACGGTCCAACTAAATCCTCCGTCTTTTGCTGAATTTTTCCGCTCGCGTCGGGAGGAAGAAGCTCGGGACTAACAGGGGTTGCCAGGATATCCGCCAAAACCTTACCAAGTTTTGCGTTTTCGGTGCGTACGTAGTAAGAAATCAGGTGGCGCATCAAGGTTTTTGGAACAGATCCGTTTACGCCATACATTGACATGTGGTCGCCGTTGTAGGTTGCCCAACCAAGCGCAAGCTCGGACAAGTCGCCCGTTCCTATTACCATTCCGCCACACTTGTTTGCTATATCCATCAAAATTTGCGTACGCTCTCTTGCCTGAGAATTTTCGTACGTGGTATCGAACACGTTTTCGTCGTGACCAATATCCTTAAAGTGTTGTTTTACCGCTTTTGCGATGTTTACCTGCTTTAGCGAAACGCCAAGCGCTGAAGATAACGCTTTAGAGTTATCATAAGTACGCTTAGTAGTTCCAAAACACGGCATTGTTACAGCAATTATATCCTTAGTGTCGCGACCTAAAAGCTTCATTGCCTTAACCGCAACAAGCAAGGCAAGCGAGGAATCAAGACCTCCGCTAACGCCTACAACCAAAGTTTTCGTATGAGTATGCTCAATTCGCTTTTTAAGAGCGTGAGCTTGCATATTGAGTATGAGATTTGCGCGCTCGTCGGAAAGAATTTCGCCGTCTATAAAGGGTGATGGACTGTACTTTCTGTCAAGCTTTGTTTCGCTGTGATCAAACTCCACGTAAATATTAACGCAATCTTCCTCGGTTGTGTCAAAATCAGATTTGCTTCTTTGATAAGTTAAGAACGAACAGTCGATATCGGTAATAGTTATTCCCGTGCTAAAAGGCTCACTCTTTGCAAGGATTTTTCCGTTTTCCGCAATATAGTTACCGCCTGCAAAAACAAGGTCGGTAGTAGATTCGCCCTCACCTGCGTTTGCGTACATATACGCGCACGTGCATTTTGCGCTCTGAGCTTTAATAGCTTGCTCGCGGTATTCGTTTTCTCCCACAAACTGGGGATGAGAAGCAAGGTTTACTATGATTTTTGCGCCCATTTGAGCAAGAGAGGTAGAGGGAGAAATTGGGTTATCCAAGTCCTCGCCAAGCTCTACGCCAATTACAAGGTCAGAGTCGTTAACGTCGCGGATAAGAAGCTCGTTTGTGATAGGAACTTCCACGTCACCCTCATACACTACGCCGTTAGGACAAATAGAAAACTGGTTTTGTCTTTTTGTAAGATGAACTTTGGGCACGTACGCAAGAACTTGTCCGTCCTTGATTGCAACCGCGCAAGAATATAAATCGTCGTTGTACTTAATAGGCGCGCCCACAAACACGAGCATGTCCGTGTCTACCGTAGCTTTTGCAATCTTGTCAATTGCGTTTTTCGCTCCGTCAAGTAGCGTTTTTTGATAGAATAAATCACCGCAAGTACTGCCTGTTACGCATAGCTCGGGAAAAACAAGAATTTTAACGTTACGCTGTGAAGCTTCGTTTATGCCTTTTATAATTTGCTCTGCGTTGTAATTGCAGTCCGCAACTTTGATTTGTGGCGTATAAACCGCCGATTTGATATATCCAAAATCCATAATTTACCAACCTTTTAGTAGAATTTTCAGGGTATGCCATTTTATTTCAGTTTACATTATACTCTATTTAGTTTAAGTTGTAAAGTATAAATAAATAATTTATTTATAAAGTTGCAAAAATATTTTGCGTTATTTTCTCGAGTTTATCACCAAATATTTTTGACTTATCTGAATTTTGAGAGTATAATATGGTTGTTATGGATATAAATTCACCCTTAAAAAAGGAGAAAGATATGCTTTTAGAATACAAGGACAATTTTACGCTTACCACAAACGATTTTTATTATGACGAACAGCTGAAGCTTTCAGCCATTCTTAACCTTTTTCAAACGGTTGCAGGCGACCATTCAGAGCTTATTGGCTGTGGGTTTGACGAAATGATACAAAAGGATATCGTGTGGATGCTCCTTAACGCAAAGTGCACTATCTATAAAAGACTGCACCGTGGCGATAAAATTACGGTAACTACAAATCCGCTCCCCAAAGGCAGAATAGGCTACGTCAGAGATTATTATATATACAACGAAAATGGTGAGCTGTGTGTTAAGGGTTCGTCCTTTTGGTGTCTGGTGTCTTACTCTCAACGCCGTATTCTTCGCCCCACTTACGAATACGTGGGCGAATACGTAGATAAAAAGGCATACGAAGAGGATTTTGAACGCCTAAAACCGTTCCCTGTGTCCGAAAATCCCACATACGTATGCATGATTTTGAACACACACATAGACAGAAACAAGCACGTAAACAATATCAAATACGCAGACTTTGCCGTAGACGGACTTGACGAAATTCCTAAAATAAGCGAGTTTGAAATTAAGTACGTATCCGAATGTAAGAAGGACGATACACTTGCTATTGGCTATGAAAAACAGGATAATATTATTTACGTTTGCGGAGAAAACAACGGCAAAACCTCGTTTGTAGCAAAGATAACAACAATGTAAAATTTTTAGCAGATAGAAAAACAGACCTATGAAAAATAGGTCTGTTTTGTTTATACTTTGTTATTACTCAAAGTCTGCGCCAGCGTCATACTCTGGGCCAAAAGAATCTTCTTCAGCTTCTACTAGAGTTGCAATCAAGCAAACGTCTACGTCAAACTCACCGTCAGCGTACTTATTATTCGCAGTAGTTTGCATTTTTAACACAACTGCAACAATGCTGTCATCGCCCCATTCCAGCGTTCCTTCGAAGATGTACTTATCGGTGGGATTTTTTACTGTTCCTTTATAATTTTCGGGAACGTAGTCAGAATTTGACACAGACTGCATTCCGTCGTCCGCTACATCTATAACGTATATATCCACAACGTCCGCAATATCAATACCGCTTGTAACGTTAGATTTTATTTCTAGCTTATAGTTAAAATCTAAGGAACCTTCGTTTCTTATTCTGAAATATCTTACAACAGTATTGCCCGGCTCCCAGATTTCACCGTCATATATATCGCCTTTAACCTCAGCCCAGCTATTGTTAATATTCTTTTTATACGCTAATGATACATCTAAAGTTCCTGCGCTACTTCCTTTTCTATTGATAGTTACGTGGTACAAAGTATCTTTTCCGTTAACTGTTGCTAATACGTAATAAAAATTATCGCCATAGCTTAACGCCACTTCTTTACTTGGAATTTCTACCGAGCAGTCTAACTCGTCAGAAACTATATAGCTAGCATTTCCCGATACGGTTATTTTATCATTAAAGTTCAAAAACTCAACGTCCTCTTCAACTTGTATCGTTACGTTAATTCCGTCTACTGTAAAATCGTCGCTGAACTTGAATACACCGTCGTTATCCTCGGTTGTACTTGGATCACACGCGGAAAAGGTGAACACGAGTAAGCAAAGCGTTAGTATTAAAGACAGTATGGTTAATACTCTTTTTTTCATAAGGTTCTCCTTATTTTTTAGTTTTTATATTCGCTTATTATACTACTTTATACATATTAGTGTCAAGAGTATTTGTAAAAATAGGGAAAATTGGGGATTGCCACAGTTGGTGTGGAGGCGAACTCCCAATATGAAGGACTATGAATAATTACTAGCCTTGTGCACTGTACGGGCGATTCATGAATCGCCCCTACATAATAACTAACTACACTTAATTACTTGCTTTGTTAAAGCACAACATTTCGGATCCAACGTCCACGTTGGTGCGCCTTCGCTCTAAAAACTTGTAAATTCAATCAATTCAAAGAACTAATTGCTCTCATTTATAAATAAAATGCTAAAGGACTTATATTGGGTGTGCGCCTCCGCACCGTCCACGTTGGTTTTACTCCGCTATTGTGATTTTAATATTACCTGTAACTACTTTTATTTCGCAAATCCCTGCGTTTGCATCGCTTTGCGGAATAGATACACTACCCGTATTGGAATTAGCTTTAAAGTTCTTTGCTGTCAAAACAGAACCGTTTACGTTGCCTGTGGAAGTGCTGATATAAATCTCGCCGGCATCGCATTTTGTTAAACCAACATTACCCGTGCTTGTTTTCACACTTAATTTTTCGGTCGCGACTACGGTATTTAGCGAAATATCGCCAGTGCTTGCGCTTAAAGTAACGTTGTTTGCGCTGACATCATTTATGCTAATATTACCGGTAGAAGTTGACACAGCAAGCTCGGTTGTTGCTACGTTTTTAACACTAATATTGCCAGTTGATGATTCTATCTTCAACGTTTTTGCTTGCGCTAAGGTTGTAACATTACCGGTTTTTACTGAAATACTCAAATTATTGAAAGAATAAGAATCGGGAATTTTTACGTTACCTGTATCGGTTTTGATAGTAACGTTATCGTAATTTCCTTGCGGAATATATACGGTAATTTTTGGAGAAACAAACGCAAAACCAATATAATCGTACCACTCCCTTCTATCTACGGCTCTTATCTTAAGAACGCCGTCCTTTATCTCAACTGAATGCTTTATCTTGGTTTTTTCGTAGCAAACCACTGACGTTTTTTCTCCATTAGAGGGAACTAACTCCACATTTGCCTCATTTGTAGAAACATCTATGCTTGTATAAATTTCGGTTATTTCGTGCGTGTTAGTTTCGAACTTATAGGTGGATAATTTTGTAAAATCCCAACCTGATACGCTCATTACGCCTACAAAAATCAAAGCGCCTACAACAACAAGAAAGGACGCTATTAAAAGCTGTATTTTAGTCTTTTTTCTCATAACGCGCGCTCCTTTTTAACTAGTGATTTCTTGGTTTTCAGCAATGCTTTTTTTGCTATTAGCCACACGCCTTTCGTAGCGTATTTGCAACCGTAAAACATAAATACGCCTGCGCCCATAGCAAAGATTGCAACGCCTATCATAAATATTCCCGTATGTGCAAACTCGCCAAAAGCATATATTGTTCCTGCAACTATGCCGTACGCCGACACTGCTATAAGCGATACAAAGCCTGCCCACAAGGAAATTACTACCGCCCACAATACAACGTAAAGCGCAATTACTACGATAATTGCGGAAAGAAGCAAAGTCAGCCATATTGGTGAGCCTAACACTAAAAGTATTATCTCCCATACTTTTAACGCTCTTTTTTGAGAAACACGTTCTTTAATTAGCTTAGATAGGGGACAATCTGCTATAATTTGAGCTGTAATTTCGTCCACGTCGCCAATTTGCGCAACAGCGTCCGCTTCATTCATTCCGTCCTCAACTCTATCGTCTATCATTTCGCTATAAAAAGCTATGCGTTCTTCCCTCTCTTTTTTAGGCAAGCCCGACAAGCCCTTAGCTAGCTTATCTAAAAATTCTCGCTTATTCATTAGCTCCCTCCTTCATTATAAAAGAATAAATCAACATCATTTCTTTCCACTCGTCCTTAAATTCTTCAATCCTTTTCAGACCTTTTTCGGTAATATGATAATATTTCCTTAGTCTGCCGTCGTGCTCTAACGAGCGTACCGTAAGCATATTTGCTCCCTCTAAACGCTTTAATATTGTATATAAGGTCGATTCGGACAACTCTATATACGGTCTTACGTTTTTAATAATCTGATATCCGTAAGTATCTTCGTTTTTTATAGCCGTAAGAACACATACGTCTAACATTCCTCGTTTTAGCTGTATATCCACTGTATACCTCCTGTTACGGTATACATCGTATCACGAAGTATTGTATTTGTCAAGCGTTTTTCAGAAAATTTTTGAAAAAATATTGGGACGATTCGGCAGTCGCCTCCCTACACAATAACTTACAATTGCTATTTACTTGCTTTGTTAAAGTACAACATTTCGGGTGTAGACCTATCTGCACTCTGTCATTTCGAGCGGTAGTCGAGAAATCTCTAGATATCTCCACGCGCTATCGCTTGGTCGAGATAACAGTGAGGCAGCCCCACGGTCGATATAGTGGGCGATTCGTGAATCGCCCCTACATAATTACTGACGCTAGGTATTTATTTGCTTTACTCAAAGCACAACATTTCGGATCCAACGTCCACGTTGGTTCGCCTTCGCACCGGGATTGCCACGCTTCGCTCGCAATGACGTCGTGAGGGTATATTGGGCGTGCGCCTTCGCACCGTCTACGTTGGCATATTTGGTGCAGACCAACATTGCGGGGAGGATAGACTCCCCTACATTTATATCGTTTGTGAATTAGCTTTATAATATTGGGTGTGCGCCTCCGCACCGATTCAAGCATCACCCCTACATAATTACTGACGCTAGGTAATTTGCTAGCGTTTACTCAAAGTACAAATATCAGGTCAAGCTTTAAGCTTGGAGATTGCCACTCCTACTGCATAGACTCGCAATGACGGTGGTAGGGTATAAGGTTATAATGTAATTGCAGGGGACGTCTATTAGGCGTCCCGAATTTTATTTATTGTATGGTGTTTTCGGGAGAATAGACTCCCCTACATTTATATCGTCTACGAATTAGCTTTATAAAGGCTCCTTTGTAAAGGGAGCTGGCAAAACTTTCAGTTTTGTCTGAGGGATTTTATTGCGAAAAGATAATTAGTTTATCCAACCCTTCCGGTGCGGATTGCTTTATCATAGTGGGCGATTCGTGAATCGCCCCTACATAATTACTGACGCTAGGTAATTTGCTAGCGTTTACTCAAAGCACAACATTTCGGATCCAACGTCTACGTTGGTGCGCCTTCGCACCGATTCGTGAATCGGTGGACAGGTCCACTCCCGATATGAAAAACTAACGGTTTCTAATTACTTGCTTTGCTAAAGCACAAATATCAGGTCAAACTTTAAGCCTGGGGATTGCCGCGCTACGCTCGCAATGACGGCTGGGAGGGATGAGGGGAATTGTTTGTTATTTAGGGCGATTCGTGAATCGCCCCTACATAATAACTAACTACACTTAATTACTTGCTTTGTTAAAGCACAACATTTCGGATCCAACGTCCACGTTGGTGTGCGCCTCCGCACCGTCTACGTTGGTGTAGGGAAGGGCTTTACTTCCTTCCGTTTTTTAGACACAAAAAACCTGAGCGGAAGATTTTTCCGATCAGGTTTTGGATTGTTTATTTAGTTGTTTGTTAGATAATGAACTTATCGTCTTTTACTACGGCGTTAACTTCGGCAAGCTTTGCCTCGTAGCCGGCACGTCCAAGCATTGCGAAAGTTGCTTTCTTGCCTTCTTCTACACCGGGCTGATTGTATGCGTCGATGTTGAGAAGCGCGCCTGCAAATGCGGTATCGTACATAAAGTACATCAAAAGTTCACCAACGGTTTCTTCGTTTACAACGGGAAGATAGATAGTAAAGTTGCTTCTTCCTGCCTTCATAAGAGCAAACTCGGTAGCCTTACGCTCTGCGTTGATAAGCTCGTTCATGGTGTGTCCCTTAAGGAAATCGCAAGCGTCAACGTCGTCGTGAGGAATGGTTACGGTGCTTCTATACTCGTCTACTGCGATAAAGGTTACAACCTTATCAAACGGGCCTTCGGTATAAAGCTGAACCTGGCTGTGCTGATCGGTAACGCCCAAAGCTTTTGCAGGGGTTTGACCTGCGTTAATAACCTTGCCGTTTACGTCAACTTCTTTACCCAAAGATTCCGCCCAGATCTGGCAATAGAAGTCTGCCATATACTTAAGTCCGTCTGCATAAGGCATCAAAACGGAGATGTTTTTGCCTTGCTTCATAGATACCCACTTAAGGTATGCGGACATAAGAGTGGGATTTTTATAGATATCGCCGTTTGCACTGGCTTCTGCCATAGTAGCAGCGCCTTTGAGCATAGCCTTGATATCCATACCCATAGCAGCAAAGGTTACAAGACCTACGGGGGAGAGAACGGAGAATCTTCCGCCTACGCCCTTTTGTACGTCATAAACCTTAAAGCCTTCCTTTGCGGAAATGTTATAAAGAGTTCCTTTACCAACGGTGGTGGTTACAATAATGTGCTTTTTAGCTTCCTCTACACCAAGCTCTTTCTTGAGCATATTGTACAAAATCAAGAATTGAGTAAGAGTTTCGCTCGTTTCTCCGCTCTTGGTAATAACGTTGAAGTATGCTGTCTTAAGGTCAAGAACGTCTAAAAGCGCGCTCATTCTCTCGGGATCTACGTTATCTTCTACGTAAAGCTTGGGGCCCTTACGCTTAGAAGCGGGAAGTTCGTTGTGGTGAAGGTGGATAAGCGAAGTTGCTACTGCAAGAGGACCAAGAGCGCTTCCGCCGATTCCGAATACTACGAAGCTTTCAGCCTTTTTGCCGATATCGCCACAGTAGGAAATCATTTCGTCGAGGTACTCTTCGCTAGCGTAAGGAAGATCGCACCATTCTTGCCAGCCCTTACCACGGTTGTCCATAACCGTCTTAAACGCAGATGCGATAACCTCTTTGTCTGCATCGATGCAAGCGGGGTTTACGCCGTGCTCGCCAACGTACGAGGTCATCATGTTGTTGTAATCAAATCTCAATTTCATTTTTATCTTTACTCCTATAAAGTTTTGTGCATTAAATTATTGTCTGGTTTCGATAAGACCGTAGTCTTTGTCGTTACGCAAGTACAGAACGCAAACGTTTCCGGTTGCTTTGTTCAAGAATACGTAGAAGTCGTGTCCGAGAAGCTCGATCTCTTCGATTGCATCGTCAACAGTCATGGGAACAAGGTCAAACACCTTTTCTCTTACAACCTTTTGCTTGGGTATTACTTTTGACTCTTCAACAGCGTATACGTCGAGATCTTTTACGTTACCTTTCTTGGACTTGATCTTGTTGTGATGCTTGATTATCTGCTTTTCGAGCTTGGGCAATACTAAGTCGATATTGTCGTACATATTGTCGCCCGATACTTCGCCTCGAATAAAGCATCCGGTAAGATTTACCGTAACTTCCATCGTTTCGATATCCTTGGTTTCTTTGAGAACGACCTTTACCGTTGTTTCGTTTTCGAAAAACTTGTCCAGCTTGTCGATTTTACGACGGATAATGTCTTTAAGTTTGTCGCTCGCATTGTAGTTCTTACATAAAAATTCTACTCTCATAAGAAATCCCCCTTTAGGTTTATTAACTTGATTATATTATACCACATAATATTGTAATTGTAAATACCAATTTGAAAATTTTTTTGAAAATTATATAAAAATTTTTCCCACATATTGTGGTTAACAAATACAGCTTGCCACAAATAAAGCGAAAAACCGCCTGCAATATGCTTTCTAAGCTTTCTTGCACACGGCTTTCCGTTTATAAAGGAGAATAAGAAGAAAAATTTATTTGATAACTATCGTTCCGTTTTCGCAGTCTACGGTAATCGAGCTATTATCCTTGATTGTTCCTGCGATAATTCCTTCCGCTACGTTGTCTTCAATCTCTTGCTCGATAACTCTACGAAGAGGTCTTGCTCCAAACTCTACGTCATAACCCTTGTTGGCAATGTACTCCATTGCATTTTGGGTCATATTGAGCGTAATATTGCGTTCTTTAAGCGATTTTTCGAACTTTTTGATAAGGATTTTTGCAATCTGTCCAATTTGCTCTTTAGTAAGCGGATGGAACTTACAAATTACGTCTATACGGTTGAGAAATTCCGGACGGAAATGACGTCTTAGCGCGTTATCCAACACGTCGTCGGTATTGCGGTTCATATCGTTTTCGCTAGCACCAAAGCCAAGCGTTTTGGTTTTTGCCTTAAGCTCGTTTACGCCTACGTTTGACGTCATTATTATTATGGTATTCTTAAAGCTTACGAGCCTGCCTTGTCCGTCGGTAAGACGTCCGTCGTCCATAATCTGAAGCAAAATATTGTAAACGTCGGGGTGAGCTTTCTCGATCTCGTCAAAAAGCACAACCGAATAAGGTTTACGACGAACTTGTTCGGTAAGCTGACCGCCGTCGTCATGTCCTACGTATCCGGGAGGCGCGCCAATAAGCTTGCTTACCGAATAACTTTCCATATACTCGGACATGTCAAGACGAATAACGGCATTTTCGTTGTCAAACATAGCCTCCGATAACGCTTTAGTGAGCTCTGTTTTGCCCACACCAGTTGGGCCCATAAACAAGAACGTTCCAATAGGACGGGAAGGATCTTTAAGACCTGCTCTTGCTCTACGTATTGCCTTAGACACGCTCACTATCGCTTGCTCTTGTCCTATTACTCTTTGATGTAAAATTTCTTCTAGCTTAAGCAAACGCTGAGATTCATTTTCGTTGAGCTTGCTAACGGGGATTCTGGTCCACTTTGATACAATTTCCGCAATATCATCTTCGGATATCGAACGAGTTACACGCTCGTTTTCCTTTGTCCAGGTAATACGAAGATCTGTCATTTGCTTTTCTACTGCCAAACGCTCTTCCTTAAGTGCACTACAAGTCCTGTAATCCTCGCGTTTTCTTGCTTCTTCTATATCCCTGACGAGCTTTTTATACTTTTCGACAAGCTGTTTATGCTCAGGTGGGATAGTGTTTCCGCTAACCTTAGCTTTACTCATTGCCTCGTCTATAAGGTCGATTGCCTTATCTGGCAAAAATCTGTCGGTGATATATCTGTCCGAAAGCTTTGCTGACGCTATGATTGCCTCGTCCGAAATTTTTACCTTATGGAAAGTTTCGTAATTTTCACGCAAGCCTTTGAGAATTTCAATAGTCTGCTCAACGGTAGGCGGATTTACGGTAATGGGTTGGAAACGGCGCTCTAACGCTTTGTCCTTTTCGATAAACTTGCGGTACTCCTCGGTTGTGGTTGCGCCAATGGTTTGAAGCTCGCCACGCGCAAGATATGGCTTAAGGATATCGGAAGGGGATACCTCACCCTCTTTACTACCTGCTTGAGCAAGAGTGTGAAGCTCGTCGATAAAGAGAATAATGTTTCCGCTATCCCTTACTATATCGATTGCGCCCTTTAGCTTTTCTTCGAGCGCGCCACGGTATTTTGTACCTGCAACAAGCGAACCGATATCGAGCGTGAATACTATTTTGTTCTTCAACAGCTCCGGAACATTTCCGTCCACAATAGCTTTTGCAAGTCCTTCTACAACGGCGCTTTTACCTACGCCAGGCTCTCCGATTAGCACGGGATTGTTCTTGGTTTTTCTACACAAGATTTGTATAATTCGCTCAATCTCTTCCTCTCTTCCGATAATAGGATCTATCTTGTTTTCGCGAGCTTTTTGTGTAAGGTCTACACCAAGATCTTTGATGTCTTCTGGAACGGTTGCGTTATTGCCGGGTTCGCCCTCAACGCTTCCGCCCTGCATAACCTCTTCCAGCTTTCTTACTATCACAGATACGTCCACGCCGTAAGAGTTTGCTATAAGCCAATACGCAAGCGAAGTCTGGTCCATAAGAAGCGCGTATAAAAGGTGTTCGGTATGCACTTTACCTGCGCCCACGCTTTGCATAACGCGAAGCGCATAGCGGATAGTTTCGATGCTTCGTTTTGTATAAGAAATACCACCCATAATCGATACGTGTTCGTTTTGGGAGAATACGTCATCGGCAAAAGCGGTATTTACCCCCTCGTCGCGGAGCAATCTACCGGCTGTACAATCTGTTTTTACAAGCCCGTACAAAATATGCTCAGTGCCGATTTCAGGGTTTGAGTATTGAAAAGCTACGTTCTCGGCTTCTTTGAGAACCTTAGCTAAATTTTCTGATTTTGGGAAGTTCATTATATTGTCCTCCTTAAATTTTTACAAATTTGCAGTTTCTTTTTATAGTGATTTTAGTGTTTCTTTTATCTTACTTGCTCTAAAGATGCTACGTTCTTCACCACTCTTAAAACCGCCTTTTTTGAACTCGTATATAGCGTAAGGCATAAGCGAAGAGGATAGCGAATCTATTACGCTAACGTCGGATATCGGCAAGATTTTGTAGTATGCGCCAAGCCTGATAAAGGCAAGAGTGGATAGCATTTCGCTACTGCCCATTTTGTACGAATTGGTTGCAATACCATACGAGCGCATTATCTTGTCTTTAAGGTCGACCTCACTCTCTTTATAAATCTTTTCTCTTGCTTGCTGTTCGTAATTTTTAACGCTGTTAACAGCCTTTTTCACCTTTTCGATAATATCCTGCTCACTAACGCCAAGGGTATGGAGCGAGGAAAGCTCGTACACATAGCCGTTGCTTGTTTCGTTATCGGCGGTGGCTTTTAGCGAGATGTTGATACGCGATAGCGCGGATGCAACCTCTGCAAGCGCGTGTGTGATATGGAGCGCGGGCAAGAACATTTTTACCGATACTTTAAGTCCTGTTCCTACCATAGAGGGAGAGGACGTGAGATAGCCGAGCTTGTCGGAGAAAACAAACTTGAGTTTTTCTTCTAGCGCACTTTCAATACCGTCCGCTACCTCGTAAGCTTTTTCTAAATTGAAGCCCTTTTCGAAGGTGTTTATAACGACGTGATCAAGCTCGTTTATCATTACACTCACGCTTTCGTCGCGCTTTAGAATAAGCGAACCAAACGTGGTGGACGCTAACGCCGAAGTCATTAAACGCTTTTCTTTTAGCGTACCTATCTGTGTTTCGCTAAGATTGGAAACCGGCTTAATTTCATAGCTACCGTCTTTGTTCAAAGTGTCGTATACAGAGCTTGCGATTACTGACGCGCGCTTATCGTCCATTTTGTTAGGAAAGGGGTAGCCTGTAACGTTTCGGGCTATACGTATGCGCGAACTTATTACAAAATCGTTATCTCTCATACTACTTTCCCTCCTTTTCCATCTTGCGGATTTTCTCTTGAATTTCGGCAGCTTTCTCGTATTCTTCTTCCTCTACATACTTTAAAAGCTGAGCCTTAAGCTTATCGTATTCAGGATTTTTTATAACGTTGCTCTTTAGTCCGGGCTTCTTTCCCGCATGCATAACCTTGGCTTGGGTATTACGAAGCGATGGGAGAATGTAAGAAGCAAACTCGTCGTAACAATCCTTACAGCCAAGTAAACCCGTTTCGTAGTAGTTCTCCAAAGTGTGTCCGCACTTAGAGCATACGGACGAGGTTATTTTTTGAGGCGAGGAAAACGCGTCCAGGCTAAATCCGCTAAGTAGCGAATCGAATAACGAAAAATCGGTTTTCACTCCTCTCTTTTGCGCGCATGCAGAACATAGATGCACGTCAGTTCTGTATCCGTTTATTTCTCTGACCTCGTGATATGAGGCTTCGTTTCTTTTACAATCATCACATAACATAATATTTGTCCTCCTGTGGGGCAGACCCCACTGTCGATATTTGTCAATCACGTTTACTGTTTTTTATACGTCTTATAAGTTCTTTTACTGTATTTATATTTTCTTGCTCTTTTTTTGGGGCAGACCCCACTGAAAATATTTACCAATCCGGTTTACTGTTTTTTATACGTCTTATAAGTTCTTTTACTGTATTTATATTTTCTTGCTCTTTTTTTGGGG
>SVHU01000019.1 GCA_015055625.1 Clostridiales bacterium | reverse complement strand
GCCCCTCGGCTTTCCATTCGGCTGTATCACCGTTAAAATCGCCTTGAAGGGCAAGCTCGGTAGGCACGCCGTTTACGCAAACCGAAATATCAAGGGACAGGGGCGGAATGAAAATATCCGTCGGAGGAATGATCTGTCCGTCCTCACTGATGTACTGTAAGCAATCGTTACAAATGTAATATGCCACAGTTCCTTCCATAAAGAAAGTAGGCTCCATTCTTGGGCTGTAGTTGAGACCAACGTCATGAGGAAGCTTTCCGATAACAATAGAATCAATCTCTCCGTAATTCGGATCAAAGTTCTTTCCACAAGCTTCGCAGTGATAGTGCGGCGCTATACCTTCTTCTTTACAGGTGGATTCCTTTCCTTCTACCCATTCAAAATTGTGTACGTGTATGGGTGGAGCATCCTGAATAGCTGCCTCTGCAATTACGAAGTAGGAAAAGCTGCTTGTTTCAAATGAGATTTTTCCGTCAGCCACAGTAGGAACAAGGCTTTCTACCGAGTTGTCTGATTTAATATGGAATACAAGGTAGTTATCTACCTCGACGTTGGGTACAGGAATGGAAACCTTTACTTTACCGTCAGGCTGAACCTCCTTGCCGTCTTTCATAACGTAGATATCGAAAATATATACGCTACCGTCTTTGTTGTAGTTCTGTTCGGCAATTGCCGCAAGAACTTCTTCTGCTTCTTCCGTGGTCGCCACGATTTCATTGCTTACTAAGGTAGAGCCTTCTTCAAAGCTACCGCCGTCAACAACGATACCGTATTCGTTTTTGAGCGTTTCGAGCGTGCCGACTTCATTATTGCACGCCGTAAGGGAAAATGCAAAAACGGCAATCAAAAGAAGAAGTATTGTTGTAAATAGAGATTTTTTCTTCATTTTTAATGCCTCCTTTTACACGGCTTTGACCGTGCTTTTTAATTTTATTTTTTCAAGGATATCGACGAAAGGTAATTTCCCGCCGACTGTTTTGCGGTAAACCTCGTCAGAGTTTACCAAGATTTGCCCTGGCAAGAATAAAGACTCGCCGTTTTCGCCTACAAATTCAATAATGAAATACCACAAACCATCTTTTCTATCCCCACGAATAGTTGGGCAAAAGAATATGATTTTTCTATCGGGTAATTTCACTTCGAGCGAACTACTTTGTTCATACCCGTTCAATACGCTTTGTTCGTATAGTGGCATACTACTATTAAAGTACACCGTATAAATCTCTCTCGGCGCATTGATGAACAAATAGTCGGTTGTTGCGTCCTTATCGGTAATTCGTTCGTGACCTTTTGGAATAGGAACGTCGAACTCACCAAAGCACACACGCTTTTTTACCATTATCATCACCTCCATAAAATTTTGTCGTTTGCAATCGGGTTATTTGCCATATCGACAATTTAATTATACTATAATTAAAATTATACACATACACCCTTTTGGGGTGTTTTTCGGGTGTATCAGGGTGTATTAACATAAAATTTTTTGAAAAATAGCACAAAAAGTGGCGATAGCCAAATTGACTATCGCCATTTAGATATATGCCGTTTTATTTTTTGAAAAAGGCTCGAAGTTCATCACGACTCGTAACGCCAAGCAACCGATAAAGCGACGAAGTGTGCATTTTTACAGTATTTTCAGAAAGGTATAAATCAGCCGCTATTTCTTTACGACTCTTGCCGTCGATAATGCCTTCAAGCACGTCCATTTGACGAACGGTAAGGGTTGCCCCTTCGGGAAGTGCTGCAAGTATCGTTTTTATTTTTTCTTCTCTTGATATTGAATCGACGATTATGATAGGCGCTTTTTGTTCTACTATAACGGTCGTCTGCACCTTGTCTTTGCGTATGTAATCTTGCATTGTCCAATACAAAAGAACAAATAAGATTTCCGAGAAAATATACGATACAGAAAGAAACTCAAATTCCCACTTGCCGAATTTTTCTATAAACCAAATGAAAAGATTTATTAAAACGATTCCCAACATTACAACCGAGAATTTTTGCGCCGCTGCGCGCTTTTTTGCTATCGAGTGGATAATCGTTGTAAGCATTGCCAAAAAATACAAAACCAAATACACGAGATATACAGGGTGCAGTATGCCGTAATCTTTCTTAAGCACGGTTGCACCATGTATACTTTCAATGGATACCGATTTATAGTACCAAGGTAAGATGCCCGATGTTGCCACAATTAAAAACATAACTACGCCAAGCGACAATGCTATGATAACGTGCGCTTTGGTTACTTTATATCCACATAATTTTATTATGGTAAACAGCATACAAGTAGAAAGAAACACGCTACCTAAATACGCCACGTCGTTTGCAAATATAGCAAACTCAACCGATTTTGCAAGCGAAAGCATTAGATAACCGACGTTTACTAACGCAATACACACAAAAAGCAAAGAAAGCCAAAACTCTCTTTTTTTAATTAAAATTCTATATAAAACGAAGAAAAGCACGGAAAGAGCCGTCGTTATTCCATAACCGATTATCATAATCTTTTCTCCTTTTTAACTTTTTTTGATACTTAAATTATAGCAATTTTTCCCCAAAAAATCAAGTGGTTATGTAATTATATAAAAAATTAAAACCTAAATTAAAAAGCCTACAAAAATATCTTGTAAGCTTTTATTTAACTACTTTTTATTTTTAATGAAAAAACCACCGAGTTCATTTTTGGTTGAGTCATACAGTGCGAATTTTCGGGTTTAGGTTTTTCAAAATCAAAGATTATGACTGCATTTCCTTTAACGAAGATGTATTTGATTATAGTAATAGAAAAAGCGACTCTATTTTTAAGTTCGGATTAGCTGTGATTTTCAATGCGAGATAGCGGAAACCACGTTTCCTTTGGGACTTCGTCCACGAACGATTTTTGACTGACGTCAAAATATCGTTCTCGATCTCGGTCTTACTCCATAACAAAAAAACACGAATCACCGAATGGTGGTTGAAGAGAGAGTAGTATGTGCGAGATAGCGGTGCTTTGCGCACCTTTGGGACACTTCGTGTCCGCGAATTGAAAAAAGTAAAAACATACGCGAGATAGCGGTGCTCTGCGCACCTTTTGTGCTACGCACAGCGAACGATTTTTGACTGACGTCAAAATATCGATCTCGATCTCGGTCTTACTCCATAACAAAAAACACGAATCGCCGAATGGTGGTTGAAGAGAGAGTAGTATGTGCGAGATAGCGGTGCTTTGCGCACCTTTGGGACACTTCGTGTCCGCGAATTGAAAATTGCTTTGCAATTATTCGTTCGGTATCTCAGATTTTCTCAACAAAAAATACCATACCCGAAATTGGGTATGGTATTTTTGGCGGAGAAAGCGAGATTCGAACTCGCGCTTCAGGTATTACCCGAACTAACCCCTTAGCAGGGGGTCCCCTTATAGCCTCTTGGGTATTTCTCCAATCCTTTCCACTCTACGGCTATTATAGAGCCTTAATATAGTACCACACAAAAAGTTGTTTGTCAAGAGAATTTGCCTTTTTTTAGCGCGAAAATTGCAGTTTTGCCAAATTATAATTGTTTCAAAAGTTCCAAAAGCTCGTTTGGAGTGTCGATAAAGGTGGTTGCGCCGTGCTTTATAAGGAAGTATTTATCTCTAAATCCCCAGGTTACCGCAACCATATCAAGTTCCGAATTTTTTGCAGTCATAACGTCTACGTCAGAATCGCCCACGTAAACGGCGTTCTTTTTGTCGATATTAAGGTAATCGATAGCGATATTTACAAGGTCGGGATCGGGCTTTGTTTTATATCCCGCTCTTTCGCCCACCGCGATATCCACAAGACCTTTGAACATTTCTTCTACAAGCTCGTCCACGCCTGCCTGAATTTTATTGGAAACGATTGCCGTCTTGTAGCCTAGTTGCTTTAAGATTTTAAGAAGGTCTACCACGCCGTTATATGGCGCGGTTTTTATCTTGGAGTGGGTAAGATAGTATGCCTTAAAGGTGTTAAAACACTCGTCAATTTTTTCCTTTGCAGTATTGGGAGGAACTGCGCGTTCTATAAGAAGTCTTATACCGTTGCCTACGAATGAGCGAACTTCTTCGTAAGTTCGCGTGGGAAATCCACAAGAAGAAAGAGCGTAGTTTGTACTGTCGCACAAATCGTCCAAAGTATTCATGAGCGTGCCGTCAAGGTCAAAAATTACCGCGTTTTTCATATTCGTTCTCCATAAAAGATTTTATATGTGTTGACTGCGTATAGTATACTCTAAAATTTAATCATGTGTCAAATATTTTTAATTGGTCTTTTTTGCATTTCCCTCTTGACAATATTGCCGTTTTCGTTTATAATCAACGTAAATTGAAAAACACTGTTTACCGGAGGAAATTATGGCAGGAAAAATTGGAATTGCAACGGGTGTGTTTTGGAATGAGTACGGGGAAAAATGTATTGACAAACTAGCGCAAATAGGTTATGACGCGCTAGATTTTTCCATGTACACGGACGGACATAAAAGGCTAAGTATTTTTGACGAGAGTGCTTGTGCTGTGGACAAGTATTTTAGCTCGATAAAGAAAAGAGCGGATGATAACGGCGTAGCTGTTGTTCAAACTCACTTATCCTTTCCCATTGATTTTGATACGGACGAAGAGTGCAAGATTATTGTGGATAAGCTTTTACCAGAGCTTGACGCTAGCGTAATACTTGGCGCGCCGTACGTGGTAATTCATCCAAGCAGAAAAAAGAACGGCTTGAATAATTTTGCCGAGGGCGTAGAAAATTACGGCAAGATATTGAGTGCGGTAAACGAGCATATAAAGGGAACTGATTTACTTGTTTGCGTGGAGAATATTCCCATTTATAACAAGTATAAATACTGTCGTGTTCAGGGTGCTTGTACGAGAGCGGACGATCTTGAAAAATACGTAGAAAAGTTTGGCGTAGGCGTATGCTTAGACACGGGACACGCGCATCTTGTGGGCGAAAATCCTGCATACGTGGCGCGCAAACTTGGTCAACACCTTAAAATTATGCACCTTAACGACAATTACGGAATAGACGACGATCATATTATGCCGTATACTGGCGGAATTAATTGGAGTCAGCTTGCAATAGCCTTAAAAGAGATTGGATATAAGGGCGATTATTGCGCCGAAATTGACGGACTTTTAGGAAGAATAAAGAAGACTGATTGTGAGTTTATGTTTGACGTTGCCTCTACAAATTGTAAGTTGCTAAAGAAGTTCCGCGCGGAGGTAGAAAGATGAAAATAAGTACTAGTATAAACAATAGCGTTATAGATCAGATAGGAGCGGACAGAGCGTTCGAGCTTATTGCAAAGTCAGGACTTGACGCGATAGATTTTGGACTTTTGATAGGCTATAATAATCCTTTACCTATTATGAGCGCGGACGAGGCTGAGTTTATCGAGTATTATACAAACCTCAAAAAGATTGCGGACAAGTACGGTGTGGAGATTGGACAAACGCATGCGTTTTTCCCATGCGAATACGACAATGAGGATAAGTTTAATTGGCTTTTGAACCAGTTTGAACGCAATATTCACGCAACTGCATTACTTGGCAGTAAGTATATTGTTATTCACCCTGCAAACTACCGTCCTGACGAGTACGGCAACGATAAGATAAACGAAAAAACGTACAGACTTTTCAAGGCGCTTATTCCCATTTTGGAAAAGTACGACGTATATAATGCGGTAGAAAATATGTGGATGTCGCGCGACGGTGTTATTATGGAAACTGGAATATCCAACGCCGACGAAATGCTCAAGTGCATAAAGGTGCTAAACAGTGATAGGTTTGTAACCTGTCTTGATAGCGGACACATGCTCAACGTGGGCAGAAACCTTGGCGACGAGGCTAGAAAGCTTGGCAAAACTCTTAAAATTGTACACCTTCACGATAACCGTTGGATGAGGGATTCACACGAAATACCGCTCTTTGGCGAAACTGATTGGAAAGATTTGATGCGCGCGCTAAAAGAGATTGGGTATGACGGAAACTTTAACGTGGAAGGAAGCTCTACTAAGTTTTATAATATTGGCGGAGAAGATTTGCTTTACGAGTTTTTCACGCTTGTGGTAAAAGCATCCAAAATCTGTATTTCATTAATTTAAGGAGAAATATTTTATGCTCGAACATATTAAAATAAAAGTATGCGAGGCGTACAAAGCACTAAACAAGAACGGTCTTGCAAGTGAGGGGTTTGTGTCGGTAATTGATAGGACGGACGAGCTTATTGTTGTTCCACCTGCGTTTGAAAGCGCAGATTTGACGTACGAGGATATGCTTGTAGTTGACCTTGTGGGAAACGTTATCGAGGGCGACGGAGATGTGCCTAGTGAGGTCGTTGCTCATGCCGAGATTTATAGTAGATTTACCAAAATCCAGTCCATAGCTCAAACGTATTTTACCTATTCTACCGCTTTTGCTCAAACGGGTAGGGATATACCTTTTTATGGAACGTATCACGGCGCTAGATTTTATGGAGATATCCCGTGTATCCCGCTTAGCGATGATGATTTTATTATGGACGAGGACTGCGACAAGAATGAATTTATGAGGGTAGTGGGGAAAAACGTTGCCGAACAAATGCAGGGCTTTAATTTTGTTGAAATGCCAGCATGTCTTGTCGAGAGTATTGGACTTATGGCGTTTGGTACTACTCCACAAGAAGCCTTAAAAGTTGCGTACACAACCGAAAAGGTAGCAAAAACCGCATACGTATGCGAGAAAATGCAACCGCAAATAGAGCCTGCACGTCCAGAGCTACTTGATGTAGTGTTTGAAGGTAAGATTGTTAAGTAATGAATAACAGCTAAAAAAATACAATTATAAGCTAAGAAAGTAATAACGATAAAAACTTTAAATACGGTATAATTATCTTAACTTAAAATCATAACGAGGTATAATTCATGATTTCTTATAATAAAAAATATTTGACTAAAGACGGCAAACCCTGGTTTTTGGTTATGGGCGAGTACGAGTTTTCACGTAGTGACAGTAGATATTGGAAGGACGGAATTTTGAAAATGAAAGCCTTGGGCTGTAACGCTATTCAGTCTTACGTTATTTGGCTTCACCACGAAGAGATAGAGGGGAAGTTTAACTTTAGAGATAACAATAATCTTCGCAAGTTCTTACGTGAGATTAAGGACGCCGGAATGTTGATGTGTCTTAGAATTGGGCCATGGGTGCACGGAGAAGTGAGAAACGGCGGTTTTCCTGATTGGATGTACGAAAAAGGCTTTAAGCCTCGTACTAACGATCCCGGATATATGGCGGTTTTGGAAAGATATCTTAAAGAGCTTTATAAGCAGTGCGAGGGTTATTTTTATAAGGACGGCGGGCCTATCTTTTCTATTCAGGTAGAAAACGAATATCAAAGGCATGCTTGGGGCGGAAACCAAACGAGAGAGGATGGCGACGCTCACGTAAACGCCGTTATAAAGATGTTGGAAGATATCGGTTATGATGCGCCTATCTATCTTGCTACTGCTTGGGGTGATGCAGCAACAGGCGACGCGTTGCCATGCTGGGGCGGATATTGCGAAGCGCCCTGGGAATGTCATACCAGACCGCTTCCACCTTCTGCAAACTATCTTATAAACCACAATCCCAATGCTTCGCCTATTGGTGAGTATGAAGACAAACCGCTTGCAACTCAAGATTTTACCGTAAGTAGACAGGATAATCCGTTCCTTACGATAGAGCTGGGCGGTGGTGTTCAGATGACCAAGATAAGACGTCCTATAAGCGGAGCGGAGGATAACGGAGCAATTTCTATGTGCAGACTTGCTCAAGGCGTTGCTAACTTTGGTTATTACGTGTTCCATGGCGGAATGAATCCTATCGGTGCGCTTTCTAATATGCAAGAGTATCATGACGACGAAATGGGCAGACAGCGTGGTTGGGGCTTTGCGTGTGATCTTAACGAGATAAACTATGACTTCCAAGCGCCTGTATCGCAGTATGGCAAAATCAAGGAAACAGGATATGAGCTCAAGCTTTGGATGATGATGGGAAGAGAGTTTGAGGATATACTTCTCCCCTCTGATACCATAATTCCTGCTGACGGAGCAGTAAAAGCCGACGATTTTGATTCGTTACGTTATTGCATACGAAAGAACGGTAATAGCGGAATGGTGTTCTTTAATAATTTTGTAAGATTGCACGATCTTCCCGATAAAACGATTGAAAACTTTACTGTAAATACAGGAAACGAAGAGATTGTTTTCCCTAAAATAGAGCTTAAAAATAAAGATTATTTTGCATATCCGTTCAACCTTAAAGTAGGGGATATGACAATTAAATACGCAACCGCCACACCGCTTTGCACGCTTAACGGAAAAGACCTTGTAATGTGGTCAAAGTCGGGTAGCGCAGAAATTGCCGTAGAAAATATGACCGACAATAACATTATCGTGCTAACCAAAGAACAAGCGCTTTCTACATTTAAGGTAACTAGAAAAGGCGTTGAGTATATTGTTATTGCAAACGGCGAAGTGTACGAAAAGGACGGAGAGATTTTGCTTGGAGCGGAAAGCTCGCCCATCGTAAAAATCTATCCTGCGGTAGACAAGCTTACCGGTTTTACTAAGGTAGAAAACGACGGTGGTCTTGCCGTGTTTGTGAAAAATCAGCCCGAAAAAGCAAAGGTTGAATATAAGGAAAAAACAAGAACGAACGAGTATGCAGATTACGAAATCTCGATAACGTATGCGCCAAACTGCGACAATACGTACCTTAATTTTGATTTTTCTGGCGATAGCGCCGATGTAATAGTGGACGGAGAGAAGGTGAATGATAGGTATTATAACGGCTATCCGTTCGAGGTCGGCTTGAAGCATCACAACTTTCCACCAGCACTTACGCTCAGAGTATACCCGCTAAAAAAGGATGATTTTGTATATATCGAAAAACAACCCAACTATGACGAAAACGGAGTGGCAATGTCGCTTGACGGCGTTAGCATTTCTACCGAAAAAATTTATACTCTAAAGTTTTAGATAAAAATAAGAGCAGGAACAGTTTTTTGTTCTTGCTCTATTTTTATAAAATTTAGTCTTTTTTGATTGAGGATAGGTATTCGGATGGCGAACATCCGTACATTTTGGAAAAATAACGGTAAAATGTTGCAAGGCTGTCAAACCCATTGTCAAAAGCAAGTGATGCGATGTTGGGTTTTGACTGTTTTACCGCCTGCTTCATAAGGTGCTGAAGCCTGATAATGTTTATATACGTTGTAAGATTTTCTTTTACGTATCGCGAAAAAAGCTTGGAGAAGTAATACTTGTTGTAACCGAACTGTTTTGCAAGAGTGTCAAGCGTCAGATCTTTTTGGTAGTTGTCCTCGATATAGTTAAGGATTTGAATAATCAGCTCTGTGTCGGGACTGGTTTCCACTTCAACCGTGTCGTAGTGGTCTAGTAGCATACCGAAAACTACCATCATGTATCCTTTCTTAACAAGCTCGGGCATAGAGTTAAATTCGGGAATAAGCAAAATATCTTTTATCTTGCGGTTAAACTCTTTGTCGTTTAGTAAGCACGGAAAAGTTTTGTTCTTGAACTTGCCAATAAAGTCCGCGCTCATACCGGCAGGAACGATAACGCAACAATGCTCGTGTGGTTCTTGAGTGCAGTTGTGGTAGTGTGTGTAATAATTGGAAACAAAAACAATGTCGTCCTCTTGCGCGTTAAAGGGAACGCCGTTAACCTCGCCTTCCATTTCGCCTCTGGTTACGTATAAAATTTCGAAGTTGCGGTGGAAGTGGATATTGCAATGTTTAGATTTGGACACGGATATGTATAAAGCGGAATCTTTATCTCGTGTGTTTTCGTAAAGTACGTTTTTCATAAAATCCCTCAGAAAACCAATTATGTCAATAATTGAGAATAAATATTATAATATTGATAGGAAAATATCAATAATTGGTGTTATGATTATATCATAGACAATATTATAAGTCAATAAATAATTTAAATAAAGGAGAAAATTATGCAATTAAGTGTTGTTAACGGAGTATTTGGAGGAGTAACGCTTGACGAAAGCTTGAAATTTCTTTCTGATAAGGGTGTAAAACAGCTTGAGCTTGGCGTAGGCGGATATCCCGGAACTGTTCACGCTGATGCAAAAGTTCTTATTAAGGACGAAAAGAAGAGAAAGGAACTTATGGATACTTTCGCTAAATACGGTATGACTATTTCCGCGCTTTCCGTACACGGAAACTGTGTGCATCCTGATAAGGAAGTTGCCGCAAAGTTTGAGGAGGATTTTAGAGCAGCATGTGTGCTTGCAGGTCAGATCGGAATCGAAAGAATAGTAACGTTCTCGGGTTGTCCTGGTTCGGACGAGAGCGCAAAACAACCCTCTTGGGTAACCTGCGCTTGGCCTCCAGAATATCTTGACGTTTTGGATTATCAGTGGAACGAAGTGCTTATTCCTTACTGGAAAGAGGCTGTAAAGTTCGCAAACGAGAACGGCGTTAAAAAAATCGCGCTTGAAATGCATCCCGGTTTTTGCGTTTACAATCCCGAAACGTTGCTTAAGCTTCGTAAGGCAGTAGGCGACACAATCGGCGCAAATCTCGATCCTTCTCATCTTTTGTGGCAGGGTATGGATATTATCGACGTTATCTACGAGCTTAAGGACGCTATCTACTACTTCCACGCAAAAGATACCGAGCTTAATATGCGAAACGTAAGAAAGAACGGTGTTCTTGATACTAAGCATTATTCGGATCTTGAAAATCGTTCTTGGGTGTTTAGAACAATGGGTTATGGTACGGATAACTGGAAGCAGATTATTTCTGCGCTCAAAGTTGTTGGCTATGACGATAGTATCTCTATCGAGCACGAGGATGCGCTTATGGCACCGTTTGAGGGACTCGAAAAGGCTATTGATTACCTCAAGCCTATGCTTATTGAGGGTGGCGGAGCCAAAATGTGGTGGGCTTAAAAAGTCTTTCTTGCGTCGCACCAACTTACTTGACAAATGTAGGGAAGGATAATATCCACCATGAATTATTACATGTTCTATAAAATTTGGAAAAATAATCCTTTCTTTGCAATTATTCTGTAAAAAAGCAAAGAAACTAAAAAAATTATATAATTTAAGGAGAAAATGATAATGGATAAAATCGTAAAAATCGGTGTTATTGGTTGCGGTGGAATTGCTAATGGCAAGCATATGCCGTCATACGCCAAAAATCCCGATGCAAAGCTGGTAGCTTTTTGTGACATTATCGAAGAGAGAGCTATTAAGGCAAAAGCCGATTACGGTACAGAAGATAGCAAAACGTATATCGAATATAAAGAGCTGTTAAAAGACGAGAGCATTGACGCGGTGCTTGTTTGTACACACAACAAGCTCCACTGCGAAATTACTTGCGCGGCGCTTGAAGCAGGTAAGCACGTAGTTTGCGAAAAGCCTATGGCGATGAACTATGAAGAGGCTAAAAAGATGCTTGAAGCTCGCGATAAGGCAGGCAAGGTGCTTACAATCGGATATCAGAGCAGATTCAGACCTGATGCAATGCTACTGAAAGATATTGTAAACGACGATGAACTCGGCGACATCTACTATGCCGAAGCTCATGCTATTCGACGTCGTGCAGTTCCTACCTGGGGAGTGTTTATCGACGAGGAAAAACAGGGTGGCGGTCCGCTTATTGATATTGGAACACACGCGCTCGATCTTACGCTCTATATGATGAACAACTATGAGCCTGCATACTGTGTGGGAAAGACGTTCCACGCTCTTAATAAGCAGACTCAAACGGGTAACGCTTGGGGCGATTGGGATACCGAAAAGTTCACGGCGGAAGACTCTGCATTTGGCTTTGTTGTAATGAAGAACGGCGCAGTCATATACCTTAAGTCGTCCTGGGCTCTCAACTATGCAGACCCAATCGAGGCTTCTACTCTTCTTTGTGGAACAAAGGGTGGAGCGGATATGAACAAGGGACAGAACTGTCTTAGAGTTAATACCGTAGAGCACGGCAGACAGGTTATTAAAGAGTACAATCTTAAGGCTGGAAGCGTTGCGTTCTTTGACGGAGCAAGCGGTGGAAGCCCTGCGGATTTAGAAGCAAAATGCTTTACCGACGTAGTGCTTGGCAAGCGCAAAGAGCTTTGCGTAACTGCTGATCAAGCCGCAGTCGTTACAAAAATTCTTGAGGGAATTTACGAGTCTGAAAAGACGGGTAAGCCCTATTATTTCGACTAATATATAGGAGTAAAAACTATGACAAAGATTACATTTTTGTGTGAAACAAACCCCGGTGCAAATCGCGAAACGGGTATCAATCCTGCTTATGAGAACGGAATGGATCAATACGTATACGACTTTTTGTGTTCAAAAGGTTATGACGTAACTTGGATTAAGATTTCTCCCACCGATGACGGAAGCGCGCTCACCGACGAAATTTTGGAAAATACCGAAGTTTTATTGTGGTGGGGACATATTTATCATAACAATATTTTAGATAGTGTTGCAGAAAAGGTTGTAGCAAGAGTAAACCGTGGTATGGGCTTCTTTGCAATGCACTCAGGTCATCACTGCAAGCCGTTTAAGCGCCTTATCGGAACAACTGGCAATCTTTCTTGGAGAGAGATTGGTGAGAGAGAAAGAGTTTGGGTAACCGACTTTGGTCACTCCATTACAAAAGGTCTTGGCGACAGCTTCGTGATTGACCACGAAGAAATGTACGGCGAGCCTTTCGATATCCCCAATCCCGATGAACTCGTATTCATTTCTTGGTTCCAAGGCGGAGAGGTAATGCGTTCTGGTTGCGTATGGAAGAGAGGTAGAGGTAAAGTGTTCTTCTTCCGTCCCGGTCACGAAACGCTTCCTACCTACAAGTACGAATCCGTTCAGAAGGTAATTGTAAACGCTATCGAATACCTTACCCCCGACGAGATCGTTGCACCCTATGGTGCGCCTAAAATCCCCGTTCCTCCCGAGGGCGATATTAAGACTTGGTAAACCTATAAAAGAATAACGCCACGCGCAAGAAAAGCTTGTACGTGGTGTTTTTTTGTGTCTAAAATTACAAAAACTAAAAAAATGGCATTGAGTATTTTCCGTTTTTGCCATATAATAAAGGAAAAGGAGAGAACACGTATGAAACTTCGTAATAACAACATAATTGTTTTTGGTGGCGGAAGCGGTATAGGAAAGGCAATTGCAAAACGTTTTTGCAAAGAGGGTGCAAAGGTTTTAATAGTGGGAAGAACGGAAGAGAAATTATTGCAAGCAAAGGCGGAAATAAATTCCGATAATCTGTTTATTAGAGCTTTTGATATTACCAAGGTTGACGAGCATATATCGCTTTTTGAATATGCTGAAAAAACAATGGGAAGAGTAGATGCATTTGTAAATTCCGCCGCAATAGGTGGAGCGCAAACGTTTGGAAGAGGGTATGAGCCGTGGGATATAACGAGCGAAGAGTGGGATAAGTTTACAGATATAAACTTTAAGTCTGCATTCTTTTTAATGCGCAACGAGGTGGATTATTTATTGTCAAAGTCTGTACGCGGTAATATTCTTAATATCGCGTCAAACGCTGCGTGTATGGATATAATAGGTGCGTACGGAGCGTCAAAACAAGCAATAATTAAGTGGACGAGAGCTTTTGGTAAAAGGTTTGGTCATAGCGGAATTATAATAAACGGAATTGCGCCCGGCGCAACACTTACGCCTATGATTGAAAGCTATGCAAAAGACGTCAATCAAAAATACGAGCGCCACGCCATAGAGCGTTTTATTCGCCCTGACGAAATTGCTGAGCTTGCCTTTTATCTAATGAGTGATTATGGCGAAATTGTGTGTGGACATACCGTTGTTGCTGACGGAGGGGATAATTTGGCTACTTTATAACGTTTTAGAAAAGATATAAAAACTCCGATACGTGTCGGAGTTTTTTGTTATTTTACATATTTTTGCTTTGAGTTTTTTGCATTTTCGACCAATTAAAAAATCCGTAAAGGTCGTTGAGTAAAAATGCGGTAAAGCACACGATCATCGGCAGGTACGCTATACTTTCAATAGTTGCAAGCACCCACAAAACGATAAGAACTATATCGTTACATGCATACGCAAGAGCATAGTAAGGCGAGCGAAGATAGGTCAGATAACACGCAAAAAAGCTGGTGGTTACCGAGATTGTGGAAAAGATAAGGTTTGCAGTATTAAACGCTTTTAGGATAAAGTAGAACGCAACCGTTACTATTGCGCAAAGAATAACCATAATCATAACGTCTTTCGCCGTAAGTTTTTTTATTGCCACCGTTTCCGTTTTTTTGTATGGGTTTTTAATCCACTCGATTGTTGCAAGAATAGCGATAGGTGCGCTCATAAGAAGATATGTTATCATTTCGCCGTAGTAAGCAAAAAAGAAAGAAATAATTCCGTAAAATACTGCAAATATCACCGTAAGTATTTGCCCGATTACCATGCCTTTTGCTACAAATATTAGCGCGGTAACTCCGATTAGTGAAGCAATCAGTGACAGTACGTCTTTTTGTTCGACCACGATAAACGAAACTGACACCAATATGAGCGAGAATATCCACAAGCCCAGTTCAAACTTGTTCAATTTTTTAAAAGGATTTTTAATCATGTTTTTCTCCGCGTTAAAAAAATTAAGCATCCGCTGTTTTTGCGTATCTTCAAAGACCTAACGATTACGCAAAGCGAATGCTTTTTTACTACCCGGTGGCAGTTATATTTTTTTAGTATAATAACAAATTTTAGTATTGTTGTCAAGTGAAATAAATAATAAATTGTAGCAAAAATCAGGATACGTTTGCTGTAAAACCGTATTTTTAAGCTTCTTTAACCTCTAAACACTGACCGTTTTGTTTCTCTTTTTTATAAGAACGCAAGATTATTCCAAAGATAATAATTCCTATAATTGGGAATAGAGATCCAATAAGCAAGCCTGCTTTCATTCCTAGAGCTTCTACCGAAATGGAAAGAGCTGAGGCAAGCTCGGTAGCGAAAGGTGACGCGATGATAGAGTCGGTTACAACGCCTACAAGCTGAGGTCCAATGGACGCGCCTAAATCTCCGCCAGCCGCCATCATAGCAAATATAAAAACTCCGCCAGACGGAACCTTATGCTCGGCAACTATCAAACTTCCTGGCCAGAGCATAGAAGTGCAAAAACCGGTAAGTGCGCATGCAATAAGACCGATAATAGGAACAGGAACTATTACGCAAACAAGATAACAAACCGTAGCGCCTGTGGTACAAGCAAATAACACCTTACTAATGTTTTTACCAAACTTAGCATAAAGCGTTCTGCCAAGACCTAGCATTACGCCAAACATTGCTACTCCGCAAATATCTCCCCAAACTTTTGGAATGTAAAGAGCCTGTTCGATGTAGCTAGAACTCCATTGAGCCATAGTACATTCGCTCGCGCCTCCCAAAAAGATTGCGAATACGCACAGCCATAACGATTTGTTTTTCAAAAGCTCAAATACGCCCGACATCTTTTTAGGTGTTTCCATAACTGGAACCTTTGCGCCCATAAAGAGTATAAAGGAGGTGAAGGGAACTAACGCGAAAGCAAGTGTGAGAATGTACCAAAATTGTCCCCCGATAAAGAGAATGAAAAGCGTTGTGACAACAATAACCACGGCAGAACCCCAAGCGTAAACAGAATGAAGCGCGCTCATATCTCGTTCGGGATTTTTAGAGGGTATTGCCGCAATTGTTGGACTTATCAAAACTTCCGCAAGACCACAGGAAGCGGAGAATATTAGCGTTCCTATAATAAGTGCGATATATTCATAACCTTGCATTGCAAAGGGAAGAAGTGCAAACGTTACAAGTCCCACTGCACCTATAAACGGTGTTATTTTTACCGTTTTTGCAATGTTGAATTTGTGCGAGAAAAACGAGAATATTAGGTCGATAATAAGCTGTGTGCAGAAGTTGATTAGCACCAATAATCCTAATAATGTATACGAAATGCCGAACATATTTCTAAACGTAAGAAAGAGTACGGGTGGAAAATTTCCCACTATCGCCATTGTAATATTGGTCATATAGCAAGCATATTTAGTTCTGGTGTATTCGTTAGCCATAATAACCTCCGAAAAGTCTTAGCTTGAAATATTATAGTACATAATAAAACTAAAAGCAATTATTTTAGCGTGTTTTTTCTAAAATCAGATGGGGAAAGCGACGTTACGTTTTTGAAAAATTTTGAAAATTCTAGCACGTCGTAAAAACCTACCTGAAATGCTATTTGGCTAATTGTAAGACTGGTTTCTACGAGTAATTTTTCAGCCATTTTTATTTTGTGATTAGTTATATATTGCTTTGGCGAAAGCCCTGTTTCTTGCTTGAAAATGTTATATAAATACGGTTGAGATACGTCTATTTTTTCGCATAAGGATTTTATTGTGATGGGAACGTGTAAGTTGGAATGGATATAATTTAATGCATATTTGACGTATACCTTACTGTTTGGTTCGTTTTGTTGAGTTGTGGGATAAATGCAGTTGTTATAAATGCATAAAAAGTATTCGGTAAGGTGAGTTGTGTTGTATTTTAGAACGTTTTTAGACGATGCAAGAATAGTAATAACGTTTTCTAGCGCGTAAGCGTTCTTAAAAGTAAAAATTTGCGTTTTAGGATTGGCGGTGTGCTGTGCAAAAAAGTATTCCATATTATCGTCTTTAGAAATAACCCAAAGAAACTTCCACGGATCTTTTTCGTCGGGGTAATAATGCTCTAAATCGTTTGGACGAATTAAAAAGCCTTGCCCTGCTTTTACTTCGTTTCCGTTAAAATAGCCTTTGCCGGATAAGACGTAATGTATAAGATACGAATTACGCCTTGTTGGTCCATAATGAGTAACTCTAGTGTCGGAAGAGAACCATATTGAGTTGATAAGTGGAACGTGTTGAAGAGAAATTGTGTTGTTCATAAAAACTCCTTTGTTATGATTTTACCATATATAATTATTATTTGTCAATATCTTAATTATGGTTGATATGCTAATATTATAACGTAGTATGCATAATTAAACGATGGTGAGGGGATTATGAATAATTATGATTTGTTTATATCTATAAACGAGCCGTTTGGAGCAGGTCTTTTCGAGCGTGAAAACGCGTCGCAATCGATTAGGTACGCGCTTGCGCTAAAGAGATTTTTCGAACAGACAAAACTTCCTAAGTACAACGGTGGATTGTTATATCCTAGTGGGGAAAACTCGTATGATATCAATGATTATTGCATACGTCCACAGTACACTCGCGCAGTAGAGATTACAAGAGCGAACGTTCTTAGACAAAAAAGCGAGCAGGCTTACAAGCTAATTGTAGACGAATTAGGCAAAGTAGAAAATTTTTCCGATACTCTTCATTGTGTGGGTGGACACGGATTTACCCATACTTTCCTAAACTATTCTAGAATTTTCAAAGATGGCTTAAACGGATATATAAAGAGAGTTGATGCACTGCCTGACGGCGATTTTAAGGAGAGTTTGCAAATAACTTTAGAAGCGATAAAAATTTATCATTCGCGATGCTTAGAGTATTTGAAAACTCAAAACGCGCCCCAAAAACTAATTGACGCGCTTACGAAAATGCCATACGAAACTCCCACAAATACGTACGAAGCAATGGTATCGCAAAACTTTATTTTTTACGTGGACGGTTGCGACGATATAGGACCGTTGGATAAAAACCTTTTGCCGTACTATAAGGGAGAAGATATAGTTCCTTTACTTAAAGACTTTTTCAAAAACGTAGACGACAACAATTCATGGTCGGGAACGCTTGGACCGGAATACAACGAGATAACAAGAGCGTGCCTTCGCGCCGTTCATAACATTCGCCGTCCAAACCTTCAGCTTTTGATTACAAAAGATATGCCGTCTTGGATGTGGGAAGAAGTAATTAGTTCGATAGCTACGGGAAACGGTCAGCCGTCGCTTTATAATTATGAGTTATATATGAAGTCGCTAAAAGATACTATGCCATCCGTGCCTATCGAAGATATTAAGCGTTTAGCATTTGGTGGGTGTACCGAAACAATGTTCGAAGGCTTGTCGGCTGTTGGCTCTGACGATGCTGGTATAAACGTAGCACTTATTTTTTCTAACTATATGCGCGCAAATCTAGACAAGCACCAATCTTACGATGAGTTTTATAACGGTTTCATAAATTATTTGTATAGCGAAATCGCGTACGTTTTGGTTAGATTGAATAATCATAGACGTACTCGCGCGATAAATAGACCGATGCTTATTAGAACGTTGCTTGTGGATGATTGTATAGACAATCAACTAGACTTTAATCAGGGTGGAACTAGATACGTTTGGAGCGAGATAAATATGGCGGGAACAATTAACGTTATTGACTCGCTTAGCGTCATACGTACCCTAATTTTTGAGCAAAAACAATATAATGCGAATGAGTTTATAAGCAAAATGGACGAGCGAAATCCCGAGTTTTTGGCAAAAGCTAAGAAGTGTCCGTCGTTTGGAAATAATAATGATATCGTGGATAGTTTAGGCGCGCAATTTATGAATGATTTAATTGACGCGTTCAAGCAAAGAAAGTGCTATCCAAGGGGCGAATTTTACCCCGTGTCCAATCAATTTGTAACTTATGTGGATGCAGGTAAAGGTATTCCTGCAACACCCGATGGAAGAGCATACGGAGATCCGCTTTGCGATTGCTTGGGCGCAATACACGGCAACGATAACAAGGGTAGTACTGCGCTACTAAATTCCGTTGCTTCGCTTCCACTTTATAGGATTATAGGAACGCCGATAGTTAATATTAGAATATCGAGAAAGAATTTGCCCACGGTGCTAAAACCACTTACGCTAGGATTTTTCGAAAAGGGAGGAATGCAACTTCAGGTAACTTGTTTATCTAAGGAAGAAATGCTAAAAGCTCAACAAAAACCTGAAGAATACAAGTCACTTGCAGTAAGAATAGGTGGTTATAGCGAGTATTTCGTTCGCCTTTCACCAGAGCTTCAGCAAACCGTTATCGATAGAACGGAATATTAATTAAAGAAAAAGATAACTTAATCCTAAAGTTAATAATATAATAAAAACAGTAGACTGATAATCGTATCTATCTACTGTTTTGTTGTTTGGGTAATATTTTGCACAAAAAATTCATCGATTATACTATTAGATAAACAAAATAATAGTTGTTTGCTATGACTATTTACTTACTTTGATATGTTACGCATATAAATTAAAGTTTTTTGTAAAATACTTGACAGCTTTTATAAGTAATGTTATAATGTTACCACTAGATGTATATAGATTAAAATAATCTATACAACTGAGTTAAAAAAAGGAGAAAGACAAATGGCAAAAAAGAAAAGTATTAAAACAGCTCTCGTTATGGCACTTGTATCGATTGTTGCATGTTTGTCAATGTTTGCAGGAACAACCTTTGCATGGTTTACCGATTCCGTTACAAGTTCTAAAAACGTTATTAAAGCAGGAACGTTGGATGCGGAAATGTATTGGGCAAGCGCAACGGCAGATCCTTTGGCAGACGATACGGAATGGAAGGATGCTTCCAAGGTTGCAATTTTCGACTATGACAATTGGGAGCCCGGTTATACCGACGCTAAACACGTTAAGATTGCAAACGCAGGTTCGTTATCGTTTAAGTATGAAGTAAGAATTGAGGCTAATGGAGAAGTTTCTGAGCTTGCTGATGTAATTGACGTATACTTTGCAGATCCTGCAGTTCAGCTTAGCGGACGTAACGCAATATCTACGGTTGTAGGAACGCTTGACGATGTGTTACAAGGCGATTACGTAGCAAAAGGCGAGCTTGTGGCTGGTGATGACGTAGTTGTAACTATCCTTCTTAAAATGAGAGAAGAAGCAGGTAACGAATACCAAGATCTTTCAATCGGATCTACCTTCTCTGTAAAAGTAATTGCAACGCAGATGTCTTACGAAAGCGACAGTTTTAGTCCCGATTATGACGAAGACGCTTCTGTTAACGAAGCAATATTCGGAGTGGGTGGTACCGTAAACTTGACCGAAGACTTTAACCGTGAGGTAAACGTTGAAAAAGACGTTGACGTTACTCTTAACCTTAATAATAACGTGGTTACCGAACCTGTAAATAACGAAGGAAACTTGGAAGTTAACGAAGGAACCATTCAAGCTACCGTAACTAATACCGGAAATTTGGAAATCAACGACGGTGTTATCGAGGTTGAGGGCAGAGGTCTTGAAACTACCGGTAACGCTACTCTTAATGACGTTACCATTAACGCAGGATCCCCCGCTTCTTATTCGAACATTTCTTTAAATAATGCGGTAACTGAGTATAACAACGTAGAAATTGTTTCTGCCGGTGGCGGTGTTGGAGCTGCTGACGGCGCTAAGGTTATTTTTAACAGCGGAAAGGTAGAAATTAATTCTACTTCCACTTCCGGACGTTATAACTTCTATACGGAAGGCGCAGGTTCTGAAATTACTATCAACGGCGGTGATTTCTCGTTTAGCTCCACGCTAAATCAAAAGCGTGCTTATATCTATGCTGGAGCAGGCACAACCGTTTACGTAAAAGGCGGAAACTTTGGCGTTGCATCTACTAGAAAAGGATATACCGATGGTATTCTTACTGCGAGTGATTCGAATGGCGAAAATGAAGGAAAGGTAATTATTACTGGCGGAACATTCAAGTTCGATCCTACTAAGTGGGTAGCTGACGGATATACTGCAGTAAAAGACGGCGATACATGGACTGTTGGACCTTATGAAGTTGCTACTACTGACGAGCTTGTTGCGATGTTGAAAGACGCTAAGTATGCAAATGGTTTAGTCGTAACCTTAAAGGCTGGTACATACGATGGTCTTTCGTTTATAAATCCCTCAAATTACGTAGCTAAAAACGTTACTATTATCGGAGAAGAAGGCGCTGTTATCAATGGCTTTGCTATCAACGGATGGTCTGTTGATAACAATATCGTTATCGACGGTTTGACATTCAAGAACGTTACTTTTGCTCAGAGCTTGTCGTTATCTACCAAGAGCATGGCAAACGTAACGGTTGAAGATTGCGACTTTATAAACGACGCTTGTGTTCTTCAGAACGATAAAACCGAAAAGCTTACTAATCTTGTAATTAAGAATTGTACGTTTACAGGTGTTACGGACGGTGGAACCACAACGGCAATCATGCTCGAAAATACCGAAAACGTAAGTGTTACCGGCTGTACTTTCACAAACATCGATTTCAATGTTATGCAGACCGGAATTGTTAGCGGAAACGTAGTGTTTGACGGCAACAAGGTAAATGGAACTGGAGATAGAGTATTCCGTTTTGTAACTGTTGACAGCGCAACCATTGCTATTACTAACAATACTATCGTATCTGACGGCGATGCTGACGGCGAGCTTGCAAAGTCGTCTAACGCTTGCACTATCAAGTTAGAAAACAATACCTGGAACGGCAAGGCAGACGCAGAAGTTCTTGATAAATTAATCAATATTACTCCTGCAGTTTAAGAGTATTTGAAAACATTTAAGAATAACAACACCTCAAAGGTAAATCTTTGGGGTGTTGTTTTATAATCTGAATATAAACAGGTTTTATTCCAACCGTTTTGCATAAGTAAGATATACTTAAATTACTTAAGCAAAAATTTTTTTATAAAGGAGTAAAACTTATGAATTACGAAACTTGGCTCAACGAATGGTTAGAAAGCTTTATCAAGCCCTCTTGCAAAAAGCGTACGTACGAAAGGTATCAGCAGGTGTGTACTTTACATATAATTCCTGCGCTGGGGGAGTACGAAACGTCCGCGCTGTCGGTAATGGAGTTGCAAAAATTTATTACGAGATTGCTTTATGAGGGCAATATGAAAACAGGCGCGGGGCTTGCTCCAAACTTTATTAATACGATAATTTCTGTATTGCAAAATTCGCTGAAAACTGCATACCTTACAGGGATAACCAACGACTACGTTGCAAACAAAATCAAGCGCCCGAAATCTAAGGAAAAACAGGTGGATTGCTTTTCTGTGTCAGAGCAAAAAAGGCTGGAAAATTATGCGTTAAATCACAAGAAAGATAAGATGTTCGGAGTGGTTTTGTGCTTGTATACGGGCTTACGTGTCGGCGAATTGCTTGCACTAAAGTGGAGTGATATCGATTTTTCCACAAGGCTTTTATCCATTTCTAAAACGTGTTACGATGGCATTGTGAACGGTAAATATGTCAGGATGATCGATAGCCCAAAAACATCCCATTCTCACCGTGTAATACCGTTGCCTAAGCAAATATTGCCGTATTTGAAAAACCTTAAAAAACGGACTGATTGCGAGTACGTTATAAGTGATAAGGGTAAGCCTGTTTTTGTGCGCTCTTATCAGCGAACGTTTGAACTAATGTTAAAAAAATTAGGTATTGCGCATAAAGGCTTTCACTCTCTACGCCACACCTTTGCTACCCGCGCGTTAGAGTGTGGTATGGACGTTAAAACGCTGTCTGAACTTCTCGGCCATAAAAACGCCACCGTTACCCTTAACCGATACGCCCACTCACTACTTGAACACAAAACCGATATGATGAACCGTTTAGGAAAGTTATTGTAAAAGAAAAAATGTGCACCGATTAAACTATTCGGTGCACATTTTTATTATATTATAATGGTATTTTGCAAAAAAGTCAAGAGGAAATGTGTTGTTGCACGCAAATTTTTGTAAGAAAATTTATTTTCTATATACAAAATACGTCGTGTTGTTCGTGGAATAGTTTATTTGATGTTTATTAATTGATATATGCCAAAATAATTAGAGTAAGGGTTGTACAAATAATTATACAAGGAGGTGTGAAAATATGAATAAGTTGGTTTGTAGATTTATAGACTCTTCAGTTAGAGGAATGAATGGCTGTGGGAAAAATTGGATAAATCTTTGTGGTAAAAGACGCTAAAAATTAGTTAAGTAAAAAATCGAACGCAATAGCTCTACTGTATTTGATCTGAACCCAAAAGTTGGATAAATCATTTGGGTGTATTTCAATTTATGGAGCCATTTCATTTTTGAAAGGTGAAGGAATGAGGAATAAGAATATTATTTATAAGTATTATAAAGGGAAAAACACAATATTAGTGGTGTATAGTTTTATAAATGGAAAATATTTCTTTTACGATGGACTATCTGCTGATTTATTACATTGCTATCTAAGACATGAAGAATTACAAATAGTAGAGCTTATGAAGGAAAATCTTATTAGTAATGAAGATTTTTCTTCTTTTATTAGTGAATTTAACTATATAATCGAAGATGTAAAAAAAATTACCAATAATAGTATTGAAAAAGAATCACAAGAAAGTGTTTATGAGGATATTTTCACTTCTGGTTATTTGTATAGTTTTCATTTGGATATTACAAAACATTGCAATTTAAGATGTGTTCATTGTTATCATACATTTGATAAATATGACTCCAATGATTTAGATATTAACGAAATAAAAAAACTATTAAAGGCTCTCTCCAAAATAGGTGTTTTCAAAATAATTATAAGTGGTGGTGAACCATTATTTAGAAAGGATTTTTATGAAATTTTAGAGTTTGGTAAGAATCTAGGCTTCATTTTTGAAGTTTATTCAAACGGAACATTGTGTAATGAAATTGATGTAATAAGAATGAAGGAGTTAAATGTTTCATTATTAAGTCTAAGTTTTTATGGCAATGAGCAGTCTACTATTAGGATTACACAAAGTAAAACTGCATATTCACGACTTTTTCAATGTGTAAATTATTGCAAAAAACACGACCTTTTATTTGAATTTAAATATATAATAACAAAGGAAAATATAGATGATATAAAAGAATATAGGAAATATTGTTACGATAATGCTATCCCATTATCTTTCGAATTGTCTTTAACTCCTCAGATAGATGGTAGTACTACTAATTTAGGCGTTAAAATAACAAAAGATGATTATTATAGGATTATCCGTGATAATAGAGATATTATGCTATATGGTAAAGTAAGTAAAGATATGTATGGAACTGTGTGTGATGCTGGTTATTATAGTTTATATTGTGACTATAAAGGAGATATTTATCCATGTGTATCTTATAGAAAAAGACTCGGAAGTTATAAAGATGTTCAAAATATATGGGCAGATATATGTAATGGGAAAATATTAAGGCGTATTCATAAAAATGATTTAAAAAGCTATCAAAAATATTCTTTTTGCAATTATTGTTACCAAATATGCCCAGGTCTTTCAATGTTGGAAAATAAAGATGTTAAAGAGTGTTATAATTCGGGCTGTGTTATTGCTTCGGTTGTAGAGGATATTCAAAATGAGCATAATTTATAATTATGTTTATCAAATAAAAATGATAAAAAGGTGTTTGATATGAACTATTTTTATTTGATTAAAAAATAGATGAAGTTAATGACGAATTAATTGAAATACAAAAAACATATTATCACTGATAAGGATTGAGTTAATCAATAAAAAGTCTTAAAAATGCGATTGATAAACTCATATAAACAAAAATGATAAAAGGCGAGAATTTTTCTCGCCTTTTATCATTGATTCTTTGATTATTTTAACTTAGCAATTAAGCCGAAATAATCTCTTGTAAAAAATAAGCCGAAACTCCCAAGGGAGCCCTCTCGGCTTGCTTGTAAAGAATAAGCCGAAACTCCCAAGGGAGCCCTCTCGGCTTGCTTGTAAAGAAAAAACGAACTTTGACTTTTCATCAAGGTTCGTTTTATTCTTGTTTGGTGCACCCGACGGGAGTCGAACCCACAGCCTTTGCCGTCGGAGGGCAACGCTCTATCCAGTTGAGCTACGGATGCATATACGTTATTATATCGCAATATGTAAATTAAATCAAATATTTTTATATCGATTTACCGCAAATTTTGTAAAGCGCTCACAATCGCTCTAAATAAGCTCAACGTCCTACTTGCAAAAAAAGCGTAACGGACTTATTTTTCATACTCTGATGTTTTTCACTTATTGGCAAATTGCAAAATTTGTGTTTACAAAAGAGTTAAATTATGGTATAATAAAAAAATAGTGAGGTTTTAATTTTATGCAAAAAGATTATGAAAAGGCTTATGCCGAACTTATTATAAAAAAGGGTGTTGCGCTAAAGAAAGATCAAGAGGTTTTTCTTGTGTCCAGTGTAGAAACTTACGCGTTTGCGCGAAAAATAGTGGAGTGCGCGTACGAAAACGGCGCTAAAAAAGTTACGGTGCTTTATACCGACGAACAGGTTACGCGCCAGCGTTTTTTGCACGAGGACGAGATCGGTATTTCGCATATAGAAAAGTGGGAGATTGCTCAGCGTGATATAATTGCGGACAACAAGTGCGCGTATATCTGCATACTTTCCGAAAGCCCCGACGCATACGTTGACTGCGACGCAAACAAGGTGGTTGCATTATCGCGAGCTAGACACAAAGCGTTTGTAAAGTTTTATGATATGAGCAAGGGCAACGTGTTCAAGTGGTGCTTGGTTGGATATCCGTCCACAAGCTGGGCAAACAAGGTTTTTCCAAACGACGAAAACGCCTACGAAAAGCTGAAAATGCGTATTTTCGAGGCAATGAGATTAACAGAGCAGGACCCCATAAAAGCGTGGGAAGAGCACGGCGAATGTCTTAAAAAGTCGTATACGTATCTTAATAAAATGCAATTTGACGAGTTCAGATACAAAAATTCGTTGGGAACGAACCTAAGCGTGGGAATGTGTAAAAACTATCTGTTTGCAGGCGGTGGCGAAGATACGGTAGACGGCGAGCATTTTATTGCAAATATGCCCACAGAAGAGGTTTTCTCGGCTCCGCACAAGCTTAAAGTAAACGGAACAGTATACTCTTCCATGCCTCTTATTCACAACGGACAGAGCGTAGAAGATTTCTACTTTGAGTTTAAGGACGGTAAGGTTGTATCTTATGGAGCAAAGAGTGGAAAGGAAGTTTTGGAGGGGATACTTACAACCGACAACGGTTCGTCATACCTTGGCGAGATAGCGCTTGTAGCTTACGATACGCCCATTCGCAAAATGAACACGCTCTTTTACAACACACTTTTTGACGAGAACGCAAGCTGTCATTTTGCGCTCGGAAGCGCGTATACATGCAGTGTGGAAGGCGCGGACAAGATGAGTAAGGAAGAACAGGAAAAAGTAGGGCTTAACTATTCGTTAGAGCACGTTGATTTTATGATAGGAACTTCAGACTTGGAGATATTTGGAGTAAAGGACGGCAAAGAATATCCGATATTTAAGAACGGCAATTGGGCTCTAAACTTTGAAAAATAGTGTTTTAAGGCGGATAAATTTGCTAAAAAAGCGAGTTTTAACAAAAATCTATTGACTTTATTTTATATATAAAGTAAAATTATATAGAGGTACAAAATGGATGCAATGTCGGTATCTTCTCTTTGGCGCAATTACGACCGCAAGGCGCTACCGTTGGATGTAACGGTACTAAAGCGCGAAGAAGAGGAGAATTGCACAATTGAATACGTTTTCTTTAACGGCGAAGCTACGTTGGATGGTTGCGTACGCGTGTATGGAGAGTATTATAAAAACAGAACTCCCAACGGCGCAAGCGTAATCGTTATGAATGACGTTGAAAATCCGATGGACAGAAAGCACGTAAACCTTTTTCTTTCTCGAGGCTATCACGTATTACTACTTGATTTTGCAGGCGAGCGAAAAGAAAAGGGCTATTTTACCGTGTATCCAAGACCTCTTAAAAGAGCTAATTATTTTACAAACCCCACAACGCTTACCGATACCGAGCATAAATTAAAAACGACGTGTTGGTACGTGTGGACGACGGTAATGCTAAGAGGTATAACGTTTTTAGAGAGCAAGAGTGAAACTAATCCTAAAAAAATAAACCTATTCGGTGAAAAATTAGGTGGTTTTCAGGTTTGGAAAGCAGTGGTGGTAGAGCCTAAAGTGTGCTCAGCGATAGTTCTTAATAATTCGGGATACGTATCCTTGCCTTTTACTGAGGACGCTAACTTTAATTACCAAACTTGTTTTAATAATTTCTCTTATGCCCAGCAAACTGAAGTTCCCGTGCTCATTCAAGTAACCACTAACGCTTCAGATAATTCTATTGACTATATGAATGGCTTGTATATGGGAACAAGTAGTGATAAGTGTAAGTTCTCTATTTCCGAGCGTTCTGACAACCAGTTAGGGTATAGACAGTGGGATAATATTAAGTTGTTTATGAACTATTACAACTTTGCAAAAGGCAAGCTTCCTAGTTTTCCCGAGATAAAGCCAATACAGGAAAATCACGAGCTTTATTATGAGGTAACCGTTGATAAAACGATAGAGATAGAGCATATTGAAGTATTTGCTTCGCAAGGTATTGATAACGACGCGTACAAGAATTGGCGTTCTTATAAGCTAGAGTCTATTGGAGATAAGTATAAAGTTAAGGTAAGCGTGCCAAACAATAAGCAGGAAATGTCTGCGTTTGTTAACGTTAAGTACAAAGATTCGCTTTGCGTGTCAAGCGAGATAGTAAAAAACATTCCCTTCCTTATGGGAGTAAATTCCACGCCCATTACAACGTCCAGACTTTTGTATTCGTCCGAGTACGGTTTGGACGAGTGGACGAGCAAAAAAGGTTCGGAAAACGGAGAGTCTGTGCTTAAAACTAAGCGTGGCTATCACGGAATTAGCGGAGTTACGTCGCTTTCGTCTTCGCTTACAACGTATAAGCTTGGCGATCCTTCGTATAGCGGAGCGGGTAAGTCAATACTGCAAATGATGCTGTTTTCGCGCAGGAATCAGGACTTGTCGCTTAGTATTACAAGACGAATAAAAGATAATTTTAAGAAGTATTATTATACAAAAACCGTTTATGCTCACAACGACTGGGTAAAACTAGATTTGTCGGCAACTGATTTTAGATCGCTTGAGGGAATGAATGAGGATTGGGACGATATTGTTTGTATTACAATCGACAGTGAGGAGCCGATTATTATAAATTCTATGCTGTGGATTTAACGTAGAATTGATATAACGATAGTGAAAATTTAATAAAATTTGAAAAAAAGTAATAAGAAAAGTATCTTTTTTGATTGATATTCTTTGAAAAGGAATGTATAATTATAGTGAACGAAATATTAGGTAAACCCAAAAAAAAGTGGTACGCTATTGCGCTTAACATAGTGCTTGACGTCCTCATAGTGTTTATTGTCGGTTTGATATTGTTATTCATTTTTATTTCGCCCGTAAAAATTCAGGGCGCAAGTATGGAAAACACTTTACACGACGGACAGCTTGTTGCAACCTGGAGATTTGCCCCCTCGTCATACAGTGTGGGCGACGTAGTTACGATAAAGGTAGAGGATAAGGTCATAATAAAGCGCATCGTTGCGGTAGAGGGCGAGAAGATCGCGTTTGCCTACGACGAAGAAGGCGCAATATGCTTGTATAAGTATAAGAACAACGAATGGGTTAAGCAAAAGGAAAGCTACGTAAAAGAAAAAGCCACCGTAGTTGCTGGATTATTCGTGGGGATAACCGTATACGATAACGCAAGTAAAATAACGGATGGTATAACAATAGAAAAAGGCAAAGTTTTCGTGCTTGGCGATAACCGTAACGTGTCGGCAGACTCCAGACGGTACGGTCAATTCAAAACGTCTGATATTATCAGTAAAATGATATTTAATATATCTGAAAACGGATTTATGAACTTTATATTTACGGTTTTATTCCCGTTTTCTAAAGGAGAAACACAATGATAAGAATTTCAACAGACTCAACGTCAGATCTCGATTATTTGTACAAAGAGAAAAACATCGCAATTATGCCTATTTGCGTTGTTTTGGACGGTAATATGTACAGCGACGGTGTGGATATCTTCCCACAGGATATTTATGCTCACGTGGAAAAAACCGGACATCTTCCCAAGACCGCTGCTCGCAACACCTTTGACTACAAGGAGTTTTTTACAGAGCTTACAAAGGACGGCGATACTATTATACATCTGGCGTTCTCTTCCGGTCTTTCTACGTGCTGTAACTGTGCGATAGAAGCAGCTAAAGAGGTTGGAAACGTATATGTAGTGGATACTAAATCTCTTTCTAGCGGTTGCGGACTTTTGGTTATGAAGGCTTGCGATTTGTTAGAGCAGGGCAAAACCGCGGAAGAAATCGTTGCTGAGCTTAACGAGTGCGTAGACAAGGTTCAGGCGTCCTTTATCGTGGCTACAATGGAGTATTTGTACAAGGGTGGAAGATGCAGTAAGCTTTCCTCTATTTTCGCTACCGCGCTCAGAATTATGCCCTCTCTTTACCTTAAGGATGGTAAGATTGCCGTTGGTAAAAAGTATATGGGTAACATTCTTAAAAATGCGGACAAATATGTGCTTGATACTTTGAAAAAGCACAATAAGTACGATAAGCGCAGAGTGTTTATAACCTATACCGAGGGAACGGACGAGAGAATCGTTCAAAAGGTGGAAGACGTGCTTAAGGCAAACTCCAACTTTGACGAAGTTCTTCGTACTCACGCAGGCGCTACGGTTACTTGCCATTGCGGAAAGGGAACTATTGGTATTTTGTATATCGACGAGGAATTACCTTCCAGCGAAGAATAAAAAAAGATTGCCCACCGTTATATAGCGATGGGCTTTTTTTGTGATTTTCAAGGAGAAAATATATGAAGATTAAGATTTTAGGCTCAGGCGGAGGCGAGGGATTTCCTGCAACGTTTTGTACTTGCGAGCATTGCGAAGAAGCGAGAAGAGTGGGCGGTAAGAGCTTACGCTCGTTGCATCAGGCGCTCATAAACGACGATTTGGTTATAGATTTTCCCGTGGATACCGACGCGCATTGTATGAAGTACGGAGTAAACCTTGGCAAAATTCAGAACTTTCTTATTACTCATCCGCACTCCGATCACTTTGCTCCCATATCTCTTGTGTGTAGGGGAAGCTTGTTTGCGCATAACCTAAAGTACGAAAAAACGTTCTTTTATGGATCGGACGGTTTGGAGCGGATTTTTGACGCGGTTATCGCTCCGTACGGAATTGACGCTACGATAAGAAGTAATATCGGGTTTGTAAAAATGGCGGACAAGCAAACTGAAAAGGTGGGTAGGTATACGGTTACTGCGCTAAAGGCGGAGCACGCTCCTCAGCTTAATTCACTTAACTACGTTATCAGCGACGGTAAGGTCAATGTTTTGTATCTCATTGATAGCGGATATCCTGCAAAGGAGAACCTTGATTATCTAAGCTCGAAAAATTACGTTTTTGATTGCGTGGTTATGGACGCGACTATGGGTTATGCGCCCGTGGGAGAATACGTTTATCACATGGGCTTTGAGGAAAATAAAATGCTAAAAACCGAGCTTATCAGCCGTGGGGTGGTAAAAATAAACACAAAGTTTGTGGCAACGCACTTTACTCACAACAAAGCGGAAACTCACGATAAAATTGAGCAGATTTACAATGGCACTGATATAATAGTAGCTTACGACGGCATAGAAATTGATGTTGATTAATTTAGATAAATGACATAAAAATCACACTACGTATATGAGATTTTGCGTAGTGTGATTTGTTTTATTATTTTGTTGCCTTTTCGATAATGTCATTAAAGGTGGCTAATACTTCGGATATCTTGATTTTTTGTGGGCAAACGTTTTCGCAACTTCTGCATCCTATACACTTGTCGGGACGTTTATCTTCGGGGATAAACTCCAAGGATTTTACCGAAAAACCTCCGCGCGCAAAGGTAAGCTCGTTGTAGTGGTCGAGAAGGTCGGGAATGTCGAGCTGTTGTGGGCAATACTCGGTACAGTATCTGCACTCGGTACAGGGTACGGTGTTTTTCATCATATCGCTTGCAAAAGCATAGAGGACGTCATTTTCCTCTTTCGTGGTGCGCTTATCCTCGCTGAAAACATTTATGTTTTCGCTAAGCTGTTCCATGTTTGACATTCCAGAAAGTGTAACGCACACCTCGTCGAACGACTGAATGTATCTGAACGCCCACTCGGGCATAGAAGCGTCAGGTCTTAGCTTGCGTAAAACTTCTTCCTTGTCGCTGTCAAGCTTAACCAGTCTTCCGCCACGGACGGGTTCCATAACGAATACGGGGATATTGCGTTTTTTCAGCATTTCCAATTTGCCCTTAGCGTCCTGGAAACTATAATCCAACCAGTTAAGCTGAATTTGGCAAAACTCCATATATTTGCCGTACTTATCCAAAAACTTTTCAGTCATTTCGTTATTGGCGTGCACCGAAAAACCGAGGTGGCGAATTTTGCCCTCTGCCTTTTTTTGCATAAGATATTCGAACAAGCCGTATTTTTTTTCCTCGTCCATATAGTAGTCAAAGTTCACGTCGCAAAGATTGTGGAAAAGATAGAAATCAAAGTAGTCGGTTTTTAATTTTTTAAGCTGGGTTTCAAAAACTTCTTCCTTTTTCATAATGGTTTGAGGGTCATAGCCTGGGAATTTGGTTGCAAGATAAAAACTATCCCTCGGGTACTTAGACAAAAGTTCACCCATAGCAGACTCTGAGTTGCCGTGATGATATCCCCATGCGGTGTCAAAATAGTTTACGCCGTTTTTGATAGCGTAATCGACAAGCTCCGCGCTCTTTTCCATATCGATATTTGCGCTGTTGCCATCAATTATGGGCAAGCGCATTGTTCCTAATCCTAAAGCGGACAACTGTAAGTCCTGAAATTGTTTGTAAATCATTTACCTTTCTCCTTTAATTTTTCTAAAGCCTCATAAATTTTTTCCAGCGCTCTTTGTGGGTTGTCTTCGTTTTGAACAGCGCTCTCTATCGGACAAAAGCCCGTTTTGTCGCGGTTTAGTATGCGTTCTACCTCGTTTTCGCAAAGTACGGAAATTCCGTTGTCGTTAAGCATTTTTATTGCGATTTTACTTGCAGTAAGAGCGTATACTTGCTTGACTTTAAGTAGCACGTACAATACGCTTGCGCCCTTACCTACAACCTTGTCGCATGCGCAAAATCCCGATACGTTTGTGTGATTTTCGTACAAATCGAGTAGTGGTCGTACTCCACGAGCAGTGGACGTGTGAACTGTTTTGCCGTTCGTTATGGCTAAAGTTAAACCGCTTTTTTCAAGCTCAGTTTTAGCTTTAAGGGTAGCGGAATAAATTGTAATATTATTTTTTATCATAATTTAATTATACAGGAAAAGCAACGTTATATCAAGCAAAAACGGAAAAGTTTTTAATATTTTGAAAATATTATTGACTATCGTATTTTGCAGTGTTATAATTTAACGGTAAATAATTTCTAAGGAGTAAAAATGATGGATACAAAGGTAACGCTTACTGCGCATAGAGGTTATAGAGCAAAGTTCCCCGAAAACACAATGCTTGCATTTGAAGAAGCGCTCAAACTTGATATTGACAGTATCGAAATGGACGTAAGAATGACTAAGGATAACGAGATTGTGGTTATTCACGATGGGAGCTTGGACAGAACTACCGATAAAATGGGTGTAATTAAAAATCTTACTCTTGCACAGGTTAGAGAAGCTGATGCTGGAGTAAAATTTGGCTATCCCGGAGTTAAAGTGCCCACTCTCGAAGAGTTTTTACAGCTTATGTCAACACGCCCCGATATCAAGGTGTTGCTCGAGCTTAAGGACTATCCCGAAGACGCAGGCGCTTTTGCGTATGCAAGTTGTGAAAAGACTATCGCGCTTTGTAAAAAGTACGGCGTGTGGGGCAAGGATAGACTTACTATCATCACTTTCTCTACTGGTATTTGCGCTTGGCTTAGACACAAGCACCCACGTGAGGAAATAACTATTCACGGCTTTTACCCTAAGCAAAAAATGCTCGGTTGGCAAAACGACGATCCTTACAAGTATTACGACGAAGTTTGTCTTTTCTGTGATGTTTTTACAATGGACGGAGAGCACTACAAGCCTTCTCATCCCGTTGTTGAAAAGGATAAGTTTACGCAGTTTGCGTTTATGGATATCAAGCCTTGTGTGTACTGGAGCTGGGATGTAAACGAGGAGCATTATAAGGAAGCATTCTCGTACGGCGCAATTGGTTTTACGTGCGATGATCCTTACGAGTGTGGAAAGATTTTGGACAAAATAGGAGCAAGAAAGCTTTCTAAGTAGAATAAAAATAAAGATTAAGGGAGAAAGATAAAATGGCAGAAGAAAAGAAGAATATTTTGGACGACTTTAAGGTTGTTCAGAGCGAAGCTAAAAAGTTTGGCAAGGTTTTCAAGCTTGCAATAATCGGAACGGGCGGAATTGCCGGCGCGTACGCTAACGAGATAAACAAAATGGACGACGTTAAAGTTGTTGCGCTTGCCGATCTTGTAGAGGGTAAGGCTCAAGCTTTCGCTCAAAAGTACGGCTGGTCGGATATTAATTTTTATCCTTCTCACAAAGAGCTTATCGACGCTGAAAAGGACAACCTTGATGGAATAATCGTTGCAACCTATAATAGAACTCATGCTGAGTGTTGTATCTATGCGCTTGAGGCAGGACTTCACGTTATTTGTGAAAAGCCCATGAGTGTAACGCTTGAGGAAGCTGTTGAAATGCGCAAGGCTGAAAAGAAATCTGGCAAGATTCTTACCATTGGTTTTCAGCCTCGTATGGATCCTAATATGCAAAAGATTAGACAAATTTGCGAAAGCGGAGTGCTTGGCAAGATTTATTATATTCAAACTGGTGGCGGACGTAGAAGAGGTATCCCCGTAGGCGTGGGAAGAACTTCCTTTATCCAGGATAGCACCGCAGGCATTGGCGCAATGGGTGATATCGGATGTTATTCGCTTGATATGGTGTTAAAAGCTATCGGCTATCCCAAGCCCCTTACCGTTACAGGCTACGTTTCCGACTATTTTGGAAAAGATCCCTCTTACGTTGCTTATCAAAACAATAATAAGCCTGAGTGGGCGGATATGTTTGGGGTAGAGGATTTTGCGGCAGGTTTTATCAGGCTTGAGGGTGGAATAATTCTCGACTTTAGAATTTCGTGGGCAATGAACCTCGATACTAGCGGAGATACCATAATTATGGGAACGAAAGGCTCGTTAAGAATCCCCTCGACAGAGTGCTGGAATGGCTCGGTTGGCGGTCCTATGAAGATATATTCCGAGGTTGCGGGCAGTCAGGTTTGTACCGAAATTCCCTTACTTCCTCCCCTTAAAGAGGGTAACTTCAACGCAAAGATCAGAGCTTTCTTAAAAGCTACCGAAGAGGGCGGAAAAGCGCCAATTCCGACAGATGAAATTATTATTAATCAGGCTATTATCGACGGAATTATCAAGTCGTCTAAGCTTGGCAAAGAAGTGCAAATATATATTCCCGAAATTTAATAAAACAAAGCTCCAAAGCGTATCAGAATTGCGGTAGGCTTTGGAGTTTTTTTAGTTGTGTAATTGAGAATGTAATCGCGTTATAAAGCCAAACTTGTTAAAGAAAGCTCTTATATTAGCTTGTCTATGAGCAATAGTTGAGAATATTGTGCTAAAAAGTAATAAAAAAAATTGAAAATACACTTGCAACTTACTTTTATATAGTGTATAATTATTTATAGCCACTAAATTTTGAGAATATATTGGAGGAAAATAAAATGGCAGAAGAAAAGAAGAATATTTTGGACGATTTCAAAGTTGTTCAAGGCGAAGACAAAAAGTCCAGCAGAGTTTTCAAGCTCGCTATTATCGGTACCGGTTGGATTGCAGACGCGTACGCTAACGACATCAACAAGATGGACGACGTAGAAGTTATCGCTCTTGCTGATCTTGTAGACGGAAAAGCTGAAAAGTTCGCTCAAAAGTGGGGCTGGGAAGGCAAGGTTAAGTACTATCCCTCTCACAAAGAGCTTATCGATGCTGAAAAGGACAACCTTGACGGTGTAATCGTTTCTACTTATAACAGAACTCACGCAGAGTGCTCTATTTACGCTCTTAACGCAGGTCTTAACGTTATTTGCGAAAAGCCCATGTGCGTAACACTTGAGGAAGCTGTTGAAATGCGCAAGGCAGAAAAGAAGTCCGGTAAGGTTCTTACCATCGGCTTCCAGCCCCGTATGGATCCAAACATGAAGAAGCTTAAGGCTATTTGCGAGAGCGGAGTTCTTGGAAAGATCTACTACATCCAGACTGGTGGTGGTAGAAGAAGAGGTATTCCTGTTCCTTTCGGTACTTCCTTTATTGCTGACGAAACCGCAGGAATTGGCGCAATGGGTGATATCGGATGCTATTCGCTTGATATGGTACTCAACGCTATCGGCTATCCCAAGCCCTTAACCGTTACAGGTTACGTTTCCGATTATTTTGGAAAAGATCACGACTATATCGGATTTAAGGATAGAAACCATCCCGAATATGCTGATGCTTTTGGCGTAGAAGATTTCGCAGCAGGCTTTATCAGACTTGAAGGCGGAATTATGCTCGACTTCAGAATTGCTTGGGCTATGAACCTTGACACCAGCGGAGATACCATCATTATGGGTACAAAGGGCTCTGTTCGCGTTCCCTCTACCGAGTGCTGGAACGGATCTATTGGCGGTCCTATGAAGATTTACTCCGAAGTTGCAGGAAGCCAGGTTTGCACCGAGGTTCCCGTTCTTCCTCCCCTTAAAGAGGGCAACTTCCACGCTAAGATCAGAGCGTTCTTAAAGGCTATCGAAGAGGGCGGAAAAGCTCCCGTTCCCACCGAGCAGATCATTATCAATCAGGCTATTATCGACGGAATTATCAAGTCTTCTAAGGCTGGTAAAGAAGTTGAAATCGATATCCCCGAAATCTAAGGAGAAGAGAAATGCAAAACTTAAAAGTAGGAATTCAGTTGTACTCTTTGCGTGACGAAATGAAAAAGGACATGGACGCAACTCTTAAAAAGGTTGCTGAAATGGGCTTTAAGTACGTAGAGTTTGCAGGATTTTTCGATAAAAAGGCTGAAGACGTAAAAGCTATGCTTGATAAGTACGGTCTTACCGCAATTTCCGTTCATCAGGGTATTGATCCTTACCTTAGAGAAGAGGATGGAAAGGCGCTTGTAGAATATCTTAAGGTTATCGGCGTTAAGTACAGCGTTATTCCTTGGATGAACAAGGACGTTTTCCACAACGAAGAGCAGTATGCAAAGTTTGTTGAGAACGTTAAAAAGGTAGGCGCTATGCTTAAGGAAAACGGCATTACTCAGTGCTACCACAACCATGACTTCGAGTTTGATAAAGTGGGCGATAAGTACGTTTTGGACCGTCTTTACGACGACGTAGAGCAAGATTTGCTTATGACCGAGCTTGACCTTTGCTGGGTTAAGTACGGCGGAGAAGATCCCGTTAAGTACGTAAACAAATACGCTAAGCGTAGCGGAATTATCCACTTCAAGGATTTCTTTGCAAAGGGCAACAAGGCTACCGTTTACGCGCTTATTGACGAGAACGGTAACGAGATTAAGAAAGAGCCTTCTAAGGAAGAAAACGCGTTTAAGTTTATGCCCTTAGGTCAGGGACTTCAGAACTGGGCTCCTATCGTAGAAGCTGTAAAAGAAAGCGACGTAGAATACGTTATCTACGAAAAAGACCAGTGGTATGACGGCGATGCTCTTGCTGATGCAAAAGCAAGCAGAGAATACCTTAAGAATACTTTTGGAATCTAAATTTCTAACTAAACAAAACAGGCTAACCAATTATGGCTAGCCTGTTTTTATAATGCTTTTAACTTAAGGCTCTATCCCAATCTACGGTTGATTTTGGACGGAAAGCCCACTACGAAATACAGCGTAATTTACTCAGTTACGTACCCTGCAGGTACGCGCCTTCGTAAATATACTTGTCTTTCTTGTGATTTTCTCGTCAAATCGCCTTATGGCTAATCAACCATATTTTGTGACATAGCCTAACTTAAAAAAAGTACTCTTAAATCTGTGCTATCGATCTCTTCCATTTCCTTATAGATTGTGTTTCCTACGCGATCGAATTTTATTCCTTTGCTATCAACGTATTCAAATTCTGAAACGTGTGTTAGATTGTCAATCTTGTCTACGTTTTCAGTTGTCGCTAAAAGTACGTTTCCGTGCATAAATTTGTGATAACCAACAAGAACCGAACCGTCAACTTTTAGTAAAGGAACGTCAAACTCAAGCGTTAGCTCGCATTCCTTTTTTGTGGTGTTAAACGTAACGAACTGATCTTTAACATCGATTTTCTCGCCGTTAAGAACAACAGTTTTAGCATAAAATGGGATAAAGAACTGTAAAGTTATTGCTTTTTCAAGTGGGTTAATAATACTGAAAACCGTTTTGCCTAAAGCTGGATATTGCGTTTTTTCGTCAATAATTATTTCGTCGTCAAAAAGCGTGTTGTCAAAGAAATTAACATACGTATATGTGTTTTCGCTACCTTTTAGGCATTGATTTTGTGAAACGTAGGCAAATCCGTCGCCTCCACGCATTGTACAACACCAATAAGCTTCGTAGATTTTACCAGTTTGTTTATTGCGGTTATAACCCAAAATAGGCGAGTTATGGTGTCCTACGCACGTTTCTAGTCCCATTCCACCGTTTGGAAGCTGAGAGTGAGAAAGCGAATTAAAATAAATCTTTTGCGCAAGATCCAAATATTCGGGTTCTTTGGTGATTTTATATAGTTCTATACAGCACATATACGAATCCACCATACAGCAAGGTTCAGTCCATACGGCTACGTTAAATCGATTGCAGTTAGAGTAGTTTTCGGTCATTCCTTTGCTTTTATAAAGATTAAACGTTGTAATAGCAGTATCTAAGAGCTTTTTCTCGCCCGTTAGATTGTACATTCTCAAGAGTCCACGAGAGCAAGAAAGAGAAGCGTGCGTTTGGAATTTTCCTTCGTAAAGGTTTGCCGTTATAAATTTTTCACGCATTTTTAGAACGTAGGTTTTAAGTTCATCCCAGCCTAAAAGTTCGTATGCTTGAGAAATACCGTCCGTACTTATAAAGGCGCATCCTGTATCGGTAGAAAGTAGCCATTTACCACGCGACGCAATAATAGTTCCCGAGTACGTGCCGTCTTTTTCATATTCGTCTACAAAATAATTGTCAAGCTCGGCTATTACAGGAAGGTACAAATTTTTGATCATTCTTTCAATTATGGGAAGAAGCTTGTTTGTGTTTTTCCACATTGTGTATTCAATTAATCCCCTAAGCAACCAGCTATTTCCTGCGAGCTGTTGTTCGGATATTGCTCCGTTAGGATAGATTTCTCCCATATATCCGTTTGCGTTCAGTTTTTGTGGAAGCAAGTCCAAAATTCCTTCTAGATACGAAGGCTCTTTTCCCGTTGCTTTTGCAAGGCTTACTAAAGCTAAAATTGTTCTTCCTTCCCAATCCCCAGGCCAATTATTTTTATCTGCAGTCCAAACAATTTCGGGACGGTAGAATTTACATTCGTTTCTTGAAAAACTTTGGGTTAATCTATATCCTAAGTCCGAGCGTGATCTAATTATCATAATTCCTCCAAATTTCTAATACTATGCAAATAGTATAACATAAATAAAGCGCAAAGTAAATGGAAAATCCAAATTTGAATTTGTAAAATATAAAGTTTTAACATTGAGCATTTTCTTGTGGTTGCTTTGTTAAAATAGGATTATTTTACGAAAAAAGGCAAAACGTATTGACTAATTTGCGATTTTGTGCTAAAACATTATATATAAATATAAAGAGAACAAGGAGAAAATTGATATGATTAAAAACTTAGGACTTCAGCTTTATACCGTACGTGATTTGCTAAAAACTCCGGAAGACGCGGACAAGGCGTTTAGTGAGCTTGCTAAGCTTGGTTATACCGAGGCTCAGACCGCAGGTAATGCATTTGATGCTAAACTTTTTGGCGAGCTTGCTAAAAAGAATGGCGTTAAGATTATCGGAACGCATTACAGCTGGGACGAGATTTTGAACAATACCGAAAAGACAATGGAAATCCACGATATGTGGGGAACTAAAAATATGGGTATTGGCGGTATGCCCGGTCCTGCAAGAACAAGCTTGGACGAGCTTAAAAAGTTTATTGCGGACTTTAACAAAGTTGCAGAAGTTGTTGCAAAGAACGGCTTCCGTTTGACTTATCACAACCACAATTTCGAATTTGTGAGAATTGACGGATACAAGACTGTTATGGATGTGCTTGTAGAAGAGCTCGATCCTAAGAACACGTCGTTCGTTCTTGATACTTGTTGGGTTGCAGCAGGCGGTGGCGACGTTAACGCGTGGATCGAAAAGCTTGCAGGCAGACTTGATATCTTGCACCTTAAAGACATCACCATTATACGTGACGAAAATGGAGCGCTTAAGCCCGTTATGACCGAAATCGGTAACGGAAATTTAAGCTGGGATAGCATTATCAAAACGGCAGAAAAGGCAGGCGTTAAGCATTATGTAGTTGAGCAGGACGCATACTTTACCGAGTCGCCACTTAACAGCTTGAAGATGAGCGCAGACTTCCTTAAAAAATTCCGCGCGTAATAAAAACTAACATACGTATATAAAAATCCGCTACCAAACGCATTTGTCTGGTAACGGATTTTACTATTATTGCAGTCTTTTACGCTTTTACAAAGGTCAGACAGCTTGCTTCTTTGTCGCTGTCGCCCATAACGGTAATGCCGTTTGCAATGCACACGTTATCTTTGTTGAACAAGCATTTTGCGCTACACGAGATTTTAGTGTCTACGTTGTAGTTTGCAGGGATAAAGTCAGTGCCTGCTTCAAACATGCTTTTGCGCTTTGTGTTGTCGGGTTCGTAGGTTACGCACTCGGTCAGATTATCTACTGCGATTTGCTTTGCGCAACAGCAATAACCCTTGTTGTACTTACAGTTTTTTAGTCCGCATTTGAGGTCTTTCATAATTTTCTCCTTTCAGGTTTTTAGGAATAAATCCTTACGTTAATTATTATTACCCAAAGAGGGAAAATTATAATTAAAAAACTCAAAAAAACTTTATTATTCGTAAATTTATATAAAATTGTATTTACCCCTTGAAATTTTCCGTAAAGTATGGTACAATACTACAAACGAAGTTTTGGAGGCTAAAATGAAAGTTATTTTATTAAAAGACGTTAAAGGTCAGGGAAAGAAAGACGATATTATAAACGTGTCGGATGGATATGCAAGAAACTTCTTGCTTAAAAACGGTCTTGCAAAAGAGGCAACTTCCACCAACGTTAACAGCGTAAACATCGCTAAAAAGGCGGAAGAACATAGAAAGGCTGTGGAAAAGGCGGAGGCTATCGAGCTTGCTAAAAAGATTGATGCAATTTCCGTTTCCGTAAAGATCAAGGTTGGCGAAACAGGTAAGCTTTTCGGCGCGCTCAATACTCAGGCTATTGCTGATGCGCTCAAAGCTCAGCACGGTCTTGAAATTGACAAAAAGAAGATAGTTCTTGCCGAGCCTATTAAGTCGGTAGGTTCTTACGTAGTAACCGTTAAGCCCTATGCTGAAGTAAGTGCAAAGCTTAAGGTAACGGTTTCCGCTTTATAATGAAGAAAAAGATTTATATAGCAATGTTTTTTGTTGCCCCGATAGTGTGTTTTTTGCTGGCGTGGGTAACTAAAATGCCTATTTACGGCGGTTGTATCGATGCAAGCGATATAGCCGTTTTTGTAGTGTCCATAATTTGCGGGCCGTGGGTAGGGCTTACTTGTGGAGTGGGCGTAGCTCTTAGCGATATTGTATGCGGAGGATATACGATAGCCATTTTTTCGGGAATAATATCGTCTGTCGTAGGCGTGGCGTGTGGTTATCTTTACAAGCATACGTTTGTGTCATTTTCGGTGCGAGCGTGCAAAATTTTGGCTATACTTTGCGCGTATGGGGTGTCTACTGTTTTGTGGGCAGGTGCAAGCTTTTTAGTTATAAAAGATGCGTACTCGGCGCTAATGCTGGTTTTGCTAAAGGCGCTTATAGGATTGTGTTGCGCGCTACTTGCCTACTTTATTCTTCCAAAAGTTCCGCATATTTTTGACGATGAAAGGTGGAATAAGGATAATAACTGTTAGAGGAGGATATACTTCCTACAAATGGGAAAGCTTAAAGATTTTTTAAATAAACGCGCTGAGCAAAAAAACATAATCGGCTATCAAAAACGCCTTGCTCTATTAAAGAACGGAAAGCTCAAAAAGAAGGGTGTAATAGGATTATGTTTAGGTGGCGGTGGAGCAAGAGGGTTTGCTCACATTGGCGTACTTAAAGCCTTTGAAGAATATGGCGTTAATTTTGATTTGTGCGTAGGAACAAGCGTAGGATCACTGGTGGGTGCATTGCATTGCGCAGGCAAAACTTCAAGCGAGATCTATGACTACGGCGCGAGGTTGGATATGCGTGATATTCGTTCTAAAAATCTGCTTATTTCAGCATCTACCGACGGAATAAAAAGAGTGGTAGAAGATAACGTTGGAAAAATCAATATCGAAAGTTTACCCACAAAGTTTTGCGCGGTTGCAACAGACCTTGTGTCCGCGCGAGAAATAATGCTAAGCGAGGGTGATCTTGCTACTGCGGTTGCCGCATCCTGTTGTGTTCCGCAGTTTTTTAAGCCCGTTGTCGTGGGTGATTTGCACCTTGTAGACGGAGGCCTGCTTAATAATATTCCTGCCGACGTGTGCAGAATGTTGGGCGCAGACTACGTGGTTACAGTGGATGTAAATCCCACAAGATACGTGGGTACTGACGAGCTTGGCAGTATAGCGGTTATCAAAGCGTCCTTTTCCATAATGATGGCTAATTCTTCATACAAGGGATATCTTAATTCCGACGTTATGATAAAAGTGGATACGGGCAAGTTTAAGTCGTATTCTAAAAACGGCTTTGACGAAATGTTTATGCTTGGATACGAGGCAGGAAAGCAGGCTATCCCCGAAATCCTAGAAAAGATATATTTTTAAATTTTTATATGTGTTGTTATAATATACAAACAACAAAAACATATAGGATGATTTTATCCTTCCGTCAGATAGTTAAGCACTATATTGTATTTTAACAAGTCTAATAATTAACCATTGCCGATTATTTTGTAGGGGCGATTCATGAATCGCCCGTACGACGGAGAGTGATAATTCGATAGTCAGCCCTAGATAAACAGGTAAATATCTTAAACTGTGATGATTTTATCCTTTTATCAGATAGTTAAGCACTATATTGTGTTTTAACAAGTCTAATAATAAACCATTGCCGGTTATTATGTAGGGGCGATTCATGAATCGCCCGTACGACGGAGAGTGATAATTCGATAGTCTGCCCAAATAAACAAGAAAATATCAAAAACTGCAAGGACATACTTTATCTTATATATAAGTTTAAGCTAAATAACAAAGATTGACAGTGGGTCTGCCCACCAAAAAGAGAGAACGCAAAATACTGCGCTCTCTCTTTTGTCAAAGAGTAAGTTGTTTTAACTTACTTAGAAAGTTCGAAATGATAGTCCGCTTTCTGTGTAGGTGGCATTCTATCGCCCTTATTGACTCTAACGGTATTTACAACTTTGCCGTTAGAAGCAACTACGTTATAAGTTGCAGTCTTAGGAGCGATTTCACCGCTGTTAAGTTTAGTCATAATCTTTCCTCCTTGTGATTTTAGTATGTGTCAAACTTTTTTGTTTATACGCAAACTTTGCTTAAAATTCTTGTAAATATTTTCTAAGTGTGTTATACTTATTAGGAAATATAACGAACGGAGAGCAAACTATGATAACTATCGTTGGAACAGGCATACAGCAAGGCGACTTGACGGCAAGAGGAAAAAAGGCAATAAGGGAAGCGTCCTATGTTTTTTCACGCGTGAAAATGCGTGGAGCAAACGAGTGGGCAAGCGAGCTTTTTGCGTCTGCATCCTCGTTTGAAGAAATGGATAGCCTCATTGCTAATCACCTTTTAGAAAAAGAGAAGAGCGAAGAAAACGTGGTGTTTGCGGTTGTTGGTGACGGTTTTTGCGATAACGTAGGCAAGATTTTGGAACAAAAAACGCAAATTAGTGTAATTGCAGGCGTTGCGGAAAACAGAGGAAGAGCGCAAAGCACTTCGTTTGTTACAATGTCGGCGTACGACGTAAATGAGAACACGTATTTTGATACGGCAGTTCCTCACGTTTTTTATGATATAGACGACAAGGCTATTGCTTCCGATCTTAAAATATGCCTGCTCGACTATTATGACGGCGAAACGCAGGTGACGCTAAGCGACGGTAAGAACAGCAAAGTAATTCCGCTTTTCGAGCTGGATAGAGAAAAGAAGTATAAGCTTGCCTCTCTCTTTATTCCCGCTCAGTCCGATTTTACCAAAAAGAAACGCTTTGAGTTTAACGATTTAATGCGTGTTATGCGCCGTCTTACCGCGCCCGACGGTTGTCCTTGGGATAAGGTTCAAACGCACGAGAGCATAAGAGAAAATATGCTCGAAGAAGCGTACGAAGCGGTGGATGCAATCGATAACAACGATATAGATAATATGATAGAAGAAATGGGTGACGTGCTACTTCAAGTGGTGTTCCATTGCGATATGGCAACGCGCGAGGGCGAGTTTAATTTCAACGACGTAATCAGCGGAGTGTGCGAAAAACTCGTTTCACGCCATACTCATATCTTTGGCGAAAACAAGGCAAACGATGAGGCGGAAGCGCTTGGTTTTTGGGAGAAAGCTAAAGCTAAGGAAAAGCACTACGCGCTCTTGAAAGAACAGATAGACCGTATTCCCGACACCTTCCCTGCCCTTCTTGCAAGCGAGAAGTTTATCAAAAAAGCTAACAAGTACGGCGCAGGCGTAAGTATGGAAACGCTAAAAGAAAAGGTTGTAAAAGCGCTTGAAAATAACGAGCTTGTTTCCGCTCTTACCGCCGTTGTGTTCTTGGTTGCAATCAGTGGTCAAAGCCCAGAAATCGAGCTTAATAAAACGCTTAAAGAGATAGAAAGAAAGGCAGTAAAACTAGAGGAAGAAAACGCGCTTAACAAGCTTTCGGATAATATATAAAAACACGAAAAACAGCATACGTATTGCGTAAAACGGTAAAAAGGAAAGGATATGTCGCTAAAAATAGCAAACGTACAACTGAATAACAACCTGATCTTAGCGCCCATGGCAGGCTATGGCGACGTGGCTTTCAGAAGACTTTGTAAAGACTACGGCGCAGGTCTTACCGTTACCGAAATGATAAGCGTTAAGGGACTTTTGTATCAGGGTAAAAAGACTGTGGAAATGTTAAGAACAGCCGATAACGAAAAGCCCTCGTGCGTTCAGCTTTTTGGCTCTGAGCCCGACGAGTTTTATAAGGTAATCACTGAGCAACGCGAGCTTGACGGATTTGATATAATAGATATAAATATGGGCTGTCCCGTACCTAAGGTTACAAAGCAAGGCGAGGGTAGCGCGCTTATGAAAGATCCGGTTCGCGCAGGCAAGATTGTGGAAGCTTGCAAAAAGGCAACTTCTCGTCCTGTTACTGCAAAGTTCAGGCTTGGTTGGAGCGAAAATACAAGCAAGGAGTTTGCCCACGTTATGCAAGAAAGTGGCGCGGATATGGTTACTGTGCACGGCAGAACTACCGAACAGCTTTACCGAGGCGAGAGCAACGTTCAGGCGGTGTTAGAGCTAAAGCCCTTACTTAATATCCCACTTACCGTAAGCGGAGATATCAACGAGCATAACCTCGACAAGTATAAGGGTGCGGATGGGCTTATGATAGGAAGAGGAGCAATCGGACACGCTGATATTTTCTCCGTGATAAACGGTAAAGAGGCGGAAGAAATTTATCCGCTTATAAAAAAGCACATAAAGTATATGCAAGAATATTTTGACAACGAGCATTATATCGTAGCTAATATGCGCAAGCACTTTGCCTACTATCTAAAGCGCGCAGGCGTAAAGGGCGAAGAGAAAAACCGCGTAAACCTTGCCCCCACGTTAAAAGATTTATTCATAGTTTTAGACGAAATTTTTACTAAAAAGAATTAAACAAAAACCGTTACTTTCCCAAACGAGAGTAGCGGTTTTTAGTTTATTACTTTACACGTGAGAATTTTTTTGGTATAATATGAATAAGTTCTTGCATAGTATATAAAATGCGGGATTTTATTAAAATTTTTATAAGAGAGCTAAAAATGGAAAAGACAAAAAACAAAAGAGCATTTTTAGGTAGACTTGCAGGGATTGTAGGTATTATTGTAAACATATTGCTTGCCGTTGGCAAAATCGGCGTAGGCGTAATTTTTGGAGTTTTGTCAGTTACGGCTGACGGAATAAATAATCTTACCGATTGTGGTAGTAGCGTAATTTCTACCGTATCGTTCAAGCTGTCCGAAAAGCCTGCTGATAAAGAGCATCCGTTTGGTCACGGAAGAATAGAGTACATACTGTCTATGGTGGTGGCGTTCATTATATTTTTCGTGGCGTTCGAAACGGTAAAGGAAGCTGTCGGAAAGATAATACAGCCCGTAGGAATAGTTATATCGATTTGGATTCCCATAATGCTTGGGGTATCAATCGTTGCAAAAATCGGACTTTTTATATATTATAGAATCGTTGCAAAAAAGATAGACTCAACAATACTCAAAGCATCGGCAACGGATAGCTTGAGCGACTGTGTTTCTACGTTTATGGTGCTCGTTTGCTTTTTTATAACTTACTTTACTGGTTATAACGTAGATGGATATGCTGGAGTTTTGGTTGCGCTCTTTATTGGATATTCAGCGTTTGGGATTTTGAAAGAAGTTGTTTCCACGCTAATAGGAAAAGCGCCCGATGAAAAGCTTGTCAATAAGATAAAAGACAAGATCCGTTCTTATCCTGACGTTTTGGGTGTTCACGATTTACTTGTGTATAACTATGGACCTAATAAATATTTTGCTTCTGCGCATATAGAAGTTGATGCAAACGTCGACGTTTTACAATCGCACGAGCTTGTAGACCTTATCGAAAAGGAGTTTATTCAAGACGAAGGAATAGTTTTTACGGGACATCTAGATCCCATTGTAACCGACAATGAAAAGGTGAGCGAGCTTAAGATAAAAGTGGAAAATATAGTTTGTGAAATAGACGAACGTTTGACTATTCACGATTTTAGAATGGTGTTTGGAGAAAATAGAACGAACGTGTTGTTTGACGTGCTAGTGCCGTACGGCTTTAATAAAAGCAAGACCGAAATAGTAGATTATATAACGAACAAAGTTAAGCTTATCGATGAGAGATATTATTTAGTAATAACCGTAGAGCCGGGAATTTAAGAGAAAAACAGACTGTTTGACATAGTGTCTAACAGTCTGTTTTGTTTGTAAAATAAACCACTAGCTGTGCTAGTGGTCGCAGAAGAAGCTTTAGCGTTCCACAGTGACAAAAACGTCCTCCTCTGTTATAATATAGCTAGGTTCCGACACCAAGCAAATAAAATAGAGGAGGACAACACAAATGGATAATAATAGTTTAGCACATACTAAATGGAATTGCAAGTATCATATAGTATTTGCTCCAAAATTTAGAAGAAAAGAAATATATGGGAAATATAAAGTAGACATAGG
>SVHU01000018.1 GCA_015055625.1 Clostridiales bacterium | reverse complement strand
CTGTCCCAATCTACGGTTGATTTTGGACGGAAAGCCCACTACGAAATACTGCGTAATTTACTCAGTTACGTACCCTGCAGGTACGCGCCTTCGTAAATATACTTGTCTTTCTTGTGATTTTCTTGTCAAATCGCCTTATGGCTAATCAACCATATTTTGTGACATAGCCATAAAAAAAACAAAATAAAACCGCTATGCTCTAACTAAGAGTGTAGCGGTTTTTGTTATACGTATATGTGATTTTTGCGCTATTTGTCCAAATCGGTAAACCCTTTGCCATAAACTTCGTTTGCGTTAGTCATTATTACAAAAGCGTTTTTGTCAAGCTGTTTTACCCAATCTTTAAGCGTGGAAATTTGGTTGAACTTAACGCACGTAAGCAAAACGCCTTTAGGGGTTTTAGAGTACATTCCTTCGCCGTTAAGAAGCGTTACGCCTCTTGGACTGTGCGCAATAAGGAAAGAGGAAACTTCTTCGTACTTGTCGGTAATAATATAGCAAAGTTTAGCTTTGTTAAGCCCTGATACGACAATGTCGCTCACCTTTGCACTTATAAAAATAAGAATGAGCGCGTAAAGCACGTTTTCGGGATTAAGCAACACGATTGCACCTGCAATAACAACGGTAGCATCTAAAATTGCAACATGGGTAGCAATTGAGAAAACCGGAATTATTTTGTGTGTAATTCTGCCTAAAAGCTCAGTTCCGCCACTTGACATATTAAACCTAATAAAGCACCCTATACCCAGCCCTTGTAAAATTCCGCCGTATGCCGAAGCAAGAAGCTTGTTGTCTGTTATGGATATATTTCCAAAAAGCGTAATAAGTTCGGTTACTCCGCTAAGCGTTGCAGTAGTGATAAGACAGTTTACAATAAATCTCCAGCCCATCATCTTAAAGCCCATTGCAAGAATAGGAAGATTAATAAGCAAAATAAACAAGCCTGCAGGGAGCCCGCTGGTGATTTCTATTATAGTAGCAACACCGCTTACTCCACCGCCAACGACGCTATTGGGAATAAGAAACATTCTCAAGCTTAGAGCGTAGCATACGCACCCTATTATCATAAATATATAGTTGATAATAATTTTTCCTAACTCTTTATTTTTCATAATTAGCTCTCCAAATTATGTCGTGATAGTGTTATACAATAAATCGTATATGTTGTCAAGTTGTTTAAGTTTATATTTCAAATTTTGTGGCTATGCTATAAAGTAAAAGGAGAAGTTTTATGAAGAGAGTATGCGCTTTTATTGGAGTAATATGTATTATGTTGTCAGCTATTGCAATTAGGTTGCGTTTTTGCAGACTAGATGTGTTGATTGACGGTACATACTCGGCGTTTTCATACAACGATATTCCTATATCTCTTAGCATCAGCAAAGGTTATGAACGAGTGGAACTTGATTGTGAAACAAATATAGATAACGTACTGCAAAAATTGAGAGCTATAATAATAAAGAAAGAAAGTATAGGTGATATATCTATTATATATGCGTATTCACCGGCACTTTTAAAAAGCGTGGAGTTGTTTGGAGAAAGGGTAAACCTCATGATTGCGCGAACGTCTTCATCTGTGGTTGTGGGTTCTCCGCTTATAAAGGGAAGTTTTTAATTTTTTAAAAAATTTTTGATATCAGGTATAAAAAAGTGAATGTGTGCCAATAATCGCAGTAACAGAATATTGGAGGTCAAAAAAATTATGAAATCTTACAATTCAAAACTCACCAAAAAGAATATCGCGTCTATGGTAGCATTGCTCGTCTTTGCAGTAGCAGTAATAGGAATTACTATTGGCTTTGCAAGCTCGGCAAACAAAGCAAAGGAAGTGGATTCGCCCGTACTGGAAACGAACAAACCCGTCGAAAGTTTTTCGTTGCCTGCAAGCGAATATACAGTACTAAAAGAAGCGTCGGTAGATAAGCTTGTATACATGCCATCGCTTAATATGTGGAAAACGCACAACGGTATTGATTTGGGTGTAAAGGAAAATACCGAAATAAAGAGTGTATTTTCTGGAAAGGTAGTAAAGGTAGAGCAAAGCACGTTAGAGGGAGTTGTAGTAACAGTTAATCTTTCTAACGGAATGACAGCTATCTACAAGTCGCTTGCGTCCACAACGCTTAAAGAGGGTGATAAAATAGATAACGGAGCAGTAGTGGGAATTGCTGGTACTATGCTTTCAGAGTCTGATATGGGAACGCATCTTCACTTAGAGCTTAAAAAGGACGGTAAGTACGTAGATCCTACTGAGTTTATTAATATTGTATCTAGTAACAAATAATATCATTAAAACTAAAAAAAACCGCGCGAATTGCGCGGTTTTTTGCATACGTATGCGAGATTTTAGGTCGATTTGGGCGAATATCCGAACTTGTTTTTATATGCTTTGGAGAACGAGTATACCGACGAATAATTTAGAAGAGAGGCGATTTCCGTAGCGGTAAGTCGCTTTTCTTTTAGCAGTAGTTTTGCGCGCTCTAAGCGTTTTTCCGAGTAATAAGATGCAATGGTAAACGAGGTGGTTTTTGCAAAAACGTCGGATATATACGAGTAGTTATATCCAAATACCGATGCAAGAGAGGATAGCGAAGTAATAGAGAAAATATGCGAGTCAATATAGTTCATTACTTTATAGCATAATGAGGTTGCATCGCGTTTAGGCTTTACGTCCGTTTTGTCTGTTTTCGTTTCAAATGCACGTATCGTTCTTACTGCAATTTGAGTAAGAAGAGATTGCATCATAATATCTGACAAAGTGTTGTCTTCCGCTGTTTCGTTTATTACTGAAGTGATGAGCATAGATACGTCTGCATCCGAAAATATGCGCTTATTGCCGTCGCTTCTGTCAGGAATTATGCCGTCAAGCGCGTTTTTAATGTGCTCGTCGTCGCAGTAAAACGCAATAAAGTCATACTCTAACGGATCGCTTTTAGAAGAGATAATGTTGTGGATATCACAAGGGAAAGAAAGAAAAATATCCCCTTTTTTAACCTTTGATTCTATGCCGTTAGTAACAACCGTACCACACCCTTTGCTAACTGAGGTAAATTCAAACCAGTTAAGGTGTGGATGTTGTCCTACGTCTTCTCCGCTCTGCATAAATAACTTTCCTGACTGGTATAACGAAAAATCGCCAAACGCAAGCGGTTTATAAAAATGTGTATTGTTAATATGAAATCTTCCCATAAGACTATTTTATACGTTTTGCGTACTAAAGTCAACTGTTTTCCAAACTCAAAACTAAATAAAAACGCGCATTTAGGCTAAAATCCAAAAAATTATTAAGTTTTAGACAAAGCAAGGATATTTACAATACAGCTATAAAGGTTTATACTATATAAAGTATGATGGCATAAAACGCCAAAAACAAGGAGAAAAAAAGATGAAAGACGTAGTAATTGCAGTAGTAGGCTGTGGAAGAATTGCTCAAAACGCGCATTTCCCCGCGTTTGCAAAAATGAGTGGAATCAGAGTTAAGTATGCGTGCGATCTTATTGAAGAAAAGGCGCTTAAGATGATGGAGAAGTATGATTTTGTTGAAAACGCAATCACCGATTATAACATTGCGCTTGCGGATAAAGAGGTAGATGCTGTTTACGTTCTTACACCCAACTATGCGCATTATACGGTAACAATGGATGCGCTCAGCGCTGGTAAAAACGTATTCTGCGAAAAGCCTATTACCGTTAACTACGAGCTTTCGTGTCAGATGGCTAAAAAGGCGGAAGAAGTTGGCAAAATGCTCAATATCGGCGTGTGCAACAGATATCACAAGTCGGTAGAAAAGCTTGCTGAGCTTAATGCAAAAGGCGAGTTTGGAAAGATTTATCACGTTTACTGTTCTTTCCGTCAGCCTCGTTCTATTCCCGGTCTTGGCGGTCCGTTTACTACAAAATCTCAGTCGGGTGGCGGAGTTTTGATTGATTGGGGCGTGCATTTCTTGGATTTGATTCTCTATATTTTGGGAGGAGCAAAACTTAAAACTCTTACAGCCGATGCGTACTGCGAAATGGCAAAAGATATGAAGGCGTATAAGTATAACGGAATGTGGGCGGAAGATACCGCTGACATCGAAAACGGTACTAACGACGTAGACGACTTTATTACTGGTCATATCAGAACTGACAGGGCAAGCATTTCCTTTAACGGAGCTTGGGCGCAAAACCTTGACAGACACGAAATGTATATCGACTTTTTGGGCGACAAGAAGGGCGCAAGACTTGACTACTGCAGTTTGTTCGACTTGTACGACGGTGCAACACTTGAAACCAGCAGAGAAAAGTACGATATTCCCGATATGTACCAAAAAGAGGACGAAGCGTTTGTTCAGTCCATACTTACGGGCGTAAAAGATAGAAATAACATCGAAAATATTTTGGAATCGGCAAAGCTTCTTGACTACTTGTACCAGTCTGCTGCCGCCAAAAAAGAAATCGAATTTTAAGGATAAGAGAGGTGTAATATGAAAACAGGTGTAATTCTCGAAAGTTTTGCTACCGATATTGATACTGCGATACTCAAAGCTAAGCAGGTAGGCGCGGACGGTATTCAGATGTATGCGGACAAGGTTGTAGACCAGCCTGATCCCATTAAGGCATGCAAGGAACTTAAGAAAAAGGTAAACGATCAGGGTATGGTATTCTCGGCGCTCTGTGGAGATTTTGGATGTAAGATGTTCTACGAACCCACACAAGCTGAGATTGATAGAGAAAAGAAATGTCTTGACCTTGCGTTTGAGCTTGGAACTAAAATTGTAACCACGCATATTGGCGTTGTTCCAGAGGAAACTAATTGTATTCAGTACGAAACAATGCACAAGGTGTGTAAGATATTAAATGACTACGCGGTAGAGATGGGCGGTCATTACGCTATCGAAACAGGTCCTGAAAAAGCAGTAATCTTAAAGAGCTTTTTAGATACGTTAAATGGAGCTGGTATGGGCGTTAACTTTGATCCTGCAAACCTCGTAATGTGTGCAGGCGATGATCCTGTTAAGGCAGTACATACCTTAAAGGATTATATTGTTCATACGCATGCAAAAGACGGCATTCAGCTAAAGCCTTATGATACGCGTAGAATTTACGCTGCAAAGTACTACGGACTTCCCCCTGCTGACGAGAGAACCTATCAAGAGGTTGCGCTAGGAGAGGGTAAGGTTGACTGGAAGAATTATCTTTCTGCGCTCAAAGATATCGGATATAATGGATTCTTGACCGTAGAAAGAGAGTGCGGAGCGGATCCTGCAAAGGATATTCTTACCGCGGTAACATTCCTTAAGCTCTTTATCGAAAGAAACAAACTCTAAAAAATTAATAATAAAAAACGTTACGTCAACAAAATAAGGGTGTAACGTTTTTTTTTGTGTCGAAAATGTTAAAAATAAAATCGTTTTTGCTATTGATTATAATTATAAAATAAGCTACAATAGATGTAAAGTGAGATTATGGCGCATTAAAAGAACGATTAGTAATTATGTATAAGGCAATATTGATTGAATTTTTATATTTTATGATCTGAATTTCATACAAATAATAAAAATTTTATGCTAAAATAATCTAAACGAATATTAAAGCACTAAAGTGTTGTTTTTTTGATAGTATTATAAGCATTTTGTTTCGAAAAACTAAAAAAAGCTCGAAAAGTTATTGAGTGATGTTACAAATAGATGCTATAATGATATTAGCAAATTAAGAATCTTTATATAAAAGGAGAGAACAATGAAAAAATCATTAAAGACGTTTTTATCGCTTGTAATGTCGGCTGTTACGGCAGGCAGTTTGTTTGCGTGCTCAGCTAAAACGGAACAAGTATCGATAAAAACTCCCGTTGTCGACAGTCCATCTACCGTTGTGTCCACGACTGATAGTTCTGACGTTGGACTTACTTCGGGATTTCCCCTTCCTCACGCAGAGGGAAAGCTGGAGAACGTTTACGAATATGAGGACGAGTTGTACTATTACAACGATCACAAAGCAGACGGCGCGGACCCGGGAATGATGTATACTAGCGAGGCAGACCTTAAGTTTTCTTATAGTAAGCTTATTGCAAAAGAGAGCCAGTTTTTACCCGATGCTACTGAGGACGAGGTTCTTTTGGCAGTGGGCGAAAAGTACGGAACTTGGGAAGAGTGGGAAGAGAAGTATCTTGACAAATTCTATATGATTTGTACCACAGACAGCTTGACAATTTCGACGGAGGTGAAGCAACAATTCCCTAACGCAGTGCAAGGCGCTTATGATCTTAGAGTGTCTGACGATATGCAAAACTGGGAGCTTGGCGGAGCATTGGGTGGAAAAGCAATTGAAGTATTTGCAGACAGCTGGTTCAACGGTTTTACATGGGCGCCCGAAATTACAAAAGATCCTTTTAGCGGACTTTATATGATATCGGGAAATGGCAGAACAAAGAGCGGAAATGCAACCACCGATTATAATCCTATTACCTCTGTTGGAACAGAGTATGACAAGTGGGACGGACTTACCCCTCTTCTTGCAATCTCACCCCTTCCAGCAGGTCCTTATCATGTAGTTACGAGCGGTGAGTATTATGATTATGTTGCCGCTTTTAATGCGGACGGAACTCCTGTAACCGTAGACGTGAACGGAGAAGCGTGGGCAGTGTATAGAAAAGACCTTAAGTGGAATGAGGGTAACGATTATGGCGGATACGTTCCTCTTTCAAAGGTTGTAAACGGAGTTATTACAAACCAGAACGGAGTTGAGATAAAGAACAATAACAGTATGCTTTTAGCAAGCTTTTATCATGACGAGATAAAGAAAGCTATACCTCATTGGGTTGCGGAAGGTAAGGGACTTTTCCCTGCAATCGACACTAATATGTTCGTAGATTCTACGGGTAAGTTGTATCTTTACTTCAACTCGCACTCAAGCTCAGCTACGCGTGGTAATCAGATCTGGTGCTTGCCCATGAAGGATCTTTGTTCTCCCGATTGGGAAAACTTCGCGCCCGTAACCTGTACGCAATATTCTACTTTATATTATGACGGCGAAACGAAAGGTGATTTTAGCGAATTCCCCTTGTATCGTCCTGAATATTCCGAGCAGTTTAACATTAAGACTACGGTAACCGATCCTATATTCGGTGTTCCCGGTTATCATATGGGTACCGAATCTGAAGGTACTGTAAACGAAGCTTCGCACGTGTTTGAAAAGGACGGATATTTCTATCTTACCTATTCGCCTTTTGGATACGGAAATAGACAGTATTCGATATATATGGCTGTATCTGAAAGTCCGTTTGGACCTTTCATCAAAATTCCCGAATATTCGCCCTGTCTTGGTATAGACTTTGACGAAATGACCGACTATATTGCAGGAACAGGTCATCACGCTTTCTTAATGGTTGGTGACGAAATGTGGATAACGTATCACTATTTTTATAACCCATTAAATAATAGAGATGAGGACGGAAACTTCATAGGTCGTTGTATCGGTATTGATAGAATTGATTGGTACGACTATGACAACGTATCGTATTCCGCTCTTAAATCTGCGCAAATTGAAAAGGACGTAGCTTACGGACTTGATAAAGAGTGGGTGGAAGAGTGTTATGAAACTAATAACCATCACGAGTTTACAAAGAGAACGGTTTCGGATAAAGTCTGGATTCTTTACGGAAACGGACCTACCTATTCGCTTCAGCCAAAAACATCTGTATTTACCGGCTATGACAACGTAGCAAAAACCGCAACTGTTACCATACTAGAGGGCGATACAGCTACTGCTAAGTACGCTAACGACGGTTTGGTTACATATCAGAAATGGTCGTCTAAATACGAGGTTGTAGGTAATAAGGATACAAGACAGCTTAAACTCAAGCTTTCTTGGGATACTCCTCAAACTATCCGCAATATTATGATTTATAACAGCCGTGATTACGTTTACGCGTTTAATAATATAGAATCGGTAGTTTTCAAGCTTGATAGGAAGCCCACTTGGTATCCGGAAGGCAAAGAATATAACGGATATTGCCATATAAAAGACCTAAAGCCCGATTCTTCAGGATGGGACGAAGCTAATATGGTAATGCGTAAAGGCGGATCGGCAATAGCAAGCTTTAACGAAATTACTGTAAGCGAAATAATTATTACAATCGATGCTAAAGACAAGGTTGGAGAACTTATTCTTACCTCTTCTAACCGTTATACAGTAAAGTTATCCGACGTTTTCATTATGGGAAATCCCGTAGTGGCGGATGAGGAATAAGGAGGTAGACTAAAATGAAAAAAATTAGAAGTTTATTCCTTTCTCTTATCCTTGTTCTTGCACTTTTAGTTGGAGTTGTAGCATGCGATAACGGCGGAAACGGCGGAAAAGATACGCCCGATCCTGTTACGTATACGCTCAGCTTTGAGATGAATGGACACGGAACTCAAATAACGGAGCAAGTACTAAAAGAAGACGAAATTACCGTTCAGCCAGAAGCTCCTACCGAGAGTGGTTGGAACTTTGAAGGCTGGTATACTGATAATGACTTTAATGAGCTTTACACCTTTGGTACAACTCTTAGCTCCGATACTACCGTATACGCTAAGTGGAGCGAAAAAGAGAGTACGTATACGATAACTTTTGACAGGAACGGACACGGAAGAGCTCCTGCAAAGCAGTATATCGACGCAGGAACTGATGGAAAAATAACAAGACCTGACGACCTTAGCGCAAACGGATGGAAGTTCTTAGGCTGGTCGCTAGATAAAAACGACAATGTAAATCTTATTGATTTTGACAGCTTTATTCCCTCGTCTTCTCTAACAATTTACGCACAGTGGCTTCAAATACTTACGGTAAGTTTTGATCTTAACAACGAAGAAGCGCTTATTGCACCACCTGAAAATCAGAGCGTAGAGAGCGGACAATGTGCGGTAAAGCCAGAACTTGATCCTGTTGTTACTGGATATAAGTTTGAGGGTTGGTATATAGATGCAGAGGGAACGAAAGAGTTCGATTTTAGCGCTCCCATAACGAAACGTGCCACAATTTACGCAAAGTGGATTAAAAACGGAGTCGGCTATATTGACGGTAGCGATTTGCCCGACTATGAGTGGATAAAGGATTCTGCTTATGGCGAAAGACCTGATCTTGACGGATTTGTAATCGACGGAAAGATGGGCGATGAAGAGAATTGGGAAAACCAAAAATGGTATCATACCGGAATTACCGAAGCTCCCACCGTTTCTTACGATTTTACGACTATATTTTCAGATAAAGGTTTGTATTTCTTTGTAAAGGCAACAGATAACAGCGGACTTGCATTTACGGGACGCGGATACTATTATAAAAATACAAGCTTTGACATTAGTATTATTGACGGCGATTTAGCTACTGTCGATGCTAATAAGCTTAAGACTATTAGCTTTGATACATATAATGCAAAACCCAGTCTTTTCAAGTTCAAGATTGCAACAAGGATAATAGAAGGCGAAGTAAATCCTTCAACCGATAACAAAACAGGCGTTTGGACTACTGAGTGTTTCATAACTTGGAAAGAGCTTGGAATGAGTGAAAAACCAACAAGCGTGCGCATATTCCCACAGTATAACTACAAGAGAGTTGCACTTGATGAAAAGACGCTTAAGTTATACCCCACTTTCCTTAAGTCAACAGCAATAAATGGTTATACTTCATTTATTCCGTTTAATAACGACGGATATGTGCTTGCAGATAAGGAAAACGCAACACTTGGAGATTCCCCACTTGGCATTGCAAAAACAAGCGGTTGGGATATAAGCAACATTGATGCAACCGAAAATGCATACTTAGACGTAAACAATACGGCAACAGGAATTCAGGCAATATTCTTCAAAAATATCTCGGGTAATTTCTATTCGGCGCAAATAGATGTTGAAGTAAAGGAATCATTAGAGGCAAGTGGAGATATCGGACTTATGGTTTACGATTCGCCCACGTTGTACACCGCGTACTTAATAGATATGCGTTCGATAGTATACAACGAGAACGGAATAACATCTATAACTCCTAAGCGTATTTATACTAATGATGCAGGTGTAGCTGTAAATGAAACGCTTGATAAAGTTACATTTGAAAATCCTGTCAAAACGCTTACGTTAAGCATGTTCTTCTCAAACGGTTACGTGTATTTCATTGCAAATGGCAGATTGGTGTATTGTCAATATGAAATGGATCTCAATCAGAGAACCAATATGGCAATAATCAGCCAAAATGCTAAAAATATTCGTTTGACTAATTATTTGTCTACTCTTTATACACAAGATGAAGCGTCAAAAGAAACTTCGTCTTACGCTCGTATGATTAACGTGTTAAAGGCAGAAAACGTTTCCGTTTCATTCGATTCAATCGGTCAGGCGGTAGAAAATCCTCAGCCTGTTACTATGAGTCTTAAGCATAGAAACGTTGTTCTTACAAACCAATTAGCGGAGCAAATGAATAATGATAACTTTACTAGAGTTAATATGTATGAGCTCGAACAGGTTACCATAACGCCTGCAGGGGAAGAATCAACAGACGTTTCCGATACGATGTTTGGTGAAAACGGTATTAAGTATGGCGAATATGTGTTTGAAAAACTGGATAGCGATATGGGAATTTCTTTCTATTCGCGCAAGGTTGATGTAAGTGAGCTAACTGTTATAAACGCTAATCTTGTTGATTTTAACAGCCAGCTTCCAGTTGTAAAAACGGGAACTGTAGAAATACGTTCAAACGATCCCCGTATTAGTTGTTATACTGTAAATACCTTAGAGGGTAAAACTGCTATTCCTGTAAAGAAGGGATATAATTATGAGCTTATAATTACCATTTCGGGTTATAGAGCCAAAAAGATTTCATTCAACGACATTGAAGCTCTTAAGAACGTTGATGGCAAAGTTGATTTGGGCGTTATCGAATTGACTATGAACGTAGTTGGCGGTAGCGCTGAAGCTCCCGATAGGTCGTTCTCCGTAATATCGTCCTCGGCGTTGTGGGATTATAGTAACGAACAAAACGGCGAAGTGTTTATCGAGCCTTTAACGGCACAGTCCACTCAAGCTTATTTTTCGGGTAACGTTATTGGAAAACATCAGATTGCTGAAGTGAAGATTGCAAATATTACCGACAAGGTTGAACATCCTTCTTACGAAAAAGATCCTGCGGCAGGCTTCTGTTTTACAAATAAACTAGGTTCTAACAACAGAAAGTTTATCGGATTACACAAGAACGGTCTTAGAATTCTTCATACCAGAAATGGAGGCTGGAATCCTACCGACTTGTATTTTGACAATTTACCCTCTACTGTTAACCTGGTTGATACCACAGGCAATAGTTATACAACACTTACGGTAGTAAAGATTGATAAGGGCGATTATGCGGACGTTTATGTTTACGTGAACGGTATATTTACCACAAAGCTCTCATTTGAGGGATTGGGCGGATATAGCGCAATCGGTTTTGATATAACGACTTCCTACTATCTCAAACTCAAGTTCTTCGATTACTGGATTTTGAACGGCGACGAGGCTCTTGAGAAAGCTAAAGAGATGTTTGGTAATACCATAACCTTAGACGAAACGTGCTATGCAATGGATGAAAATTGGGATTATGATAAGACGAAGCCTGTTATCAATATCGAAAATTGTGAGCAGTTTACAAAATCGGACGGTAGTACAGAAACTGTTTCAATGTTAGGTACAAATATAAAAATTTCACTTAATCTCGAAAATATCGATGATGAGTATGCTTATATTGTAGAAGCAGGAGATAAGAGTTTTGTCCTTACTAAAAACAATCCATCTGTGGAATATGAGATGACAACCAAGGGTGAAAATCTGACTGTTAAGACGTATATGAACAATTACGTAACTGTATCGGGCAAACTTTTAGCAGGAGGCATAGGCGCTAGCGAAGCAGTTGGAGAACTGATAAGCCAGGACGGAACAGTTATATCATTTAACACAAACAACGATGGTACGTTTAGTGTTGACGTAATAGCAAATACTGTTTATACGTTAAACTTTGCTAAGGATATGTTCGTATTTGAACCTCAAACAAAACGCGTAAACGGATATGACCTTGATTGGGGCGAGTTTAATATGATGCCCATTGTGTTTGGCGGAGGAACGTCTACGACGCAAGCAATTTGGGGTTATAATTACGATAATGGTACTATTAAGATAGATGGTCTTTACACCGAAGTAAACGCAAAAGCGGATAATCGTCAAGTTTACACTTATTCTACAATAAATAACGCGGTAGTTGATTTCTCGTTTGTTAGATTTGAGATTCCTAACGTTGAAAACGAAATGTATCCTGCGATTGGACTTGCTATTTATACGGATAGTGTAAGAGAGTTCTATGGACTTCAGTATAGCGGTGGTTGCGTGCTTGACGGAGAGTATCAATGGAATGCTCCCATAAAAGCATCTAGCAAACTTTCGTTTTCAACTAAAGGATATAACTTGTGTTTTGATGCAAGAATTATTAAGTATGGTAATGCGGTAAGCATATTTGCAAAGCTTCCCACAGATTCCGAGTATACCTATGTAATGACGCATACTTCAAGATTTGACTTGTCAAATGCAGAGATTAGCTTGAGAGTTACGGCTGCTAAACCTTCACATCATATTTTCTACAACGAAAGGGTTATGCAGTTTACTGACGACAATCTTCCTGTCGAGGTAACAAGAGTTCTCAATATTACTGCAAAAGCAGGCGGAACGTATGAGATTGTGAACAATAAAGCTCAATACGTTGTGGGAGAAACCGTACAAATTAAGGTTATACCTGAGAGTGGAAAGACTGCATTTATAAAGGCAAACGATGCCAATTACTACTATGCAAACGATAACGGAATTATCAATTATATAGTACAGTATAATGCAAACGATATCGAAGTTCACTTTGAGGATAAGGCTGAAAATATTACTCTTACCGGTAAGCTTGTAGCTACCGACGGAGTAACTCTTCCTTCTTCCTTTAACTTCTCCGCGCACTTTGAAGACGGCAGAGTTTATAGTTTTGACGGTGTTGAAATTGCATCTGATGGAAGCTTTGAGTTTGACTTTAGAGAGGGTAGCTATACCGTTCGCGGAACTAATGGAAGTATGGTTGCAAAGACGGTTAGCGGTCAGTTTACAACTTCGTCTTACGATTTAGGTGAGCTTGAAGTGTATGATATCTTTATTGGTGGAAAGAGCGAAAGTTACTCTTCGACATCTGAACCTATCTACGGATATGACTACGACGACGGAGTTAACAAAATTTCAGGACCATACGTTGAAGTAAATCAGCGTGGAAACGCCTATATGGCAATGCGTGTAGGCAAGATGGAAGACTTCGAATTTAGCTTCTCTTATATCAGAAAGGAAGCTGTTGGGGTTGCAAACGAAGAGTATCCTGCAGTTGGTCTTATCTTTAATAATGGATCGACTAACGAATTCTACATTTTCCAACAAAGAAGAGCGATTGTTCTCGATAAAGGTTGGAACTCACCCATAAAGTCTGACAATGTGCTTAATCAGAGTATGTATACCTACGACTTATCTTTCGACCTTAAGATTGTAAGAAAAGGAAACGTAATCACTTTCTACGGAAAGGTTTCTTCCGAAGCGGAGTACGAGAAAGTTTACGAGTATGAATCTAAAGTTGATTATACAGGAATTGAAGGTAGATTTGTTTCTACGGCAGGGGCAACTCAGCTTAGGTTTATTGTTTACAATATGAGTTATAAGGCTTTATAAAAACTACTCAAAACAAAAACGGTTACACAAGATTATGTGTAGCCGTTTTTGCTGTACGTATATGTGATTTTGAGGAAATATAAGCAAATTGAGTGTTTGTAAAAACAATAAAAGGTAGTCCGTTTTACAATAAAGTGAAGCAGGCTACCTTATAATTTTATTATTGTTATGCTTGGTCTAATAGGATTTTAACCTTTTCAAATACCGCGCTTGCAATCGCTTCCATACCCTTATCCGAGGGGTGCATAGCAACGCCACGATGTTCAAATTTGCCTAGCGCCATATTGCTCTCGTCGTCCGAAAAACATTCGTCTATGCAAATTTCGTTACGCTCTTTTGCAATACGTCTTATAGCATCGTCTGTAATTTCTGCTCTCCAAAAGCAGGTAGTAAATATTATTTTACCGTTAGGACAAAGGTAAGGCGCAAATACCTTTAGCTTATCGTAGCAATATTCTCTGTTTTCCTTAGGCACGTTTTCTCCCAGTCTGAAAACTACTATATCCGCGTTAAAATCATGCTCTTGGTCAAAGTGGTCCAGCACGTCCTCGTCAAGATAGTGGCGTTCCCACCACCAGCCCTGACGTACCATAACGTATGCGTTTATATTATTCTCGTTAAGCTTTGCAACAAACTTATGAACGTAGTCGTTTTCCTCACAGCTTGCAGCCATTCCCCAATCGTACGGCCAACCTATCTCGGGCTTTGGTCCGTGGCGAGTAATGGAGTTTCCGATAATTAAAATCTTTAGTGGAGCGTTTTTATCGCCAATAAAGCTTCTTTCGTTAGAAGCAATAAGCTGATCGTATCCTTTTACGGTGTTGTCATTGATGTTTGCCATAATTTTCTCCTTTAACGGTAATAAATTTGTTGTGTAGCAATAGTATATCACTTTACTGTGTTTTTGTGAATGGGTGTTTTTTTACTTTGATTGTAGTTGTTTTTTACTTTTTATTTTGCTTTTTTACGGACATACGTTTTGAAGCGGTTGAATAGTTTTAAGATAGTTTTCTGGGGATAGTCCAAAGTGTTGCTTGAACGCTTTAGAAAAGGCAAAGGGAGAAGAGTAGCAAAGAATATCCGACGTTTCAGTTACCGATTTCCCTTGACTTAATAGCCTTAGACCTTCGTTTATCCTGCGAATAAAAAAGTACTGTTTTGGCGTCATTCTGAATTCTTCGGTAAATGCGCGCGTTATATATTCTCTGCTATATCCAAGCTCCTTACTAAGAGTGCTCATATTCATCTCAAATGTTGGAAAATCGTCAATACGTTGCTTGATTTTCGTTGCAATCGGGTTCTTTTCGGTATTGGATAAGTCCAAACATGAGAGCACGAACTGGATAACGGGAGTAAGAACTTGTTGGTCAGAGTGTATATATTTCCGATAAAGCGTTACCGCGTCAAACAGCGGAGTATTTGGTTTTACTTCAATTTCCGTAAACGCAGAAACTGCCGGCATAGTAATAATGTGCGAAAAGGTGTGGAGCATCTTATTGTTTGGGTTGTCGTACAGCGAAAAAGTCTTTTTTATGGGCGTGAGGTATAAATGTCCTTTTTTTAACCTCGTTGTTTTGCCATTCTCTTCATAGTACGCCTCTCCGTCAATAACGTAGTAAAGCCTCGAAAAATTAACGTTAATATTTTTATACACCCAGTTGTCGTGAGTGTATCCCTCCAGGGCGTGTAACAAACTTATAACTATCATAATTTAATTATACTTTTTTGTTACGTGTTTGTCAATAAGATATTACAAAATATATCACATTAGGATATATAAAATACTTTTTAGGGTATTTACATTATTAGATAAATATCTTAAAATATTAGTATATATAAAATAAACCGAATAGGGGAATTATTATGAACGGAAATTTTGAAGCTAAAGGCGAAAGCGTTAGAGAACTTGGTAACGCAAAGTATATAAAGGCAACCGAAAGCGCGCCTAAGTATTCTTTATACGATCCACTTCCTCGTTTTAGACGCGAGATTGAAATAACGGAAGACGTAGTAAGCGCCGAAATTATAGTGCAAAGCCCGTCTTTTGCGCAGTTTTTTATAAACGGCGAAAATATTACCGACGATATTTTTATTTCTGCAATCAGTGATTACAGAAAAATTTTGTGGTACAATACATATGACGTAACTTCGCTTATCAAAAAGGGAAAGAATGCCTTTGCGGTAATTTGCGGAAACGGATTTTTTAATGAGAGCATGCCATCTACTTGGCATTTTGAGGATGCAAAGTGGCGCGATGCTCCGCAGTTTATACTTTCGCTAAAGGTAAACGGCAAGATTGTGCTTGTCAGCGACGAGAATTGGAAAGCTGACAGGGAAAATACGCATATTACGTATTCTCATCTAAGAGGAGGAGAATTCGTTGATATGCGGAAGAAAGACGAAAGCTGGAAAAAGGTGGGATTTGACGATAATAAATGGCAAACCGCGATTGAAAGGAATATACCTTTTGACGCAAAGCTTATGCCGTTGGATTGTCAACCTGTAAAAGAGGTTGAGCGTATTGAACCAAAACGTATTACAAAGACCGAAAAAGGATATTTGGTTGATTTTGGGCTTAATATGTCGGGCTACGTTCAGTTTGCGTTGCAAGAAAAAGCGGGTAATGAAATCACGCTTAAGTTTGGAGAAGAAGTTAGTGAAAACGGAGAGATAAACCATCTTCAAAACGACGGCGAATATTTTTATCCGGGACAACCGCCATACCACGTTTGCAAAGTTATAGCAAGCGGAAAACGCGATATATTTAAGCCGGGTTTTGCTTATTTTGGATTTAGATATCTTGTGGTAGAGGGCTTAGAAAATGAGCTGAAAAGCGAAGACGTATGCGCGATTTTTACACATCAGGATGTAAAACGGACTGCTTCATTCGAGTGCGGTAACGACGTTATTAACTATATCTACACGGCAGGCATGCGTTCTTGTTACAGCAATATGTTCTGGTGCATGACAGACTGTCCCACGCGTGAAAAATTGGGCTGGATGAACGACGCGCAGGCTACGTGCGAGCACGCTCTTATAAACTTTGATATGCGCAAACTCTACAAAAAATGGTTTGAAGATATCAAGGCAGGAATGAGAGAGGACGGCGCTCTTACAGGCGTTATTCCTTCACACGATTGGGGATATAATTGGGGCCCTGTTTGCGACTGTATGTTGTATGAGCTTCCTTATAGGTTCTATATGTATACAGGCGACGATGAGATGCTAAAGAGCGGTATTGAGTATTTTGACAGATATATCGGATATTTGGAAAGGTCATTTAACGAGGGGTACGACTTTATTTTGGGAGATTGGCTAGGCTATGGAAGTAACCCCAACGTTCCTAAGCAGTTTATTTGGGAGTTTTACCTCATAAAGGCGTATACGGTTACGGCTTTTGCATACGAGCGAGCGGGGTTAGATAACAGTAAGCACCTAGAAAAGTTGGCAAAACTTCGTAAGACGTTTATTGAAAAATACATCAATAAAGACGGAAGATGTACAATAACTGACCAAACTTCCGTTGCGATAGTTATTATGAATGAGCTTTACACTGATAAAAACGCGGTATGTTCTCAGCTTGCAACCCTTGTCGAAGAGGGCGGTCCCGTGCTTAAGACGGGCATGGTGGGCGTTCAGTACATCTACGACGCGTTATCGGTTGCAGGAAGAGCCGACCTTGCGTTTAATATGATTACGCAAAGCAGTCCTGGGTACAGAAACTGGTACGAAAACGGCGCAACTACGTTGTGGGAGCTGTGGAACGGTAAGGAAAAATATTCGCACAATCACCACATGTTTTCGGCAGTTATAGGCTGGTTCTTTAAGTCTTTGTTGGGTGTTCAACCCAAGATTTGCGCGCCTGCGTTTGAAGAAATCGAGCTTGCTCCGCGCTTTGTAAAAGAGGTTGGTTTTGCTAAGGGTGAGATGCAAACTGTAAAAGGCAAGATTACTATTGATTGGAAGTACGAGGACGGAAAGTTTGTGTACAACGTAGAAATTCCAAGCGGAATAAACGCAACGTATAACGGCAAAAAATTAATAGAAGGCAATAATCAATTTATTGTAAAGGAATAGATATAAACGTATGAAAATAATAGAAAAAATGGCGAGAAAAAGCGCGGATCATTATAATAACGAGGGTGTAACCATTGCGTTTTTAGGTGATAGTGTAACGCAAGGATGCTTCGAATGTTATAAAAAAGAGAACAATCAAATTGAAACGATTTTTGATAAAATGCACTCATACGAGCAATACGTATTCGAGATTTTGAACGTTTTATACCCTGTTTGTACCGTAAATATCATAAATGCAGGCATAAGCGGAGATAACACTAACAGAGCAAAAACAAGAGTGGATAGCGCGGTAATTAGACATCAGCCCGATCTTACCGTGGTGTGCTATGGTCTTAACGATTGCGGTGAGAGTGAGGATAGTATAGTAAGGTACGTAGAAAACTTAAAGGAAGTTTTTACAAAGCTGAAAAACGCAAACTCCGAAATTATTTTTATGACGCCCAATATGATGAGCACAAAGGTTAGTCCGTTCCTTTCCGATCCCGACTATATTCGCCTAGCTAAAGCTTTTGCAAAACGTCAAGAAGAAGGCTGGATGGATAAGCATATGGATGGCGCAAGAGCGCTTTGTAAGGAAATGGATATTCCCGTTTGTGATTGCTATGCGCTTTGGAAAAAGCTTAGCGAGAGCGGAGTGGACGTTACCGAGCTTCTTGCAAACAAGCTGAATCACCCCACGCGCGATATGAACAGAATGTTTGCTTACGAGCTTGTAAAAACTATGTTTGGAGTGTAAAAGATGTCAAGATTTTTTATGAGATTTAATCTTCAAAACAGCGTGTCTTCTTTCCCTGCGACAAAGGACGTTTTTTCGCCTATTTTGACTAATATGAGCGAAGATGAGATAAAAGCCACGCTAGAAGATTTTGAGCGAATACGTATAGAAAGAGCTCAACGAGTGAGTGTGTCATGTAAAGATGCTATCGAGAAAATCAAAGGTAAGTCTGTTTTGTTTTTAGGCGACTCTATAACAAGCGATAATCTTGGTTACCGTCTTACCGTTACAAAATGCGCCTCGCTTAAAGCGTACGATTGCTCGGTATCGGGTGGGCTATCTTCAATGCTAACTTATGTAACTAAGGATTTTACCACAAAGATAAAGCCCGATATTGTGTCGCTTATGGTGGGCACAAACGATAGCATTGGAATGGAAAGTTTAGACAATCCACAAACTTCGCTTGAAGAATTTGGTAGAAATATCGATCTTATACTAAAGTGGGCAACAGCAAGCGGAGCAAAGATAGTACTGTTTGAAATACCGCCTATTCATGAGGAACGGTTTTCTAAATGCTTTAATCCAAACTCTAAATTCCAAAGTAACGAAAATATTAAAAAGTTCAATGCTATGCTTAAAAAAGTGGCAAACGTATACGGCATAAACGTAATTTCCAACGAATGCTATTTGCAAAACAAGGACGAAAACTACGAGATTGACGGCGCGCATTTGTCTATAAAATGCCACGAAATTCACGCAAAGCGTTGGATAGAAGAAACTGCAAAATTATTTTAAGGGAGAATATAAATTATGAAAAAAGTAAAAGACAAGTATTTGGTAGTAGGCGCGGACTTTGCAGGATTTCCTCTTAAGGAAGTCGTTGTAGAGCACCTTGAGAAGAAGGGTTGGAAAATCCTCGATTTAGGCGTAAGAAAGGACAGCGATCCAAACGATACGGATTTGATGTTCCACCGTGTTGGATTGAGAGTGGGCGCGGAAATTTCGGAGGGTAATTACGAAAGAGCGCTATTGTTCTGTGGTACGGGAATGGGAATCCATATTGCAGCAAGCAAGTGCCCTCACGTACACTCCGGCGTTGTAGAAAGTCTTCCCGCTGCTCTTCGCGCAATCACTGGTAACGGAGTAAACGTACTTGCAATGGGTGCGTTCTATGTAGCTCCGCAAACCGCTTGTGATATCGCAGATGCTTATCTTTCCAACGAGCTTGGCTCGGGATGGGAGTGGTGGCACAACTTCTATGAGTTCCACAAACTAGCTATCGACGAGCTTGAGGCGTTTGACTACGAAGAGTACAAGAAGAATGGCTTTAAGGTGAATAAGCTTGGCGACTATGACCTGACTCTTGATTTTGACAAAAAACCCGAATAATCAATAATTAAAAAACGCGTTCTATAAAGGGCGCGTTTTTTAATGCTTTAGTTCTTTTAGGAAAATATTGTGGAAAAAATGTAAAAAATAAAGCAATTTTGTACCTTGATTTATAATGCGTAAGAATGTTATAATAAACGTATATTGGCTAAAGGAGATTTATGATGAGAATTAATTTCAATAAAGATTGGCTTTTTTCGATAGGACAGAATTTTGACGTGTACGTAACTAGCGGGTTTACAAAATATGCAGACGCAAGCGGACCGCTTTGTAGGTATTACGACAACGCTAATTGGGAAAAGGTGGATCTTCCGCACGACTGGGTAACAAGACTTCCAAAAGACGTCAACTGCGATACTTTTTCTGGAGGAAGACAAAAATCGCATTATCATAGATACAAGACCGAAAGACACACTAACTACGACGACGCATATAATATCGGCTATTATCGCAAGGACTTTGTTGTAGATAAAGAGTGGGAAGGCAAGCGCGTTTTTATTGAGTTTGAAGGTGTGTTTAGGGACTGTAAGGTATTTGCGAACGGCGAATACCTAGACTCTCACGAAAGTGGCTATACAAGTTTTATTTTGGAAATTACCGATCATCTTTTATATGGAGAAGACAACTCTATTGCCGTTAGAGTAGATTGCGAACAACCGGAAGGTTGGTGGTATGAAGGTGGTGGAATTTATAGAAACGTATACTTGCATGTTGTAGAGCCTACGTATTTTAAGCATAATAAAACGCAAATAAAAACTACACTTAACGGCGACATTTATGTTGGCGCTGTTGTAGTAAACGATACCGATTGTGTTAAAAATACCGATACGTTGTGGAGTTTTTATGACAAAAACGGTGAAAAGGTAGCAGAAAAAACTACCGAAATTACACTTAGCCCGTACAGCGAAAGCAAGATAGAGTGCTTAGTAAATATCGAAAATCCATTGCTTTGGGATTTGGAAAATCCTAATTTATATACGGTAAAAATAAAGATTGGCAAAGAAGAAACTAGCGAAAGATTTGGAATACGTACGGTGGCTTTCGATCCCGATAATGGCTTTTTACTTAACGGAATACCAACTAAAGTTAGGGGAGCGTGTGTTCATCAAGACTTTGGTGGAGTGGGCGTTGCGCTTAGCGATAATTTACAGTATTACAAAATTAAAAAACTTAAAGAAATGGGATGTAATGCATACCGAACCTCACATCATGCGCCTTCTCCCATACTCTTGAATGCTTGCGACGAACTTGGTATGTTAGTTATGAACGAAACGCGAACGTTCTCCACCTCGCCTGAAGGCATAAGACAGCTTACATCTCTTATAGAGCGTGATAGAAATCATCCATCCGTTATAATTTGGTGTTTGGGCAACGAGGAGTTTGGGATTCAAAATATCAAGCATAGCGCGCTTATTATGGAAAAGGTAACCCGTATTGCAAAATCACTTGATGATACTCGTCCCGTAACGTATGGTGGAAACAACGGTGACAACGTGGTTGGAGTAAACGGCGTGAGCGAAATTAGGGGAGTAAACTATATTAGAAACGCGGGTGCGGGATACAAAGAAGGCTTTAATCATTGGCTTGATAGATATCATTTCGATCATCCTCATCAGCCTATTATCGGAACGGAAGAGAGTAGTTACGTGCTTAGCCGTGGCGGGGTAGTCAACGATTTAGGAAACGGACTACTTGATAGCACTGGTAACGTTACTATGCCTTGGGGGTCAACGCCTAAAGGCTGGGTTAAGTTTATGGAAGAGCGTCCGTATTTTTCGGGAAGCTTTATGTGGACGGGTTTTGACTATCGTGGCGAGCCCAATCCTTTTGTGTCCATAAATTTCTCGTCGTCTTTTGGAACAATCGACCTTTGTGGAATGGAAAAACCACCGTTCTACTATTACAAGGCGTGGTGGACAGACGAGCCTGTATTAAAACTTACTCCGCATTGGAATTTTAATAAAGGCGACAAGGTAACGGTTGCCGTTATGACTAATTGCGAAGAAATTACATTAAAACTCAATGGCAAAATAATTGAAACGAGAAAGGTGGAAAAGTTCGACGAACCGCTCTTTACTTTGGAGTATGAGCCGGGAGAGTTGGAAGTAGTTGGTATTAAAAACGACAATACGTATACTGACAAACTTGTAACTTCAGGTAAAACCGCGTCCGTTACGGTGGATTGTGTAGAGCAGGCAAACGACGAAAACGATATTGCTATTTATGAGATAAACGGCTTTGATAAAAACGGACTTTATAATCCTACGGCAAGTGAAGACGTAGCTCTTAGCATTAAGAATGGCGATATTATTGGTGTAGGAAACGGAGATCCTAGCGACGAAAGTTATGAACAGCTTAGCGACGTAGAAGAGTTCTTTACTGTGCGAGCTTTTAAGATGGGCGACGAGTTGTACTCCGTGCCTTCAAAAATAGAGAATTTACACAGAAAAAGACACGACTTCTTTAGGTTGGACGAAAAGAGCGAGGGAAACGAAGACGACTATCGTCTTGTAGCAGATTTTAAGGATAATATAGAGCCAAACAAAACCTACGTGCTTACAACTAAAATTAGCGACGTAAAAGGTTATCAATACGTGGAGTTCGAGCGTCTGTGCGGAACGTTTAAGGTTTACTTAAACGGCAAACTTATCGGCGCTCCTAGATCTTATGGAAGAAACGCCAAGTCCGATATGCGTCCCTATCGCTTTTATTGCAATTTCAAAAACGGTGAAAACGAGCTCAAAGTGGAAAGCGTGCTAAAAGAAGCAGATGGTAACGTGCCTATTTCGGGCTATGTAAAGGTAGGAAAGATAGTAAAGCCAAGCAACTGGTCTGTTAAGCTTCACTATGGCAAGGCAAGAGTGTTTGTAAAGAGCAGTACGCCCGATAACGTAGTGCTTAATGCAAAACTGAAAAAATAAGGAGAAAATATGAAAGCATCGGAAATTACTAAAGAGTTTATTGACTCGCAGTCCTTTGACGAGAAGTGGAAGCTTGATTGTGGCGGAGTTGTAGACGAGGGAAAGAGTGCCGATATAGCGATACTGCTCGGCTCATCTCCGCAAGTTGCAGTAGAGCGAGCAAAGGCTTGCGCAACTCTTTATAAAGAGGGTAGGATAAAATATATAGTGCCCAGCGGTGGAGTAAAATGGGATTATAACGGCGAAAAATTGACTGAAGCTGACCTTATGAGAAGAGTGCTTATTAGCGAAGGCGTTCCCGATACGGTTATTTTTTGCGACAACGAAGCTAGGACGACTAAAGAAAATATGATATGTGCATCGCTTGTTATAGAGCGCAAGTTCGAATTTGACAACATCGATAGCGTGATTATCGTAACTTCCGTTTGGCATATGAAACGCTCGATAGCTCTTGCCAAAGCGTTTTTGCCACGAAAGGTGAAGATATCAGCGTATCCGTCCTTTCCCGATGCGTCCTTAGACTACGTAAAGAGCACGCCGTCCGCTCAGGGTTTCTTAAACGACTCGCTTCGTCTTATGGCGTTGCTTGTTAATAAAGACGTAGTAGAGGATTTTGAATTGTAATAAAAAATACGGCTTTCGCAGTTTTTCGAAAGCCGTATTTTTTATATCTGGAATTTAGTCCATTTGTTGTCAAAAAGCGCATACGTATGCTTAAAACCAATATCTTTTAGCGTGTGTCTAACCTCACTAAAGTGTCCTGCAATGTGGCTAATTTTATCTTATTTCCTTTCTTTGTTGTTGCGCTTCAGTATATCATAGCCCGTAAGTTTTTGCAATGGTTTGACACTATATCAACAAATTGTTTGTAAAATTTTGTTGAAAATTGCGTACGATTTTTATGCAGGCGTTGACTAATATATATTGATATGCTATAATAAAAAGGTAAAAATAAACGGAGATGAACAAGATGTTAAAACGTTTTTTAAGCTATTATAAACCGCATAAAAAGATGTTTGTGCTCGATATGCTAGCCTCGCTTTTTATCGCGCTTATTGGAATGGTATATCCGATTGTTACCAACAAAATGCTAAATGACTTTATTCCAAACCAGATGTACCGCACGATAGTTTTTGCCGGACTTTTGGTGCTTGGATTGTATATTGTAAGAATGCTTCTACGTTATTTTGTACAGTATTACGGACATCGTATCGGAGTTTTGATGCAATCACAAATGCGAAAGGATTTGTTTGGGCACTTGCAAAAGCTTCCGTTTAAGTTTTATGACAACAATGAAACTGGAAAGATTATGACACGAATAACTTCCGACCTTTTCGAAGTTTGCGAGCTTGCTCACCACGGCCCTGAAAATTTACTCATAAGTGGGATAATGGTTATTCTTTCCTTTATTTACCTTATGACAATCGATTGGATTCTTACTCTTATCGTGTTTGCTTGCGTGCCTGTACTTATCGTTGTTACAATGCATTTCAGAAAGGCTATGAAGCGCGCTTTTGACGATAGACGAAAGAGTAATGCAACCATAAACGCGTCGGTAGAAAGTAGCGTAACTGGTATAAGAGTTACAAAAGCGTATACAAATGCGCAAAAGGAAAAAGAGAAGTTCGACAAGGGCGACGAAGAGTTTGTGGATGCGTCGGGAAGAGCTTATAAAGCTATGGCGAAGTTCCATTCTTCCACAGCGTTTGTAACTGAAGTTTTTAACGTTTTCATTCTTATTGCAGGCGGTTTGTTTTTGTATGCAGGGCGTATATCGTTTGGCGACTATTCCACCTTTATCGTGTCGGTAAATCTCTTTATTTCACCCATTAACACGCTTATTGGTTTTATGGAACAGTTTCAAAACGGCGTGAGTGGATTTAAGCGCTTTGTAGAAATTATGGACGAAGAGCCCGAAAAAGAAGACGAGAATGCGCAAGAGCTTGGCAACGTTGAGGGTGTAATTGAGTTTAAGAACGTGTCCTTTGCCTACGAAGATGGCAAAAACGTGTTGGAAGATATTAATCTTAGGATTGAAAAGGGTTGTAAGCTCGCTCTTGTCGGCCCGTCGGGCGGTGGTAAGACCACGCTTTGTCATCTCGTTCCGTCTTTTTATCAGGTAAAGGACGGAAACGGCGAGGTTATGATAGACGGCAAGGATATCCGCTCGCTGAAACTGGAATCTTTGCGTCAAAATATCGGTATAGTCCAACAAGACGTTTTCCTGTTTGTGGGAAGTATAAGAGATAACATTTTGTACGGCAAGCCCAACGCTACCGAAGAGGAAATGATAAACGCTGCAAAAAGAGCTAACATTCACGACTACGTAATGACGTTGGAAAACGGCTATGATACGCAGATAGGCGAGCGCGGAGTAAAGCTTTCGGGTGGTCAAAAGCAAAGACTTAGCATTGCGCGCGTATTCCTAAAAGATCCCGCAATCCTTATTTTGGACGAAGCAACAAGCGCGCTTGACAATACCACCGAGGTATTAATTCAGCAGGCTTTGGACGAGCTTTGTAAGGGAAGGACCACTCTCGTTGTAGCTCACCGTCTTTCCACCATTAGAAACGCCGACGAAATTGCTGTTGTATTAGACGGAAAAATAACCGAGAGAGGAACTCACGAAGAGCTTATTGCAAGAGGTGGAACGTATAATGATTTGTACTCGCTTCAGTTTAGAGATAATGACATAATCTCGCACGAATAACACGAAAAAACGAATACGTGTCAATTAAAATGCGATAAAAAAAGAGTAAACTATGGTTTTATTTACCTAGCTTACTCTTTTTGTTTTTTGTTTAGAGGCGTTTTTACTTGGTTTTTATATCACCTAAACTTACAGCCCAATCAAGCTCGCAAAATGCAGGTGGATCACTTTCTAGTATGATTTCGCGGTGCTCGTTGCTACTTGTAATAAACGATTCCATAATTTCAAGCACGTGTAAAGCAAGCTTTCCCGAAGCACTGTTCAAGCGGTTTTCGCTTATTGCAACAACTGTTTCACTTATACCTATTCCGCGTGAATTATGGGCATACGGCGAAATTAAATCAACCTCTGTAAATTCTTTATTGGCGACAGTTGCAATTTGAACAGGACCGCCAAATGAGTTTGGGTCAGGAACTTTAAGCGAGCCTTCTGTGCCGTACAGCTCAATGTTTGGCATGGTATGTTTAAGCACGTCAAAGCTTGTGGTTAGTGTGATTGTTGCACCACATTCAAACTTGAGCAAGCCAACGACGTGAGTGTCTACCTTTACTGGAATTTTTGTGCCAAACTTGGGCTTAGAGGTAATAATTCGCTCATCAAAGCCCTTGCTTGCATATGCAAAAACACTTTTAACTTTTCCAAGAAGCGCAATGAGGGCGGTAAGGTAATATGGTCCCATATCAAATAGTGGGCCACCGCCAATATCATAGTAAAATTCTGGAGATGGATGCCAGCTTTCGTGACCTGAGCACAGCATAAAGCCTACGCCACCTATCACATTACCTATTTTACCATCGTCTATAAGTTTTTTGCAGGTTTGTATTCCTGCTCCTAAAAACGTATCGGGAGCGCAACCGAAATATAATCCCTTCTGCTCGGCAAGCTCAATAAGCTCTTTACCTTGAGCGTAGGTTAGAGATAGTGGTTTTTCAACGTAGGCGTGCTTATTTGCCAATAATATTTGCTTGCAGATTGAGTAGTGAAATGGTGGTGTAGTAATGTTTAGTATTAGTTCTATTTCTTTACATTTCAGCATTTCGTCCACGGTCATAATATGTGGAATATTGTACGTGTTTTTAGCTGTTTTAGCCTTCGTACGATCAAGGTCGGAAACAGCATAAATTTCCGTGTTTTTGAATAACGTAGTAAGGTTTTTAAGATATATACCGCTTATGTTGCCACAGCCTATAATTCCTATTTTCATATTTTCCTCCTATCTTATTGCAAATAAAAATCCTCTTCTCATCAGCTCTTTTGCTTTTGGAATATCTTTAAAGATTTGAGCAGTGTGTCCGAGGGAGTTGTAGTAAATCTTGCCCTTGCCCCACGTTTTTGTAAAAACAACGGGAACAGAAACTTTGCCGTTGCTTGTGTGCGGTCCGTCAGCTATTGGGAAGTTGGTGGTGGCGTATATCTTTATCGCGGGATCGATATGTATATAGTATTGCTCGCTCGTTACTTCAAAGTCGTCTATACCCTTTGTCAGAGGAGAGTTTTCGTCCGTAATATTTACTGTATAGGTTACCGTTGAGTTGCCAGGATGAGCAACCCACTGAGCGCCTGTCATAAACTGCCAGCCCGTACTGTTTCTGAATGCATCGCACATTCCGCCGTGACAGCCCGCAATTCCCGTTCCGTTTTTAACTGCTTCCATAATGTTTTTCTCAGCTTCTGACGGTAGCGTTCCCATTGTCCAAACAGGTACAATAAGATCGTAAACCGATAAGTCGCCTAAGAATGAGTCTAAACTATCCGATTTGTCAACGCATATACCCTCGTTTGAAAGCATCTCTTCAAAAAGATTGGCAATACCTTCGGGATCGTGGCCTGCCCATCCCCCATAAACTATAAGTGCTCTTTTCATTTTGCTTCTCCTTTTTATTTAGGTTAATATAAGTATACAGTCAAAAATATTGACTTTCAAGGTGAAAAACAGTATAATATAAGACAAAAATAGTCTTTTTAAGGATGTTAATTATGTTTTTTGAACCGCACAGATCCATAGGTGAAAAAGCTTTTTACGTAAGCGAGGTAGGAAAGATTGATTTTCCGTTGCATATCCATAGGGCATTTGAGGTGATAGCGCAGGAATCAGGAGAAACGGAGGTTACAATTAATAATAAAATTATAACACTTACGAAAGGTAAGGCGTTACTTATTTTCCCTTTTCAACAACATTCGTACAGGTGTAAAAAAGTCGGAAAACTGCAGTTGTGTATCTTTTCGCCCGATATGGTAGAGGAGTTTTATAAATCGGATAGGTTGCCTAGAGAAAATTTATTTGATTTTAGCGCGCAATACGGAGTGAATTTTGATAATTTTTACCTGAAAAAAGCATACGTATACTCGATTATAGGTGCTTTTGATACAGACAGAGAGTATATAAGCGTGCAAAAAAATCCTGATAACGTTATTGTAAATCTGTTGATGTATGCAGAAGAAAACTTTTGTACCAGGTGTCTTCTTAAGGATGTCGCAAAAAAAATGGGGCATGACTATGCGTATATTTCCAAGCTGTTCAGACGAAAAATATCTATGCCGTTTAACACTTACGTAAATATCCTCAGGATAAACGAGAGTAAAAATAAACTGATAAACACGGATATGACGGTAACGGAGATTGGGTTTGAATGTGGTTATTCGTCGCTTCGCTCGTTTAATAGGGCGTTTTTTAAGCAGGAAAAGGTTACTCCCACAGAGTATAGAAAAGAAAAAACAACAAAATAGGCTGAATTTTATTTAGAACAGTTTATTAATATTATGGCTTATATGCTTGAAATTTCGGTTTTAATATGCTATAATATTACGGTTAATTAAGAAATGACGGCGCAAAACGCCAAAAAACAGTGAGGATAAAATGCAAAACAGAACACACAATCTTAACGAATTGCGTATTGAAAACGTAGGCGAGAGCGTAGAGCTTGTAGGCTGGCTCGAAAACGTAAGAAAGGTAAGTAAGAATCTTGCTTTCCTTGTTCTTCGTGATTTTTATGGAAAAACACAGATAGTTGTAGAGGACGAAGAGATTATGAACTTCGTTGATTCCATCAACTGCGAATCTACCGTTGCAGTAAAGGGTATAGTACGTGAAAGATCGGCTAAAAACCCCAATATGGCAACAGGCGATATCGAAGTTGTTCCCTCTAAGATGGAACTTTTGGGAAGATGCAGATATAACGAGCTTCCCTTTGAAATCAACCGTTCTATGGAAGCGGACGAAAATGCTCGTCTTAAGTATCGCTTCTTGGACCTTAGAAATCCCAAGGTTAAGGACAATCTTATGCTTAGATGCAAGGTTGTAAATGCGCTTAGACAAAGAATGAACGCAGAGAACTTTATGGAGATAACCACTCCCATTCTTACCGCATCTTCTCCAGAAGGCGCGCGTGACTATCTTGTTCCTTCGCGTATTCATCCCGGTCAGTTCTATGCGCTTCCCCAAGCTCCTCAGCAGTTTAAGCAGATTTTGATGGCTTCGGGTATTGACAGATATTTCCAGATCGCGCCCTGCTTTAGAGATGAGGACGCAAGAGCGGACAGATCTCCCGGAGAGTTTTATCAGCTTGATATGGAAATGGCATTTGCGTCCCAAGACGACGTATTTGCCGTTATCGAAAAGGTTCTTCCCCCTGTTTTTGCGGAGTTTGGTAAGTATAACAGAGCATCTCAGGCTCCCTTTATGCGTATTCCTTACGCAGAGGCTATGGAAAAGTACGGTAGCGACAAGCCCGACCTTAGAATAGACCTTACCGCAACCGATATTTCCGCATTTACTAAAGACAGTGAGTTCGAGCCTTTCAAGGGCGCGTTTGTAAAAGCTGTTGTTATTGATAAGTTCAGCGGAGCAAGAAAGTTTATTGACAAGGTTATTGCCGACGTTGAAATTCTTACTGGTAACAAAACTTACTGGTTCAAGGTGGACGAGAACGGCGAGCTTGTTGGCGGAGTAGCTAAGTTCTTCGCTTCCGTAAAAGATCAAATCAAGAGCGAACTTAATCTTCAGCCCAATACCCTTGTTGCAATCAGCGCTGACAAAAAGCTTCTCAAAGCTCAAAAGACCGCAGGCGCTCTTATCAAGGCGTTCGGTTATGCAACGGAAAACCATATCGACAAAGAACAGTACGCATTCTGCTGGATTGTAGATTTCCCAATGTACGAAATCGGCGAAGAGAGCGGAGAGCTCGAGTTCTGCCACAACCCCTTCTCTATGCCTCAGGGCGGTATGAAAGCTATTAAGGAAGCAGAGGGTAACGTGGATAAGATTCTCGATATCAAGGCTTATCAGTACGACGTTGTATGTAACGGCGTTGAGCTTTCTTCGGGAGCTGTAAGAAATCACGATCCCGAGCTTATGGTAGAAGCGTTCAAAATCGTTGGACTTGGCGAGGACGACGTTAAGGCGAAGTTCCCCGCAATGTACAATGCGTTCTGCTATGGCGCTCCACCTCATGCAGGCGTAGCACCTGGTGTGGATAGAATGGTTATGCTTCTTGCCGACGTTGACACAATCAGAGAAGTTATTCCTTTCCCAATGAACAAGCGCGCGCAAGATATTATGATGGGCGCTCCCGGGTTTGTTGACGAGAAACAGCTCCGCGACGTTCATATTAAAATTGTAGAACAAGACAACTAATTTATTTAATATAATAGTATATTTTTAAAAAAATTCTATAAACTAAAATAAATTTGTTGACAAATAAAATATAACTGTGATAAAATGCACAGTAGTGGCAATGACGAAGAGAGTATTGAAAGACCACTTATCCCCAGAGAGTCGCGGTTGGTGAGAAGCGACGGTAAGCCTTTTTAAGAAGAACACTTCAGAGCCTGCGGAAGAAAGCATTGCATAAAAGCGAGTAGAACCGCACGTTCATCACGTAACGATGTTTTAAGTGGATTGTAATTTTACAATCAATTTGGGTGGTACCACGGAAGCAACACTTTCGTCCCATGTTTACGGGACGAAAGTGTTTTTTGTATTAAAAAGCCTTTCTTTCATTAAAAAGCCTTTCTTTCATTAAAAAGTCTTTCTTGCTTCGCATCTCATCGCAAACTGTAAATTTTTCTAGGTCACGTACGTTTAGTACGCTCCCGTCGCAAAATCCACAGTTTGCTTGACCTGCTCGCAATAAAGCCTTTTTAGCAATATTATTGAGATTTGAGAAAGAACAACCTTACTAGGTTGCGTACGCTTAAGTTGGCTCCCGTCGCAAAATCCACAGTTTGCTTGACTTGCTCGCAATAAAGCCTTTTTAGCAATAGTATTGAGTTTTGAGAAAGAACAACCTTATCCCTTAACCTACTTTACAAAAATAATAAAGAAAAACAAACTCTAACAAAAATCTTGGAGGATTTAAATTATGTTGAGAACACATACATGTAACGAACTTAACGTTAATCACATCGGCGAAAAAGTAACACTTTGCGGATGGATTGATACCGTACGTGACCACGGTGGCGTACTTTTTGTGGATTTGCGCGATCATTACGGAATTACGCAGATCGTTCTTTCCGACGATAGCATGATAAACGGCATGCCCAAAGAAACCGTAATTGCAGTTGACGGCGTAGTAACCAAGAGAGATGAAGAAACCGTTAACCCCAAAATTACAACCGGTCTTATCGAAGTAAAAGCTGAAAAGATCGAAGTGCTTGGACCTTGCCAGAACGCGCTTCCCTTTGAAATTGACGCGTCCACTTCCACTCGTGAAGAGGTTCGTCTTAAGTACCGCTATTTGGATCTTAGAAACCGTAAAATCCATGATAATATCGTACTCCGTTCTAAGGTGCTTTCCTTTATGCGCCGTCAAATGGAGGATATGGGCTTTATGGAAATCCAAACTCCCATTCTTACCGCATCTTCTCCGGAAGGCGCAAGAGATTATCTTGTACCTAGTAGAAAGCACAAGGGCAAGTTCTATGCTCTTCCCCAGGCTCCTCAGCAGTTCAAACAGCTTTTGATGGCTTCGGGATTTGATAGATATTTCCAAATTGCGCCCTGCTTTAGAGATGAAGACGCTCGTCAGGACAGATCTCCAGGAGAGTTTTATCAGCTTGACTTTGAAATGTCGTTTGCAACTCAAGAAGACGTTTTCGCGGTAGCAGAAACCGTTGTTTACAATACTTTCAAGGAGTTTTCGGACAAGAAAGTGTCTAAGCCTCCCTTCCGCCGTATTACTTTTGCAGAGTCTATGCTCAAGTACGGTACCGATAAACCCGACCTTAGAAATCCCTTGGAAATCAAAGATCTTACCGAGTTTTTCGCTAAGCACGAATTTTTGAATATTAACGGCAGAACTGTTCCTTTCAAGAACAAGCTTGTTCGCGGTATTGTTGCTAACTACCTTGTTAAAAAGGATGGCGACGGCGACGGAAAGAAAGCGTTCGAAAAGGCTATCGACGCATATTCCAGAAGCATCGGCATGAAGTTTGGTATTGGTTATATCACGCTTGAGGGCGGAGAATATAAAGGTCCTATCGCAAAGTTCTTGACAGAAGAGCAAAAGGCAGAGCTTACCGAGCTTGTAGGAATTAAGGAAGGCGAATCGTTGTTCTTTATCAGCGACAGCGCATCTGTAATCAACAAGCTTTCGGGCGAGATGAGAACTTGGATCGGAAACGAGCTTGGCCTTATCAAGAACGACGCTTTCGAGTTCTGCTTTATCGTAGACTTCCCCATGTATGAACTCAATCCCGATACAAACAAGATCGACTTTACGCACAATCCCTTCTCTATGCCTCAGGGCGGAATGGATGCGCTACTCAATAAAGATCCCCTCGAAATCTTTGCATACCAGTACGATATCGTATGCAACGGCGTAGAGCTTTCCTCAGGTGCGGTACGTAACCACAACCCCGAAATTATGAGAAAGGCGTTTGAAATCGCAGGCTATGGCGAGAATGATTTGAAGGCTAAGTTTGGCGCGCTTTATAACGCATTCGCATTCGGCGCTCCTCCTCACGCAGGTATGGCTCCCGGCGTTGACAGAATGATTATGCTGATTGCAGGTGAGGAAACCATTCGTGACGTTATCGCATTCCCCTTAAACGGAAACGCGCAGGACCTTATGATGGGCGCTCCCGGCGATGTAACCGAACAACAGCTTAGAGAGGTTCATATTAAAGTACGCGATTAGTCGGTACGTATTGCAGTTTTTTGAACAAATCTATAAAATAGAAGGAATAAAATTATGGATAAAGAAACTTTAAGAAGGTTGGAATTACTCAACCAATTACGTCTTACTGAAGAAGAAAAAGCAAGCTTTATGAAGTTTTTCGACGAAAGATACGAAGACGCTTGCTCACTTGATTCTATTGATACTTCCGCGGTGGAAAGAATGGTGCACGTTATGCCTGTTATGACCGTTGTAAGAGAAGATGTAGTAAAGCAAAACTTTGCAAGAGAAGACTTGCAAAAGAGCGCGCCCGAAACCGACGAGGGTTACTGGTGCGTACCCCGTGTGGTAGAATAATCGCAGGGAGGTAAAAATATGAAAAAGTATACTGTAAAAACTGAAACGTTAGCAGAATGTAAATTTGTTGCTGACGATATGATTTTGACAAAAGATATTCCTACGACTGCCGGAAGTAAAATGCTTGACGGATACGTAAGCTTGTTTGAGGCGGACGTTCTTACTCGTCTTTTTGATAAAGGTTATGGACTTGCAGGCAAGACCAATGTGGGAGAGTTTAACTTCGACCTTGTTGGCGAAACGTCTTATAACGGCGCAATGGTAGAAGACGGCATTATCAAAAATGCGACGGCTTCCGCAGTAAAGGACGGCGAGGCTGACTTTGCCATAACGCTTGACGTAAACGGAACTAACAGAAGAGCTACCGCTCAAAGCGGACTTGTAAGCGTAAAACCCACTTACGGCACAGTATCCAGATTTGGTACAATTCCCGTAGCTTGCTCGGGCGAAACCGTGTCTATTGTGGCAACAAACGCTGATAAGTGTAAGGAAGTTCTTTCTGTAATTGCAGGACACGACGACAAGGACGGAACCAGTCTTCCTCAAAAAGAAATTGACAAAATAAAGGAAGAAAAAGAGCTTAAAAAAGTTGTTGTTCTTAAGTCTATGCTTAAGGGAATAAACAGCGAAGTGTCCGAAAAAATTGCTAACGTATGTGAGATTTTGCGTAAAAACGGCGTTGAAGTAACCGAGATTGACGACAGCGTTATCGCTCTTTCAAACAAGGCATGGAACGTTCTTATGAGCGCAGAGCTTTGCAACAACGTGTCTAGATACGACGGCGTAAAATACGGTTATCGCGCGCAAAACTTCGTGGGTATAGACGGACTTTACACCAATAGCAGGACCGAGGCTTTCGGCTTGTTGATTAAAAGCGCAATCTTGTTCGGCTCCGAAACTTTGTCGACTTCAAACTATATGAAAGTGTACGATAAGTGTTTGCGTATGCGTAGAGTAATAGTTGAGGAGTTTGCAAAAATGTTTGCTTCTTACGACGCAGTGCTTATGCCAACATGTTCTACATTTGCTTACACACAAGAAAGCGTGCAAAAGGATATGTATATGCCCTTTACTGAGAACTTCTACACCGCCCCTGCTTCCATTACGGGACTTCCTGCGGTTGTTGTAGACGGAGTTCAGTTTGTTGGAAACGCGTTCAGCGAAAACTCTTTGCTTTCGCTTGCAAAAGTAATTGAAAAGGAGGGCAAGTAATATGAAATACGAAACCGTCATCGGACTTGAAGTTCACGTAGAGCTTGCCACTAAATCCAAGATATTCTGTTCGTGCTCGGCTCATTCTTACGGAGCTGACCCCAACTCTCACGTTTGCCCTGCTTGTTGCGGAATGCCCGGTATGCTTCCCGTTGTAAACAAGAGAGTAGTGGACTATGGTATGAAAGCAGGTATGATGCTCAACTGTCATATCAACCGCACTACCACGTTTGATAAAAAGAGCTACTACTATCCCGACCTTCCCGCGGCTTATCAGACTACTCAGTGGTTTGCGCCCGTAGCGGTAAACGGCCTTGTGGAAATTGAAACGAGCAAGGGAAAGAAGAGCGTCAGAATTAAGCAAATCCACATGGAAGAAGACGCAGGAAAGCTTGTGCACGATATCAGAGAAGATACTACGCACGTAGACTTTAACCGTACTTCTGTCCCTCTTATCGAAATCGTAAGTCAGCCTGACCTTTCTTCTGCCGAAGAGGTTGAAGCGTACTTGGATAGACTTAAAAATCTTCTTCGTTTTGCAAAGGTTGCAGAATGTGAAATGGCTCACGGTACAATGCGTTGTGACGTAAACCTTTCCGTTCGCCCAGAGGGTAGCGATAAGCTTGGTGTTAGAACCGAAATGAAGAATATGAACTCTATCGAAGCTATCAAGCGCGCAATAGAGTACGAAACCGCTAGACATATTGATGCTTTGGAGCATAATACCGAAGTATTGGTTCAAGAAACCAGAAGATGGGACGATATTAAGGGCAAGAGCTTTGCAATGCGTAGCAAGGAAACGGCAGGCGACTACCGTTACTTCCCCGATCCCAACGTTATGCCCGTAGTTATCGACGACGAATGGTTTGACGCTATCCAGTCCTCTCTTCCCGAATTTCCCGAAGTTAAGCGCGAGCGTTATATCAACGAGATTGGTCTTAGCGAATATGATGCAGATCAGCTTGTAAAGAGTATCGCTATTTGCGAATGTTTTGAAGATGCTTACGCGGTATGTGGAAGCGCAAAGGATTCCGCTAACTGGTTGCTTAGCGAGTGTATGAACATTCTTAACGCGCGTCAAATGACCTACGATATGCTTGATATCGACGGAAAGGCGCTCGGAAAGCTCATTAAGCTTGTATCTGACGGAAAGGTGGGTAGAGCAAACGGAAAGAAGATTCTTGCCGATATGTTCGATAATCGCGATATCGAGCCCGAATCTTATGCAAAAGAGAACGGATATATCGTGTCTAACGATACTTCGCTTATCGAAAAGGTTGCAAAAGAAGCGATTGCTTCAAACCCAAGAGCTGTAAACGACTTTAAGAGCGGAAAAGAAAAGGCTATTATGGCGCTTTTCGGAGCTTGTATGAAACAGCTTAAAGGCAACTGCGATCCTAATACCTTAAAGGAAATTCTTGTTGACCAAATCAACAAAATCTAGTATACGTATCACGGAAAACGTAACGTAATAAGAAAACAAAGAGTAAGCAAGGCTTGTTATCTCGTCTTTGCTTGCTCTTTATTTATAATATAGATATTATAATGTTTAACTTTTTTATAAAAATATATTGACAAATTCGCGATTTTATAGTATTATTAAATTTATGAAAGTGAAAAACGTTTGTTTACACTATCACTTATGCTGGGAGGTTTTTCAATGGCAAAGAAAAAGAGCTTAAAAACAGCGTTGCTTACTGCAATAATTATGATTATAGCTTGTACTGCAATGCTCGCAGGAACGACATTTGCTTGGTTTACCGATTCGGTAACAAGTAGCAACAATATTATAAAGGCAGGAAATTTAGACGTTTCTATGCATTGGGCTGAAGCTAAGGTTGACCCAAACGCTACTGATACTGACTGGACTGATGCTTCAACAGGCGCAATCTTTAACTACGACAAGTGGGAGCCCGGTTACGTAGACGCTAAGCATATTAGCATTTCTAACGACGGATCTCTTGCGCTTAAGTATAAGGTTGTAATTGAGCCTACGGGCGAAGTTAGCAAGCTTGCGGAAGTTATCGACGTTTATTATTCAGATCCTGCAAAGGCGATTACGAGAAAAGATCTTACCGACGATAAAAAGATCGGCACGCTTAAAGAGGTTATTGCATCTGTTGGCGACACAGCAACGGGCAATCTTAAGGCTGGCGAAAAGCACGTTATAACGCTCGCTCTTAAAATGAGAGAAAGCGCAGGCAACGAATATCAAAACCTTTCTATCGGTACAAGCTTTGCAGTTCGTGTGATTGCAACTCAGCTTGCCAGTGAGTTTGATAGCATTGATAATCAGTATGATGTTGACGCGCCTCTTGACTTTATAATGGTATCATCTGCAAGTGAGCTTAAGACCGCAATTGCAAACAAGAACGAAAACATCATTATCAGCGGTGAAATTTCCGACTTAAACGAAACGCTTACTATTGACTATGATGTAAAAATCAGTGGCGGAGCTACAATTTCAAGAGCAAATGGCTTTACTGGTACAATGTTCAGCGTTGCAGACGGCACTACTCTTACTATGGAAAAAGTAGTTTTAGACGGTGGTAGAAACGAGGGCGTAACCGCAACGGGTAACCTTATCGAAACAACAAGCGGTGTTATCGTGCTTAATGAGGGAACTGTTCTTCAAAACAATAATGGCGCGCACGCAGTATCGTTGGCAAAGAATGGCGGAGGAAAGCTTACTCTTAACGGCGCTTCTATTATAAATAACACGTCAGGTAGCGGAGCTATTTGGGGCGGTGGTCATATTACTATGAACGAAGGCTCTAAGATAAGCCACAACTCGTCCACAGGACCTGCAGGCGCAATCCGTATGGTTAGTGGTGGAAGCTTTACTATCAACGGCGGTGAAATGAACTATAATAAATCCGTAGGTGACGGTGGAGTTATCTGGGGCTACGGTTCTTCTACTTACAACTTTAACGGTGGAGAAGTTGCTTATAACGAATCCGCAGGCACAGGTGGCTTTATGTATACCGGAACTTATTCCGTTATTAATATAGGCGGAACTTTTGAACTTCACGATAACAAAGCTGCAAACAGCGGTGCTATCCGTCTTACGGATCACACTTCTATGACTATAAACGGCGGTAAGATTTATAACAATACTCAAAACGGCGAGTCTAACGCGTTCAATACTTGGAATAACAGTATTACTATCGAAAGTGGAGAAGTAGACGATGACTTTTCGTATGCAGGTGGTCTTGGTCTTACAATCGGTAAAGCTGATATAGACGGAGTGATTTCGTATAATCTTTCTACAAATCATAATACCGCTTACCTTATGAGTGAGTTTAACGGATTTAAGTTTGTTGTAAACGAAAGCAGTGCAAATTTCTCGCAGTTCAACTTCAAACCTGCTACCGGTTACGTTTATACAGAGGGCGACGAAGCTAAGCTTATTTGCATGAACAGCGGATACGAAACTTATTGGGATGCTTCTACCGAAACATTCCGCTTAAAAGCTAAATAAACTAAAAGAACTTAATGATAAAAAACCGTTCCTAAAACGTGATTAGGAGCGGTTTTTTACTATACGTATACAAGATTTTGCGACAAATTCGCGCTTTTTAAGTTAGATATATTTTATTTTCTTTAAGCAAGCTTAGCTGAAAGTCGTTAGGGCTTACCCCTGTTTCTTTTTTGAAAATTCTGCAAAAGTATGCGTGATCTACAAATCCGCACGTTTTTGCAATTTCGTTTATCCTAAGGTTGTTATCTTTGTTAGATAGCAGTTGTTTTGCTAGCGTTATGCGTTTTTGTAATAAAAACTTTGTCGGTGAAATTCCGTGTTCTTTTATAAAAAGTTTGCGCGCGTATTCCTTTGATAGCGGTACTAACTCATACGCTTGATCGATGTCAAAATTTGAGTCTGTGTAGCGGTTGATTATTTCGTGAACGATAGTTTGTGTAATATTATAAGCGTTTGATTTTTGAATTAAGTTGTCAAGAAAAGATACGAGGGTGCTTGTTAGGTTTATATTGATCGGTGCAGACGGTGGGAGCTGATGAAAGTAGCGGTAAGTAAGTTTTAGTAGACTATAAAAGTCTTTACTAAGGTCGGACGCTGGGATAATAAACGGAGTTTTAGACGTTGCAGTCCAGTCTTCTAACGTAAAATGAATATTCCTGAAGCCCTCTTCAGATAAGTTTGTGTGTTCAACTAAGGGCGGAATACAAATAGTTTCGCCCTTTTTATAACTTATGACGTAATCGTCCGTTGTTTTTATAATGCCCGATCCTTCCGTTACGTAAATAATTTCCCAATAGTTGTGTAGGTGTGATTTTACGGAAAAGGTCGTAAGATGTTTTTCGATATAATTAATAATCGCCATAATTTTGTTTCCTGCTTTTTTTGCATTATATCAAAAAAACAAAGAGTATGCAATCAAATTTGACTAAATATCTAAAAAGTCCAAGATTATCACTATAATTTAATATGATAATTTATGGCAGAATTGAAGATATTTATGTTATAATGTAAACAAGGTAGAGTAAAAAAGCAAGCATAACAAGGGAAAATGTTTTTATATGGCTTAAGTTTTCAAGATAAAACTAATAAGGAGAACATTATGTGTTTGTATGCTCACGAAAATCTAAAAAAGGCAACTGAGATAGTGAGCGTAAAGTTTTTTTATTGTAGCTAAAAATAATAAAAGGATAATAAATAAAAATGGAAGTAAGACAAGCAAGCAATGCAAAGGACGTTAAGTTTTATACGACAGAAAGACTTAGAGAAGAATTTCATATTGCCAATCTTTTCACGAAAGATAACGTAAGAATGGTATATAGTCATATAGACCGTATTATTACGGCGGGACTTATGCCTGTTCGACAAACGCTTAAGATAGAAGCAGGCAAAGAGCTTGCTTCCGAATATTTTTTACAGCGTAGAGAAATGGGCTGTATTAATATCGGCGGAAAGGGAATTATCAGCGTAGACGGCGTAGAGTACGAAATGAATCCACGCGACGGTATTTATATAGGAATGGGGAATAAGGATATTACCTTTGCAAGTGTGGACGAGAATAATCCTGCAAAGTTTTACGTAAGCTCGTGTCCTGCACATACTTCGTATCCTATCGTAAAGATAGATATAACAAAGGCAAAAAAAGTGCCTTGCGGAAGCGTAGAAGAGTGCAATAAGCGTGTTATAAATCAATATATCCACCCCGAAGTTATCAAGAGTTGTCAGCTTTCGATGGGACTTACTCAGTTAGAGTGCGGCTCTAATTGGAATACAATGCCTTGTCATACGCACGATAGACGCATGGAGGTTTATTTGTATTTGGATATGGGCGAGAACGACGTAGTTTTTCACATGATGGGAGAGCCTACGCAAACCCGTCACATAATTATGCACAACGAAGAAGCGGTAATTTCTCCGTCCTGGTCTATCCATAGTGGAGTAGGTACCAAAAATTACTCATTTATTTGGGCTATGTGTGGAGAAAATCAGGAATTTACGGATATGGATCATATCCAGACAAAGGACTTGTTATAAAAAATCGGAGGGGGTTGATGAATACTCAATATCTATCCTTAATGGAAAAAACTCTTTCGGCATATACGGATGAGCATATATTGCAGTATTTTAACAAAGTAAAAAGCGAAGGGCTTACCGAACACGGTTTTCCAAGACTTACTGCCAATATAGGAATACTTATATCGTATGGAAGACGGCTTGATTTATTGCCAATCTTTATCGAGATGATGGAGTTTTGTTGTAAATCCATTCCAAATAAGAAAGCAGCAAATGATTTTTCAGTTAGAGAGATTGTGTGCTGTATTATGGAGTTGGAAAAGAACAACGCGGTAAAAAGCGAATGTACAGAGAAGTGGAAAGGATATCTTAAGACGATAGATCCTCAAAAAACTTATACCGTATACGCTAAAAATCCAACCGATCCCGTCAAAAATTGGGCTCTGTTTTCTGCTGTAAGCGAGTTTTTTAGACAAAAACTTGTGCATTGCGATTCTTCACAGTTTATAGATGTACAAATCGAATCTCAGCTTAAGTGGTTAGACGAAAACGGTATGTATATGGATGCAGACGGGGACGTTCATCATCCGATGGTGTATGATCTGGTGGCTAGAGGATTGTTTAGTTTGCTGTTGCACTCAGGGTATAAGGGCAGACACTACCAAACCATAGATGCTGTTTTGAAAAAAGCAGGGTTACTATCGCTAAAAATGCAATCGGTAAACGGAGAGCTTGCGTTTGGCGGTAGAAGCAATCAATGTTTACACAATGAGGCTTGGCTTTCGGCAATATTTGAATTTGAAGCACAACGATACGAAAAGGATGGCGATGATTGCTTTGCGAAAAAATTTAAAGCAAGAGCAAAACTTGCATTAAGTAACCTAGAATCGTGGCTAAACAAAACACCTATTTCGCACGTTAAAAACAGATTTCCGATAGATTCATTTTTCGGGTGTGAAAATTATGCCTATTTTGATAAATATATGATTACGGCGTCGTCGTTTTTATACGTGGCTAGCTTGTTTTGTAATGACAACATTTTGCCTGGCGAATATAATGAAAAACCATCAATTTGGATTACTTCCGAGCATTTCCACAAAACGTTTGTAAAAACTAAGGAATATTTCTTGGAGTTTGACACCAATGCTGATATATGTTACGATGCGTGCGGATTGGGACGAGTACACAAAAGGGGAGCTGAGAGTGCAATTTGTCTTTCAGTACCTTTTCCGTCCTCTAACAATTCCAATTACAATCTTGGTAAAAATAAAGAGCAAACGGCATTCTCTATATGCCCAGCAATAAAAAAACAAGATTGTTGGTTTTTGGGTGCGGAAGATAGAGTAAAGTACAGCTTGAGTTTGGCAAAAACGGACGAGAACTGCGCAAGAGTAGGTTTTGTTTGCAATTTTGAAAGTGAGGTTGTGGAGTTTGATTGTATGGTAAACGACGAGTGTGTAATGTTGCAAGCAAAAGGACACGGCGATGTTGGAATTGCTTTACCTGTGTTTGATTTTGACGGTGAAACTCATTCGCAAATAAGCGCTCAGGATAATAAGGTGTGTGTTAAATACGGTGATTGGGTATGTGAATACTCGGCAGACGTTATTTGCAGTATGAATATGGAAGTTGCAAATCGTAACGGTATATACAAGTGCTATATGGCAACGGGAAACAAAAACGTAATAGTTAAAATTAGAATATATCCACAATAATAAGAGGTAATTAAAATGGAAAATATGTTTTCACTGAAAGGAAAGATTGCGCTCGTAACGGGGGCTGGACACGGAATCGGTTTTGCAATGGCTCAGGCGTTAGCTCAAGCAGGAGCAACTATTGTGTTCAACACGTCAAGACAGGAAAGTGTCGATAATGCGTTAAAGGAGTACGCAAAGCTCGGAATAAACGCAACGGGATACGTTTGCGACGTAACTGACGAAAAGGCTGTACAGCAAATGATAGCCGATATCGAAAAAAAGATAGGCGTGATTGACATTTTGGTTAATAATGCAGGAATAATAAAACGAATTCCAATGCACGAAATGCAAGTTAGTGAGTTTAAGCAAGTTATAGACGTCGACCTTACCGCGCCGTTCATAATGTCAAAAGCCGTTATTCCGTCCATGATAAAAAAGGGTGGTGGAAAAATAATCAATATTTGTTCTATGATGAGTGAGCTTGGCAGAGAAACCGTATCGGCATACGCTTCGGCAAAGGGTGGACTAAAAATGCTTACCAAAAACATTGCAAGCGAGTACGGCGAGTATAATATTCAATGTAACGGTATTGGCCCGGGATATATTGCAACCTCGCAAACAGCGCCTCTCAGAGAAATTCAGCCTGACGGCTCGCGTCATCCGTTTGACAAATTTATTATTTCAAAAACCCCGGCAGGAAAGTGGGGCGCGCCCGAAGACCTTGCAGGGCCTGTCGTATTTCTTGCAAGCAAGGCGTCGGACTTTGTAAACGGACACATTCTTTACGTAGACGGCGGAATACTTGCGTATATAGGAAAACAGCCTAAATAGTTTTTAATAGGAGAAATTTTTATGTCTTATCAAGAAATTATTAGCGAAAATAAAAATTGGATTGACGAAGTATGGGAAAAACTAAATAAAAAATTGTCGGTTACCGCAATTAAAAGCCGTAATAAAATTCCGTATTCTACAAAAAACGGAGAGCACGACGACAAATCTAATATGATTGATTGGTGGACTAACGGATTTTGGGGCGGGCTGATGTGGCTTATGTATGAAGCGACAAACAACGAAGAATATAAAATTTCCGCTGAGCGCAATGAGGAAATTTTGGAGCGCGCGTTTGACGACGTAGAAAAACTACATCACGACGTAGGCTTTATGTGGCATCTTACAAGCGGAGCAAATTACCGTCTTACGGGCAATCGAAAATCCAGAAACCGCGCTTTACTTGCTTCAATGACTTTAGCAAGCAGATATAACGTAATCGGCGGATTTTTCCGTTGTTGGAATGACAGCGATAAAGAAAGTAAAGCAGGCTGGACGATTATTGACAGCATGATGAATTTGCCGTTGCTGTATTGGGCAAGTAACGAGATGGGCGATACAAGATTTAGAAATATCGCAATAAAACAAGCGGATATGAGTATGCGCGATCACGTAAGAGAGGATGGAGCGGTCAATCATATCGTTGTGCACGATCCCAATAAGGCGGATACGGTGTTAGAGGTAAAACCGGGACAGGGATATGGCGTTGGCTCGTGTTGGTCAAGAGGTAATGCCTGGGCATTGTACGGCTTTACTCTTTCGTATATGTACACAAAGCAGGATAAATATTTGCAAACTGCGATAAAAGTTGCCGATTACTTTATTGCTAAAACAAAAGAAACTAACTGGTTGCCTCGCATTGATTTTTGTCAGCCAAACAGTCCTGAGTATTATGATTCTACTGCAGGAGCAATAGCAGTTTGTGGAATTATTGAACTTGCAAAAATATTAGACGGAGAGAAAAGCGAAGAGTATCTCAACGCGTCGATCAATATTCTAAAAGCAATGGAAAAGAATTGGTGTAATTGGTCGGAAAGCGAGGATTCTATCTTACAAATGGGTAGCGAAGCGTATAATTGGGGTAGACATATTCCCATTATTTACGGTGATTTCTATTTTGTAGAAGCAATCTTAAAACTTAAGGGTTCTAAGTTTATGATATGGTAAACAAAAAGCCGTTCCTAAAATTGGTTAGGAGCGGTTTTTTATATACGTATATGAGATTTTATGACAAAATAAAGAGTGAACCAGCCTAAATAAAGGATAACGTCCACTCTTTTTTGTTGTTTTTATAATTCGTCGGCAACCGATTTGCGCTTTTTCCATTTTTCTGATAGGAAGTAGATCATACTAGGAATAGCGTAACCGTAAGGCGCTAGAGCGTAGCCAAGAACAAATCCAAAGAATCCCCAACTGAACGCAAGTCCAAACAAACAGCTTAAGCCAATTCTTAGCGCAACGCCGTCTAGTATTGCAAGCACCATACCCAATTTTGTATGTCCAATACCTTGAATAAACGCACCGCTTCCACGCATTACTGCAAAGGCGGGGAACATCCAAAGTATTGCTTTTACAAACTCGCCTGACATATTAATAACTTCTGCCTTGTCGGTAAAAATCATAAATAATTGACGGTTTAGCGTTACGTATAAAACCATAAAGATTATAGTTAGGATAAACGAGTATAGCCAAGAAAAATAAACGACTTGTTTTGCGCGTTTTTCGTTTTTAGCTCCGATGTTTTGGCTTATCATAGGAACAGCAGCAAACTGTATTCCGTGAGCAATTTTATTTGCAATATCGTCGATTTTTACACCAACTCCAAAGGTTGCGGAAGCTACAAGTCCAACACTGTTGATAAGAGAGTTTACAACAATCATCGAAAGGTTAATGAATCCCGATTGTATAGCCATTGGAGTACCGAGCTTTGCAATCATACCCATATAATGCATATTGGGGATAAAAGTTTTTTTGTTGAACTCAAATCCGAATTTTTCACGCTTTATATAAAGATAGAATAGCGAGAAAATAAACGAAACTGCTTGACCGATAATTGTAGCCCACGCAGCGCCTGCTACACCCCAACCAAGAACACCTGTAAAAATAATGTCGAGAACAAGGTTTGTAACGGAAGCGATAAGAATAAACAGGAAAGGACGTTTCGAATCCCCCATTCCACGTAGCACTGCCGAAACCATATTATATCCTGCGGTAAAAATAAGACCTGCCGAACATATTATAAGGTATTCGCACGACATATTGTATGCTTCGCTGGGCGCATTTGCAAGAGAGAGAAGAAGTGGATGAAGCGCAATAAATACAGTCGTAAAGATTATTGCTATGCCCGAAATGAATATGAACAAAGTTCCTATAATTTGATTCATTTCCTTGCGTTTGCCTGCGCCTAGCGCCTGAGCAAGCATAACTTGTCCTGCGTTAGAAAATCCCAAACAAATCATCGCGCCAAAGTTAACTATCAAACTACTGGTCGAAACAGCCGAAAGTCCTTCTTCTCCTACGTACCTTCCAACAATAATCATATCTACGGTACTATATAGAACTTGTAATGCGTTAGACGCCATAAATGGAAGGGCGAATAAAAGTAATTGAATAGCAATATTGCCCGACGTAAAATCCCTTCTAGCTTTTTTAGGATGGTGCAAGGGTTTTCCTAGTGTTGGTTGTTCGTCAGCTTGAACTTTGTTCATTGTGCTTTCGTCTGTAACGATATGTTCCATTATGTAAATCCTTTTGTGGTTAGTCAAAAAAATAAGATAAAGCAAAGCTTACCCTTTTTGCATTATACTATTGTACCACTCATTAAAAAAAATTTCAATAATTTCAAGTTGTTTTCAACAAATTTCTTTTCTAAAGAAATTTCCTTTACGTTTTTGCCATATTATTATAATGAAAATAATCAAAACAATTTTCAAAAAACTATTGACAAAGTATTTTGGGTATGTTATTATAATGAAAACCAAGTAAATTGGTCAATTGGGAAGGTGGTTTAAGTAGGAACTTGTACTTAAATCAATAACCTTAAAAAAGGAGAAAATTATGAAAAAAGCGAGTAAATTACTTATATTACTAGCATCTATTGTAACTGTTGCAATGTTTGCAGGATGTGGAGAAACTCACTCTCACAAATACTCTAGCGATTGCGATACGATTTGCAATACTTGCGAAGAGGTAAGAGAAGTAGAGATAGAGCATACCGCAACTGATGACGGCGATTGTACCACAGCTTTGTTGTGTGAGCTTTGCGGAGAGGTTAAAATCGAGGCAAAGGATGCGCATACAGCAGATGAGGACGACGGCGATTGCACCACGGCGGTAGAATGCACCCAGTGTGATAAGAACGCAGTGGAGGCAAAGGATGCGCATATAGCAGGTGAGGACGGAAACTGCACATTTTGCGACGTGCAAGCGGTTGCGCTCATTGGAGATGCGTTTTACACAAGCTTTAGCGATGCGCTTAATAATTGGAGTGATGGCACAACGTTGAAACTTTATTCGGATATTTCAAGTGGAAGCATTTTCGAACATATAGAAATACTAAATAAGTCCGTAACGCTCGACCTTAACGGACACGTCTTAGACGGCTCGTCTGTTGGTGTCTTATTTTACGTAGGTAATGAAGAAGTTCCTACCGGTTCACTTACTATTCAGGATAGCGGAAGCAATGGTGTTATAAAAGGTCTAAATGGTGTTGCAACGGTGTTCGGCACGTTAAATCTTAAGAGTGGAACGTTAGAAAGTGGCTTGGGGAATACCAGTACGGGTGTAATAAATATTTCGGGCGGAAAAGTTATTGGACATACTTCGATTGGGTTATTTGATGCAGTTGGTAATTACGGAATCTTAAATATTTCGGGTGGTACTCTTTGCGGTGGACCCGCTATTGAAAATCAAAAGAATGGAGTAGTAAATATTTCGGGCTCCCCCACAATAGAGGGTAAAGAAAATTTGGAAGGATATGGCGCATTATTAGAGGGCACAGCGGCAGCAATTTCCAATAAAGGAACAGTTATTATAGACGGCTCGCCAATTTTTAAAAGCGCTAAATATGAGATCTACGTAATTGAGCCTGTAACTATCCTTACTCAACCTAGTGAGGGTATGAGTTGGAGAGTAAATGTAGCTAAAAACAGCTTAAGCGACAAAGTAGTAATTGTAAAGCCGGAAACCGGAATAACTTTAGACCCCGGAAAGTTTGTATCAGTTGTGGATGGGTACGGAGTTGTAAAAAATGCTGACGGCTCGCTTTCACTTGCTCTTTTAGGTAAAGCAGTTGCTGGGGTGGACGGAAAGTTTTATACTGATTTTAACGAAGCGCTTAATAATTGGAGTGACGGCACAACACTTACGCTTTACTCTAATATTGCAGACGGAACTAATGGGACGATCGAAATACTAAACAAGTCTGTATCACTGGATCTTAACGGATACGTTTGGGATATGAGGTCGATTAGTTGTCCGATATACGTTGGCATGGCAACCGCAAAAGAATGGACGGACGGCTCGCTTTCTATCTATACTAGTCAATATGGAGGACAAATAAAAGGCGGTTCTTATTCGCTGTTCGTTGCAGGAACGTTAAACCTATATAGTGGAGTTTTACAAAACGGAGTTTTAGTAAGCGTGCGCGGAACTATCAATATGATGGGCGGAAGTATTGATGGAAATACTAACGATTATATTGGTATTGATAACTACGGAACAGTAAATCTTTCAGGTGGAATTATTAGTGCAACCTACTGCGTTTATAACCGTGAAGATAGTGTAGTGAATATTTTAGGGCCTATCATATTAAATGGAATTAAAAGAGGAAATATCTTAGGGCCTGCAATTTATAATAAAGGTATCGCCGTAATTTCTGAAGCGCCTGTTTTTAGACAAAATGAAAATAATATTGAATTAGATCTTGTTTCGCCCATTACTTTGAAGACACAACCTAAAGAAGACGAAGTATGGAGAGTAAATATGAGTGCTTCAAATATAACTGCCAACAACGGAGTGTTCGCGCTCCCCGGCGAGGGTGTAGAACTCGATCCAACCAAGTTTGTTTCTATGGTTGAGGGCTATGAAGTAACAAAGCTTACCAACGGCTCTTTGGCTCTAATTCCCATTGCTGAATAATAAAAACAAAAACACAAGACTGGCGTTAAAAAATATATAACGTCGGTCTTGCGTTTTAAAGCGTTTTTTCAAACAAGAGCAATACTTTGTAATGATGAACATTTTTATGAAGAAATATATGTGCGGAACATAATAAAGTATGCATGGTGCATAAGACATACAGTATTCTTGTGATTTTTGCTTAAAAGAATTGACATCAGCTATTTTTAAATGTTATATTAATTATGTATACGTGCGTGGATTGTATTAATTTGTGTACGTGTCGCAGAAATATTTTTTTGTGATTTTTGCTTAAAAGAATTGACATCAGCTATTTTTAAATGTTATATTAATTATGTATACGTGCGTGGATTGTATTAATTTGTGTACGTGTCGCAGAAATATTTTTTAGGAGGTCATTGAAAAATGGCAAAGAAAAGAAGCTTTAAAAGAGCTTTAATCATGGCAATTCTTTCCATGGTTGTATGTCTTTCGATGTTTGCAGGAACAACGTTTGCGTGGTTTACCGACAGCGTTACAAGTTCTAACAACGTAATTAAGGCAGGTAACTTGGACGTTGAACTTTATTATCAACAAGAAGGACAAAGTGGTTGGACACAGGTTACTAGCGATACTAATGTGTTTATGAAAGACGCGCTTTGGGAGCCAGGACACACCGAGGTCGTAAAGCTTAAGGTAGTAAACGAAGGCAGTCTTGCTCTTAAGTATCAGCTTGGCGTTCACGTAGCAAGTGAAGTTGGTTCTACAAACGTAAACGAAGAAGCTTTCAAGCTTTCTGACTTTATTAAGTACGGAATAGTAGACGGAGCGCAGACTTATACGCGAGATCAGGCAATCGAGGCGGTAGACGCAACAGCAACTGCTCTTAATACGGATTATAATTCCGACGTTATTAAGCTTTTGGCGAAAGAAGAAAAGATTGTAACAATGGTAGTATATATGCCTACAACGGTAGACAATGAGGCAAACGCAAAGAAGGACGCGCCTGTTCCTACCATCAATCTTGGACTTGACTTGTTCGCAACACAGGTAGAGGCAGAAAGCGATAGCTTTGGCGATCAGTACGATAAGGATGCTTGGCATCCAGACTTTACTGTTACTTCCGTAGAAGAACTTGCAGTGGCGCTTGCCAATGGAGGCAAAATTCAGGTCAGCGGCACTTTGAATGCGGGAGCAACGCAGGATGTTCCCAACTGGACCAACGCACCTGCCGAATTTATCTTCGATGCAACCACGTTGGACGCTTTAAAGGGCGGCAAGTATGTTTTGGAGCAGGGCTCCAGATACGGCGTTGTTGGTCTTATCAGTGCCGGCGAATCTCTTGCTCTGTCCGATA
>SVHU01000017.1 GCA_015055625.1 Clostridiales bacterium | reverse complement strand
TTCTTGTGTGCGGTTGGTAGCCTGCACATTCAGTTTAGCACATCGGAGTTTTTTTTTACACTAATTAATACTGCCGCTAAAGCCTTTAAATTTAACCACCGGCATAGCCGGTGGGTTTTGTTTCTTACAAAAAAATCCGCTCTGAAAAACAGAACGGATTTTTATACACATTAAAGCACTTTGGACAAAAAATCCACAAGGCGCGGATTTTGAGGATACTCAAAGAAATCTTTGGGATTATTCTCTTCCTTAATAACACCCTCGTCAATAAAGATAACGCGGTTTGCAACCTCTCTAGCAAAGCCCATTTCGTGAGTTACAACGACCATTGTCATACCAGACTTAGCAAGCTCTGTCATTACGTTCAAAACTTCACCGACCATTTCTGGATCTAGAGCGGAAGTAGGCTCGTCGAAAAGAATTACGTCAGGTTCCATAGCAAGCGAACGAACGATTGCTACACGCTGTTTTTGTCCACCCGAAAGCGCGGACGGATAGTCGTTTGCTCTATCCTTTAATCCAACCTTATCCAAAAGATCCAAAGCAAGCGCTTTTGCCTGAGCCTTGGGCATCTTTTTAAGTTTTGTAGGCGCAAGCGTAATATTTTTCAAAATCGTCATGTGTGGGAAAAGGTTAAACTGTTGGAAAACCATTCCAATTTTTTGACGGTGTTTGTTTATATTTTTCTTACTTGCTCTAGCGATACCTCTTTCTTCGGATTTTTGCAATACGTAATCACTTTTAAGCTTTTCGATTTGCTCTTTATAAGGCGTAATATCTTCGCCCTTGCTTTCGGCAATACGTATTTGCTTTTTCGTTTCCTTTATCTTTACTTTTGTTTCTGCCTGATACTTTTTGAAAATAGCGTTTACATCGCCTTGTGGCTTTTCCATTTCGTCATTATCCACAAGTCTGAGCGTGCGAAGAAATTCCCAGTTTTCCGCCTCTAAAACGTCGTTGAGCATTATTAGTTTTTCCTTGTACTCTTCTACGTTTTCGCCTTTGTGCTTAGCTTCTCGCATTTGCTTTTTTACTTGCTTGATCTTGTTTTTAGTAGCCGTTTTATGATCGCGGAAAATTACGTTGTTATTAAAAACAATCTCTCCGCTTGTAGGCTCTTCTAAAAGATTTAAACAGCGCAAGAACGTCGACTTACCACAACCCGAAGGTCCGATAACAGCAACAACGTCGCCCTTGTTAATATCGATATTAACGCCACGCAAAACCTTATTTTCACCAAAATCTTTTTTTAGCTCTTTTACTCTTATAAGGGGAGCTTGATTATTTTCTATCACTTTTACTCAACCTCCTCTCCATGAAATGAACGAGCCACGTAATCATAAGTACCAAAACAAGGTACACAATTGCAAGCACAATGTACGGTACAAAATACTCGTATGTAGATGCAGCAACAGCCTGGAACGACTTAGTAATATCCATTACCGCAATAAAGTTTACAACCGAGGTTTCCTTAATAAGTGCGATAAATTCGTTTCCAAGGGTGGGAAGAATGTTCTTGATTGCCTGAGGAAGAATGATACGTATCATGGTTTGTGTGTAACCAAAACCCATAGAACGTCCTGCTTCCATCTGACCCTTATCAACGGCGTTTATACCGCCTCTCATAATCTCGGATATGTATGCAGCCGAGTTAAGACCGAATATCAAACAAGCCTCGGCAACGCTTTCGATGTTTAGTCCCAACATTGGGAAAAGCGCGAAATGCATTAAAAGCAACTGTACTACCATGGGAGTTCCACGGAAAAGCGCTATGTACACGTCGCATAATTTTTGACAAATAACCACAATAGGATTTTTACTGGGAATGATTTTTACTATCGCAAGAATGCTTCCCAACAAAATGCCTATAAGCAAACCGGACACCGCAATAATTGCGGTGTTCGTTAAGCCATCGAGGAAGTTTTTATAACCTTCGTCCTCGAAAAAATATTCAATAAAAATATCTATTTCAGACATACTTAATTCGATTATTTATTCATCGATTTTGTAATCATGATAGAAGGCTGTTTGTCAAGAATAACAGCGTTAAGCTTGCCGTTTCTAAGATCCTGCATTGCAAGAGCGCCAGTGGTATAGCCCTTAGTGGTAAGGTTCTTAAATCCGTCATAACCAAATCCTTCGTCGCCTGCGGAATACATATAACCGGTAGTACCGTTCTGAGTTCCGATTTTATAATTAGAGCCTTTGGATTTAAGAATATTTTCTACATCTTCAGCCGTTTTACAGTCTGCAAAAGTATCGTCGCCTTCTACAACAGTGATAACCTGAGCGGAAGTATAATATCCGTCGGTAAAGTCAACAACCTTAAGACGCTCTTCGTTTACAGTCATACCAGCCATTGCGATATCTACTTCGCCAATTTCAACAGCGGGAACTAGAGAATCAAATTCCATATCCTTGATGTAAAGAGTCTTGCCAAGCTCGGTTGCAATAATGGATGCGATTTGCATATCAATACCAGAAAGCTTGTTGCCTTCGTAATGCTCAAATGGAGGGAAGTAAGCGTTGGTACCTACAACAAAGTAGTTTGCTCTGTTAGAAGCAGTGGGAGCTGAGGGATTGGTGTAAGTAAACTCAGCGTTTCCGTCAAAGAAAGAGTTAATAATCTCGTCAAGCTCTCCATTCTCTTTAAGGTCTGCAAGAATTGCATTTACGTCCTCTTTAAGCTCAGTGTTGCTCTTGTTAATAGCAAACGCATAAGTTTCTGCCGTAAGTTCAATTTCGGTGTATACTACGAGTTTCTTCTTAGCTTCGCCACATCCGGTAAATGCGAATACGGCAACTACGGAAAGAACCATAGCAAGCACAAATGTCATAATCTTTTTCATAGTTTTCTTCTCCTAAAAATATAATATTTCTTTTCTAACCTTTTTAAGGTGTGGACTTATTATAGTACACAAAAATAATTATGTCAACCATTTTTGCATATTTATTCAAAATATTTTGAAATTTTTTTATATTTTTAAAGTTTTATGCATAAACCACCATATACTTGCATAAAATACTGCATAAACGCCATTTTATGCGGAATATACGGTATAAAGTGCGGTTTTATACATTATTTATAAGCTATATATAATATTATTTATCATTATTACCACTCTTACGCTTCTTTGTGGTTATTCTTTCAATATTCTATCATTGCGAACCTAAGAAATCACTTATAATACACCATTTCGTCATACTGAGCAAAGCAACTTTGTTGCGTAGTCGGAATGTATCTCTTTTATCTAAGATCTCTCCACGCGCTTCGCTTGGTCGAGATGGTGGGCAGTCCCACTGTCCACATGAAGAACTGACAGTTGTTAATTGTTTTTTTGTTAAAGCGCAACATTCTGAATTCAACGTATACGTTGCACTGAGATTGCCACGATTTTGCTCGCAATGACGTCTGCGTTAGTTGACAATCGAAAACGCTAGTGTTATACTTTAGTTAACCATATAATTCATATAAACAGGAGAGAAAAAGGTGAAAATTGCAACGACAACAGGTGATTTTGCACTCTATGTAAAAACAGACAAAGAGCGAATACAAGAGCTTTATAACGCAGGTTTTAGATATATAGACCTTAATATGTACCGCTTTACACCCGATTGTATATACATGAAAGATGATTGGGAGAAAGAAGTCTATTCTCTTAAAGATTTTGCTACTTCTTTGGGTATGAAGTTTGTTCAGGCTCATTCTCAGGGCGGAAATCCACTCTCTGATGATAGCGAACACGTTGACTTTTTACTCAAAGCGACTATACGTTCTATCGAAATTTGTCAAATTCTAGGAATTAAGAACACGGTTGTTCACAACGGTTGTAGAGCAGGCATTAGTAAAAAAGAATGGTTTGAGCTAAACAAAGCGTTTTTTGAAAAGCTTATTCCTACCATGGAAAGGTGCGGTGTAAACGTGCTTATTGAAAACAGTACCAAAAAGAATATGGGGGATATGTACTTTGTAAACACAGGTAAAGAAATGGTTGAGTTTATCGAATATATGAACCACCCACAATTCCACGCTTGTTGGGACACCGGGCACGCTAACTGCGAGGGAAGTCAATACCAACAAATTATGGATCTTGGCGAACATTTATACGCAATCCACTACAATGACAATCACGCTAACTGCGACGAACACGTTATGCCTTTCTTAGGAACACTTAACCACGACGAAGTTATAAACGCGCTTATTGACGTTAAGTTTAAGGGATATTTTACTTTAGAAAGTGATTCTACGTTCATTTCTCAAAAAGGTTGGCCACACGCAAGAAGAAGCTTCGAAAAAAATAATAGACTATTCGCTCCACAATTATTTATGCAACGTAAAATGGAAAGTTTGATGTATGACATTGCAAAATACATGCTCTTTTCTTATGGTATTTTTGAGGAATAAACACCTAAAATCACACTAACGTATATGACATTTTATAACAAAAAAGACGATCCGATTATTTCGAGTCGTCTTTTTGTTGGTTTATAATTATCTTTTTTTGATTGGGAATACGATAACCTTACGGTTTGGTTCGTGTCCTTCGGAACGAGTATAAACTCTGTCGTCGTTGGTAAGCGCGGAGTGAATAATCTTTCTTTGCGCGCTATCCATAGGCTCTAAAGAGATTTTACGACCTTTCTTTACACACTTGTCGGCGGTACGCTGTGCCAAGTGAATAAGAGAAGCTTCTCTCTTTGCTCTATAACCCTGACTATCGGCAACCACTCTGACGTGAGAGTCGTTATCTTCTACCATACGCTTTGCAAGAGTTTGAATAGCATCCAAGGTTTCGCCACGATGTCCGATTACCATTGCATTTGTAGTTACAATATCAAGATTGATGACGTTGCCTTCACTGGTTGCAACGATTTCACCCTCAACACCCATAGCTTTGATAAGTCCCTCTACGTAAGCCTTAGCTTTTGCAATCTGTTCTTCAGTTGCAGGAGGATATTCTTTTTCTACGGGAGGAGCAGGCTTTTTGAAGGGAGCTTTTTCCTTTTTGGGCTTACGCTCTTTATTGGGCTTTACCTCTTCCTTCTTTTCTTCAATGGGAGCTTCTTCTGCCTTAGGCTCGTTATCAACCTTTTCTTCTGCTTGCTCCGCCTTTTCTTCTACTACTTCAACGCTATCCTGCTTAGGCTCATCTTTCTTTTCTTCCTTTGTAAGAATAGAAACTGTTTCTTCCTCGATAACGGTAAGACGAACTTTAGTCTTTTTGAACCATCCACCATTTTCTAAAATTTCTACGTCAACCTCGTCAAGTGTAACACCAAGCTCGGCAAGTCCGTTTTGGATAGCATCGTTTAATTTTTTTCCTGTTGCTTCAATTGTTTTCATGTTGTCCCTCTTATATAAATTATTTGCTATTCTGATCTTTGTTAAAGTTAGGTCTTCCGTAAGTGTGAACGAAATCGTCGTCATCCATTTTCTTATCCATAATATGATAGATAAACATCATAACAAGCGATACAAGAAGTGTTACCAGGTAGCTTACTACAAGATAAAGCGCGAATGCTGCAACGTTCATGAATGCGAAGAAACCAATCATTACGGGCATCGTCCACATCATTATCTTCATTGTCAAACCAGACTGACCGTTTAGTTGCTGTCCGCTACGCTTTTGCTGAATAGAAGTTACTATCTGGTTAATAAGCGCAAGCGCAATAGACAATAGGGGAAGAATAAGATATCCGTTTGCAGTAGAATAGTAATCGTCTTTTCTCAAAGCACCTACTACGTTTCCATACATTTCTTTACCCAAAAGCGCTTCCTTTTCGGCTTTCTTCAAAGTATTAACCGCATCAGGATCTTTTTCTTTCCAAAAATCAACAAGCTCTTTATTAAAGCTCATATTCTCCTCAATGGGTGGAGTGCAGTTGCAAGTACAGTTGCATCCGCAAGACGTTCCGCTATTAACGTTGTGTCTAATATTAGTACTAAACGTCGTGTAATCGTTTACGGGCGCGGTCCACATAGCATCGACTGCCCAAATATTCTTAATCCACAAGAAACCTTCCATTGTTTCGCCATAAAGCTTATAAACTGCTTCTTGACCTACAAATGTTGAAAAAGCTCTAAGCTCAATCTTTTCGTCCTCGGCAGGATTGGTGGGATCTTGAGGCTTATATACGTGGGTAAGAACAAAGTCCTTAGCGTCTTTATACTCATTAATATCCACAAGTTCATACGCTTCTTTTATCGCGTTTGGGTTTTCCTCCGTGGAAACAAGCGAGCTTACATACTTTTCAAGACCTTTTACGTAATACTTCTCGTATTCTTCCGATCTTTCGTTGTACTTAGCAAGATTGTCTAAATACGCTTTTTTCTCTTGCTCGGTAGCTTCCGCTCCGGGATCTTGAGGAATACCTGTTTTTATGAGGTACGGGCCATAAACAATATCGTCCTTAGTTAAATCTACCTCTACACAATGCGTAATATTTTGATATTCATTATAAAGATCAACGTACTGCGTTAAGTTCTTATACGCACCGATATTCTGCAAGCTGTTAAACAACGTAATAAAGATAACAAGCGTAAGAATTGTTGGCAAACAAGATACGAGCGGATTTATACCAGCGCCCATCTTTTTTTGCATTTCTTGCTTTTTCTGCATTGCGGTTCTCTGATCGTGAGCAAACTGCTTGTCGATCTTTTCGAACACAGGCGCAAGCTTAGCTTGTACCTTTTGTTGTTTACGCATAGAAATCTTTTGGAAAATGTCGGCGGGAGAAAGTAAAATTTTAAGTATAAACGTAAATAATACTACTCTCCAACCGTAGTTTGTAATAAAGTTGAACACGTTGAGTATTAGCGTTGCCCAAAGATCCCCTGAGGGAGCGGACACTGAAATATCATAATACCCAAACGAGCCAGCGCTCATTAAGCCATTTAAAAAAGCCATTTCATATCTCCTTTTGGATTATCTGGAACGGGATCAAAACCACCCTTTTCCCACGGTACGCACCGTAACAGGCGTTTTGTTCCCAATATTATTCCTCTAATTACACCGTGCTTTTGGATTGCTTCTAACATATATGACGAACACGATGGCGTATATATGCAAACGTGCGGAAGCAAGGGTGAAATACATTTTTTATAAAATAGTACTAACCCCTCGAAAAACCACCGTAAAGTGATTATATAAAGAAATAAGTTAGTTTTTTTCTTCTTTCTCTTCATTTTCGATAAGTAACCCCGCTTTCCTGAAAAGTCGAAGCATTTCTAACAAGAGTGTTTCGTACGGTAAATCTACAATCTCGGGCTTTGCGATAAACACGCACTGACAGCCTGCAAGCTGATTTATTACCGTGCCCGTTATTGCCCTCATTCTTCGCTTAACTTTATTTCTAACGTTCGCCTTGCCAATCTTGTTGCTAACTGAAAAACCGACTCTCGCGTTGTTGTTCGTATTGACAACAAACAGGAAAGTCATTGCATTACCGCGCAAACACTTGCCGTTTTTATAAACGTATCCAAACGATCCGTTTTTTGTTAAGCGATTTGTTTTGTTAAGCATACACAAACTCAAAAAACGCCCCTTACAAACTGTAAAGAGCGCTTTTGATCAGTTCGTCCGTACATTACCACTCAGGTCCACCCTGACTATAATCTAAGAATTAGTGGCTTCCTAAAGGCTTAGCGGCAATATTCTTTCTGCCCTTGTTTCTTCTTCTAGCAAGCACTCTTTTGCCACCACTAGTCTTCATTCTAGCTCTAAAGCCATGAACCTTTTGTCTGTGTCTTTTCTTGGGTTGATAAGTTCTTTTCATTGTAAGTTACTCCTATTTGTTACAAATTTTTACGTATACATTATAAATGAAAATATTTTTTTAGTCAACTGTTTTTTTATTCATTAGAATAAAGAAGTCAAAATTTTATTTTCTTATCTCTAATTGTTGCCAATTTTTACAAAATATTGTATAATAAAACCGAATTTTTATGGGAGAAAACTATAATGTCACTTCAATTTATACTTTCGACAATGCGTAAAGCCGTGGAAGATTTCCACATGATAAAGGACGGCGACAAAGTTTGTGTAGGGCTCTCGGGCGGTAAGGACAGCATGGTACTGCTCAAAGCCCTTGCTTCCTACCGAATTTTTTCTCCGCAAAAATTCACGCTTGGAGCTATTACAATAGATATGGGATTTAAAGACGCCGACTTTAGCGGACTTGTAAACTTTTGTAAAGAGCTGGACGTGGACTACCACATAGAACATACCGATATCGCAGAAATCGTCTTTAACGTAAGAAAGGAAAAAGCGCCCTGCTCGCTATGCTCTAAAATGCGTAGAGGCGCGCTTAACACTACACTTAAAAAGCTTGGCTATAATACGCTAGCCCTAGGACACCACGCCGACGACTTGGTGGAAACTTTCCTGCTCTCGCTTTGCTATGAGGGAAGACTTTCTACCTTTGCCCCCATTTCATATATGGACAGAAGCGACGTTACCATGATAAGACCGCTTATCTACACTCGCGAAAAAGATATTATCTCGGTTGCTAAAGATTTACCAATATACAAAAACCCGTGTCCTGAAGACAAGGAAACCCAACGCGAATTTATGAAAGACCTTATTAAAAACATTCAAAAAGATATTCCGTTTGCTAAAGACAGGATGTTTGGCGCAATAGTAAACTCGGAGCGGTATAACCTTTGGGATAAATACGAAAAATTCCCACGCGAAAACGAAAAGAAAGAATAATAAACAAGGATATGTCACAAAATATGGTTGATTAGCCATAAGGAGATTTGACGAGAAAATCACAAGAAAGACAAGTTTTACGAAGGCGCGTACCTGCGGGGTACGTAACTGAGTAAATTACGCAGTATTTCGTAGTGGGCTTTCCGTCCAAAATCAACCGTAGATTGGGACAGAGCCATAAACAAAACCGTTTATATAAGTAAAGACGAGCTAAGAAAAGCCCGTCTTTATTTTATATTTAGTTTGGATTTAACACTCTTAGGCTTTATTCGCTACGGAGCGCGATAACGGGATCCTTCTTTGCTGCTGCGCGAGCGGGGAATACTCCTGATATAAGGGTAAGCAATACGCTTACGGATACCATTATTACCGCATAGAACCATGGGAATACTGCAATCTGCGTAATTATTGTGTTTGCGCTTACTATCATATTAATAATAAACGACACAAGATACGTTACACCAATACCGAAAAGACCGGAAGCAAGACCAATCATTGCAGTTTCGGCGGTAAATAGACGCGAAACGTCCTTCTTTCGTCCACCTAGCGAACGAATTACACCTATTTCCTTTACTCTTTCTACAACGGACACGTAGGTGATTATTGCAATCATAAACGTTGATACGATTAGCGACAACGACGTAAAGCCTACAAGCGCAATGGTTACGATTTGGATAAATTGATTTATCATACCAATTACAAGCGAAAGCATATCGCTGTAAATAATCTTTTCTCTATTATCTTTTGCAATAGTCTTTGTTTCGCCGTCAGCAGTATAGGTTACGTCGCCGTCAGCATTCCACTTATCGAGATACTTCAAAACGGCCTGTTTATGGTCAAAATCTTTGGGATAGATTGAAATAGTATCGGGCAAATCCGAACCGCCTAAGCACTGAATGGACAATGTTGTAATTTCCATTCCGCCAATGTTTGCCATAAGATTAGGCTCTCCAATCATAATGGGAGAAGACTTATCGGTTTTACCAAGGAATGTAACGTCTACGTTATAGCTTATACCCGACATCATGGGAGAGCTTGCTTTTTCCAAAATCGGAGGAGTTTGAGGCATAATTGGCTGCAAAAGCTTGGACAATTCCTTTACGATTCTGGAATTTTTACCAGTTTCAATCGCGTGCTTAGCAAGCGCTTCGGTATAATAAACACCGCTTTCCAAACATCCGTACGAAACTCCGGCTTTTGGCTTAAGTATTCCTACAACCTTAAGCTTAATTCCCTCGTTTGCTCCAACGTTGTTAATATCCTGAGCAACCGTCCAGCTCTCGTCACGGATGGGAGAATACGTTGCATCCAACTCCATTTTCTTTTCTTCTGATATTAAATCAATATCTAGTTTTTCGTCAGAATAAACAACGTCGTTGGGGAACCACTCAAATTCTCTTTGCATAATATCTTCGATAGCAAATTTATCTACGTTTTCAAATTCGATATCAAAAATATTGTCGTTACCGTACCACTTCAAAAAGTCTTCGTCCATAGTTCTATCTGCTTCGCTGATAAGATGCAAGAACTCTTCCTGTGTATAATAGCCAAGCTGAGCCATAAGTACATCGGTAATAAGGTCGTCGTTATCAAGAACGATCATAATCTCGTCCTTTTCGGTAGCGATTCTGCCGTTGCCTAAAATATCATACTGCTGAAGTATATAGTCGGTAGAAGAGGGTGCTTGAGTAAAGTTATCAACTATACTGGTTACATAACCTGCGTACTTTTCGAACACTGTCTTCTCCAAAATTTCTACGTAGTATCCGCGAATCGCATTAACCGACATAGTCGTTGTTTGATCTACTAGATCTTCCTTTGTTGCTACGCTTGGATCAACGCTTGGATCTGCTATAATTTTTTTAGTGAAGTTAGTATAGATATTGGGCGTCATATCGATTCCGTAGTCATGACGGATATCCGCAATATGTTCCTTTGGAATAGACTCTACATAGTCCACATATTCTTGCGTTATTGTATTTTGAACAATAAGAGAATCAGCGGTTTTGGACATATTGATAAGACGTTGAACCATACTGTCAACGTTGATATATCCTTCTTCACGCACGATTTTATTCTTTTCTTCCTGCGTCATAGCACCAGTCAGCGCAGTCATATCATAAGCCGTTTGCTCAATTTTTATGGGGTTACCAGAAAGCATGTCGTTTTGCATACTATTAATATACGATTGAACACCGTAAGAAATAGAAAGAACCAACGATACTCCGATAATACCTATTGCACCTGCAATACTAGTCATGATTGTACGCGCCTTTTTAGACAAAAGGTTTTGAGCAGATAGCTTAAACGCGGTAAAGAGCGACATTTTAGCCTTGTTTTTCTTCTTTTTTCTTGCCTTTCTTTCCTTTTCGCCAAGACTCGACTCATACGTTTTTTCCGACTCTATATGAGCATTTACATCGCGTTCACATTCTTCTTCCGGATACGGATTGCTATCGTCTACAATCTTTCCGTCCAAAAGCTTGATAATACGGTTTGCATACGCGTCGGCAAGCTCGGGGTTATGCGTAACCATAATAACAAGTCTGTCGGACGCTACTTCTTTAAGTAGATCCATAACCTGTACGGAAGTCTTTGTGTCAAGCGCTCCGGTAGGCTCGTCCGCTAGAATAATATCGGGGTCGTTTACAAGCGCTCTTGCGATTGCTACTCTTTGCATTTGTCCGCCCGAAAGCTGGTTTGGACGCTTGTTGTACTGACCTTCCAATCCTACTTTATCCAACGCCTTTTTAGCGCGCTCTACTCTTTCCGCCTTTGAAAGACCTGCAATAGTGAGAGCAAGCTCTACGTTTCCCAAAATGCTTTGGTGAGGAATAAGGTTGTAGCTTTGGAAAACAAAGCCTATACGGTGATTGCGGTATACGTCCCAGTTTCTGTCCTTATAAAGCTTGGTGGATGTTCCGTTAATAACGAGATCACCGCTTGTATATCTGTCCAATCCACCCAAAATATTGAGCATTGTGGTTTTTCCACAGCCCGACGGACCTAAAACTGCAACAAATTCGTTTTTACGGAAACAAACCGACACGTCATCAAGAGCCATAATGACGTTGCCAGGCATTTCGTAACGTTTTGTAATGTTCTTAAGTTGAAGCATATTGCGCCTCCTAAAAAAATGAATACCGAGAAATTATAAAACTTATTTATTATATAGTCAAGAAAAATAAGCAACTTATTGCGAATTTTCACACAAAAATCATTTTTTGCCAATTAATTTTACAATTTTCGCGCAAAATAAAATAATAGCGCACGTAAATATTACATACGCTATTATTCTAAACTTTTTTATCCTAGTTTATTCCGAGGTTTTATCTTCCGTATATTCTTCTTTCTTGCTTTTTATAAATGGTTTTTTCAAAACCTCTATCGGGATTTGAGCAAGCACCACCGCAACCAGCATAAGCGCGCAGCCGATATATTCTTGCGCGATCATAATCTCTCCGTTTCCAATCGCTCCAGCTATTACACCAAACACCGATTCCATCGACAGCAACAGCGTTGTAACCGTGGGGTTTGCGTCCTTTTGCGCAAGGATCTGCAAGGTATAAGCGATACCCGACGAACACACGCCAAGATACAAAATCGGCAATACGTTACTTGTAAAATCGGTCAGCTTAGGCGTTTCGAAGATAAAAGCACACACGGACGACACTACCGCCATTGTAAGAAACTGTATGCACGAAAGCTTAATTCCGTTACACATAGAAGTTGCTTTATCTATTATCATTATATGGCAAGCAAAAACAAAAGAACATGCCACTACTAAAATGTCAGACGGTCTTACGCTAAAATCAGACTTTATGCAAAGTAGATATAAACCGCCAACAGCAATAATCGCGCTTATCCACACGGTGAGCGGAACTTTCTTTTTGAAAAACATTCCAATTATAGGAACAATTACAATATACATCGCGGTCAAAAAGCTTGCCTTTCCTGCTTCCGTTCCGTTATCAATTCCTAGCTGTTGTAAATAGGTTGCAAAGCTAAGCGCAACACCGCACAAAACTCCGCCAATCCACAATGCTTTTGTATTTTTCTTTTCCTTTTCGCAAAATAAATGCTTTACGTCGCCTTTTGTGAAAATCAAAACCACAGGAATAAGAAAAATAAAAGCAATAACCGCTCTCATCGCATTAAATGTAAATGCGCCTGCAGTATTATTGGTTTGCGCAACAAACGCCACACCCCAAATAAGCGCCGCAAAAAGCGGAAATACTGATTTTCGGATTTTATCGTACATTACTTACTCCCTTTGCTATGTTTTCGCAAGGTATTTTAGCATAATTTTTTATATTTTGCAATAAAATCACCTGCTTTTTACATATAATTTCACACAGCTATTGACAAATAGCAAATTTTTATGTAAAATAAAATTATACTAATGGTGTTTTATAGTTATGGAGCAAAGTTATGGTTTGTAAGCGTTGCGGAGCTAAAATTCCACTAAGAAAAAACGAAAGCGTGGGAAAATGTAAATTTTGCGGTAGAGAGCAAAAACTGAAATCAGCGGAGGAAGAAAAATTCGACGCTGAAATTTTCGCTAAGCAAGCTTCTTTAGACGACTTTAACGCAAAACTAAAAGACAAACTTGACGAAAAAGCAATGATTAAAAAAACCTATAAACTAGCTGTTCACGTAATAATAGTTTTCGTTATCTTCCTGCTTTCATGGCATTTTGGATCGGAAAGATCCTTTAGGCGAAATACTGGCGTGCTTATTCTTGTTAGCATCTTCGTTATACCAGGATTCGTCGTAGGATATCTAGGAGGATCTGTTTTAACTTATAAACTTGCTAGGAGCACTTCAAGAAGTCCACACGCTGCAATCGTATTTGCAATCTGCACCTTTAACGCCTACGGCGTATACGTTGCCATTCACTTTATTTCCCACAGCAACTACCTTAAAATAAACAAGGAAATAGACGGCTTAACTCAGCTTAGGGATAAAGCTCAAAACGAACTTGACAAACTAAAACAACACCATAAACAACTGTTTTTAACCTAAAAACTCACATACGTATATAAAAAAACCGTACTTTTTCAAGCACGGTTTTTTGTTTTTATTAAATTAAGCTTCAACGAATTAGTTCTTAAAAATTGCGGATACAGCAGATAAACCACCTGCAATAATACCCATAACTGCTGCAACAACAGGTCCTGTTGCAAGAGCAAACTTAACCATTCCTGCATCTACTGCTGTCTGAAGAAGAGCCGAAGGAACAACAAAAAGATTAGCCATAAATGACATAACTGATGCAGCTATAAGAAGTAATCCAGCTAAAATAGAAACTCCTCTATTTCCTTTCTTAATGTTTACAAGAGCAATAATTCCTCCCAAAATGAAAAGAATTGCTACAAGAAGAGCCATAAACGAGAACTTGAATGTTTCAACTGATATACCATAAGCAGACTCTGAATATCCAAACATAACCTGAAGACCGCTATACGTATCTTTACTGCCCTCCATGTTAATCATTGGAAGAAACATTAACATCATTGCTGCCACAATTCCCAATACTCCGGAAACAATTCCAAAAACTTTCTTTAACTTACCCATAATAACCTCCTAGGTAAAAAATATTTTAAGTCTTTCCAACTTATAGGTCTATTCTATCACACATCTTTCACAAATGCAACTAAAATACAACAAATTTTACAATATTGTACACAAAAATCAATAACTCAACAAATTATCTAGCTAATTATGGCTTTTTCAATAATTTTAGCAAAAAACCTGTTTTTTATTGTTAAGTCTTTATAATAAAAATTCACCCTTAAAGCAACCTACTTTAGGGTGAATTCCTTTTTAAGTATGTTTTTTGTTACTCTTCGCTTTTTCCTGACGTTGAAACACTAAGCTTGTCTATAATAATAGACGCTACTGCGCATAAGCCCGACAATATTGCGATTATGCCCTGAACAATGGGACCTTCGCAAATTTCTTTATTAAGACCTAACCACTGATATCCGTTGGTTACGACAAACTCTACGGTAAAGAATGCAAATACACCACCTGCAATAAGCAATACGCCTGCAAGTATCTTTCTTATTATAATGCCCTTAGCTCCGCCAAGCGTTGGTTTAACGACATTTATAACCATAACTGCTATGCCAAGCAAAATCAGCAATCCGCCAATAAAATTCATAACTGAAAAGTCTATAACGTTTACTTTTACACCGTTAATATTTGCCTCTTCTGCGCCAAACATTGTTTGAAAAGCATTATACAAACCCTTTTCCGCATTAGATCCTACCATAGTTACACGCATTGCCGGCAAGAACATAACGAATACCGACACAATAGCCATAACTAACGCAATAAGGTTAAGCCAAAAGCTCAATTTTTTCTTATCCATACTATCCTCTCTTTTATTTTCTTTAATATACTTCCTTATGATATATTATCACATCTTAAAAGGTTTATCAAGCATTTTTATAAAAATTCTTTTGTTTTCGAGCTAATTCCATTATTATTTTTCACTCTACGTTTACAAAAATCCACATATAAAAAGCGCACCACTCTCTATTTATTAAGAAATGTAGCGCGCTTTTATTGCTATTATGTAATAAAATCAAACATACGTATGCTAGTTTTGGGGTTAAATTATATCCTTTATCGGGAATTTTTCACAAAGGGCTTTAACTTTGTTTAACGCTTCTTCCACTCTGTTTTCTCCGTCTTTTTGAGCGAGCATTAAGAATAAATCAGCAATCTCGTCCATTTCCTTTTCGCTCATCTTACGTTGAGTAAGTACGGTTGTTCCTGCTCTTATTCCACGAGCTACAACGCTATCATCAAACGGAATACCCTTAGAATTTACGTTTATTCCAGCTCTTTCTAACCTGTCAGCAAACGTTACGCCGTCTATACCAAACGGACGAAGATCGACTAAAAACATATGACAGTCGGTTCCACCCGTAAAAATATCAAAACCGCGTTTTTGCAATGCTAAGCACATGTACTTAGCGTTATGCACTATTTTTTGCATAAGCTCAACAAATTCCGCGCTCTTTGCTCTGCCTATTGCGTACGCCATTGCGGAAATTGTCTGAAGGTGCAAAGACGCCACGTATCCGGGATACACGCTATCTTCCACGCGTTGAGCAAGCTCCTTTTTGCACATTATAAAACCGCTGTGAGGTCCGCACATTGTCTTTGTGGTAGAAGCAGTTACAATGTCTGCATAAGGCACAGGATCGGGAGAAACACCGCCTGCAACAAGCCCCGAAAAATGCGCGATATCCGCCATTAAGAAAGCTCCGTTTTTGTGCGCAATATCCGCAAGACGAGCATAATCGATTTTTCTTGAGTACGCAGCCGAGCCTATTACGATAAGCTTAGGACGAAACTCCTTACAAATTCTATCCGCGCCCTCATAATCTATATCCAAAGTTTGTTCGTTAAGTCCAAAATACTTAAAAGAATAAAGCTTAGACGAAATGTTATTTTTTCCACCGTGCGACTGATGCGAACCCGTAACAGGATCGAGCGCAAGAACTCTGTCGCCTGGATTTAACACAGCATTATACGCGCAAAAATTTGCAACGGATCCCGAATACGTTACTACGTTGGCGTGTTCCGCTCCAAAAATCTGCATAACTCTATCCTTACAAAGTTTTTCTACCTCGTCGGCATATATAGAACCTTTGAGGCGTTGATTTCCAATTCTTCCAACCGCCGTCTTGTTATTAAACGCGCTACCTGCAAGATATAAAGCCTCGTTGGGCTGAATACTTTCGCTAGCCACCATCTCCAGAGTGTTCTCTTCTCTTTTACTTTCGTTTTTAAGGATTTTAAATAATTCGACGTCCTTGTTTGCAACAATTTCCATTTCTTTAAAACCTCCTTGAGTATTCCAGTCAAGTATACCACAACACATTCTCAAAATGCAATCGATTTCATATTATTAATTGACAAACAATATATAAAAGGTATATAATACAAGAACTTTAATAATGCTAAAAAATACGCTGAAACTTTAAGTATAACACTCAAAAAAACAATCACTATATAACGCTAAAAAAGGAGTTTTATTATGTCAAAGAAAAAATTAATTATTCCACTATTATCCCTTGCTCTCGCTCTCACTGCTATTACTGCGTGCGACTCATCTTCTACTCCACATAAACATTCTTTCAGCGAATGGACAACGGTAAGTTCCGCTTCCTGCACGGAAAACGGCGAAGAAAAAAGAGTTTGCTCGTCTTGTAACGAAGAAGAAACCAGAGCAATTCCTGCGCGCCACGATTGCGAACAGGTTTGGACATGGGCGGATTATTCCGAAGCTTCGGTTGATTTGGCTTGTAAAAACTGCGACTTTGCCATAACTGAGCAGATTGCAACTATAACAGAAAAAACAACGCCGTCTACCTGTTCTACGCTTGGCACTACGGTTTATACCGCAACAGCTAACGTAAACGGAGTTGAATATACTGACGAAAAAACGGTTTACTTGCCTATGCCCAACCACGATTTTGTAGACAACGTATGCTCCGTTTGTTCTACACGCACACCAAGCGACAACCTTTCTTTTACGCTAAACACCAATACACAAACGTATTCCGTAAAAGCAACTTCCAGGTTTAACGCAGCGAGAGTAGTTATTCCATCGTCATATATGGGTAAAGCGGTAACCGAAATAGAGAATAACGCGTTTTACAATAATCAATCTCTTATTGATATTTATATTCCCGACACCATAACTAAGATTGGCGATTACGCATTTGAAAACTGTAATAACGTAACGACGATTAGATTTTCAAACACATTAAAAAGCATAGGGATTTCCGCATTCAACCGCAATACTTCTTTGACCGAATTATCACTCCCTTCATCTTTAGAAACCATTCGCTCTTCCGCTTTTTATAGCTGTAATAATCTCACTTCCGTTATTCTTCCTGCTTCGTTAAAAACAATAGACTCGAGCGCTTTTGCTTATACGGCAATTTCTAACATATCCATTCCAACTTCCGTCGAAACTATCGGAAGCGAAGCGTTTAGCGGTTGTAAAAACCTTACTTCGCTCACTTTGCCCGACAATATCAAATCGGTAGGATCAGGGATTACGTCAAACTGCTCAAATATAATATACAACGAATACGAAGGCGGTCAATATCTTGGCTCTAGTAAAGAGAAATATATGATTTTAATTTCTGCGCCTAACGATAGAACTACTTTTACCATTCACCCCGACACAAAGATAATAGGCAAAGCATTCAAAAACAACGCCACGCTACAAAAGATTGAAATTCCATCTAAAGTAGAAAAAATTCAAGAAACTGCTTTTGAAAAATGTACGGCATTGAGCGAAGTTATAATGAACGATAAGCTAATTTCTATCGGATACTCTGCTTTTAGCGGTTGTTCTTCGCTTTCTCAAATAGATCTTCCCGAGTCTTTGCAAGACATCGACAATAATGCATTTAGTGGTTGCGGACTTACTTCGATTTCTTTACCTAAGTCCATTACGGTAATTAAGCAAGGAACTTTTTCTGGAATTAAGGCAACTTCGATTTCTCTTCCCGATAACATCGAAGTAATAGAAAAAAATGCGTTTGCATATAGTGCAAACTTAAAAGAAGTAACAATAAATAAAAATATCAAAAAAATTGAAAACGGAGCTTTTAATAATTGTTCCGCGATTGAAAGCATTTCACTTCCCTTTATTGGATCAGAGCGCAGTTCTGTAAACGAGAGCGCTGTTTTGGGAATAATTTTTGGATATTCGACCTCCTCTTCCTCTATCGGCACGACAAACCAGTTCTCTTCCAATATTACTGCTTATAAAAACTATTACTACTATATTCCCGCGTCGTTAAAAACGGTAACAATTACTGCTGAAACACACGTTCCCGACTATGCGTTCAAAAACTGCTCTAACATCACTACGGTCAACCTTAACGACGGTATAACGCATATCGGTAAATACGCTTTCCAAAATTGCGGAATAACTTCTATAACACTTCCCGATTCTGTAACAAGGCTTGCACAATATGCGTTCTACAACTGCCACACTCTTACCTCTCTTGATATGGGTAAAAACGTTAATACAATAGAGAATTATGCGCTTGGATATACAGGCTTACAAAACGTAACGCTTTCAGATTCGCTTTCTACGATAGGACAATACGTATTTACCGGCTCAAATGCGCTTAAGTACAATACTTACGGCAACGGATTATATCTTGGTTCTACCCAAAACCCCTATCTTGTGCTTGTAGGCACTGTAAACAAAGATATAACCGAACTTGAAGTTCACGGTAACACTCGTGCAATTCTCTCTAGCGCAGTTAAAGATTGTTCTGCTCTTACAAAAGCAACCATTCACGCTGGCATTGAAAAAATGGGCGCAAAAGCGTTTGAAAACTGCCCACTCCTTACAATAACAATAAATACTCCTACCCATAGAGCAAGCTGGTACGAAAACTGGAACCCCGATAACAATCCAGTTGTGTACAACGAGGATAAACTCGTTTATGGGGATTATGAGTACGTAGTTTGTGGCGATAACGTTATTTTAACTGCTTATAACGGAAGCGATACTCAAATAACCGTTCCTTCGCATATTAACAACAAGCCTGTTATAGATATTACACAAATCTTCAGAGAAAACAAAACGATAACCAAAGTTGTTCTTCCCGAAACAATTACTACTATTCCTTATTGCGCGTTTGAAAAGTGTGCAAACCTTACCGAAATTGTTCTTCCCTCAACACTCAAAAACATTGACGATTACGCATTTGCTTGGTGTATTAAACTCAACAACGTTGTAATTCCCGACTCCGTAACCCGTATTGGTAAATCGGCGTTTACCGAATGTGCTGAGCTTGCAAGCGTAACTTTTGGTAAGAACGTCGGAATTATTGATGACGGCGCATTCTATGAGTGCTCGCTTACCTCGCTAAATCTTCCTTCTTCTCTTACCCACATTGGCGCGTCTGCATTTTATCAAAACAAGAAATCTTTCGGCGACGTTGTTCTTCCAAATGCTTTGGAATATATCGGCAAAGAAGCTTTCTATTACTGCTCGTTCAAAAGCCTTACTCTTGGAGAAGAGCTTAAGAAAATAGATGTAAACGCATTTAGATTCGCATCTATCAGTAATGCAACCTCGACAGTATATTCATATTGGGACTGTTCTAATAACTGGACGTATTTCTTTAGCAACTCTAGTACTATTATAGAACGACTTAAAAATCCGGACGTCTACTACGACCGCATAAGCTAAAATAAGCTAAAATTAAAAATAAAAGACGCAAGGTTTAATTTCCTTTTGGATTGCCTCGCGCCTTTTATTTTACTCAAAACTAGTATACGTTATCGCTTTATTTTAACAATTAGTTTTAATTTATCTATATTTTTGCTCCTTGTAAACACCCTCGCCTTACCATAATGCAACCTTAATTGGTACGTTTTATCTTTTACCATCCTACCTATCTTTATATATCCCGATACGGCAGGTGGCGACTGTTCATTGCGTTCACTAACCACTTTTACTTCGTTTTCACCCTTTCTTAACTTTGTATAAAAACGGTACGGACGCGACTGTGAACTATCAGCATAAACACAAGATCTAAGATTATTGCCTATTTCTTTTCCATTGAGATATACTCTCGCCTTACCTCCTAATCTTTCAAATTCTACATACTCAAAATTATGAACGTCACTTACCTTAAAACAATAAGTTTCGATAGACTTTATTGCAGGATTAATCGTTCGAGCAATCAATCTAACCTCATCTGTATAACCAGGCATTTCAGCTTCTCGTATTATCGCTGTTTTCCTAAGTTTTTTTACGTTAGAATACTTTGGCGGTACTGGAATTTCGCCGTCATCACCTGTTATTGAAGTTATATAAACAGCCTCTTCACGCGCCATTTTTTGCTCAGGCTCATAAGATGACGGATCGCCATTGCCTACACCCACTATTTCTCCGTTCCTAACCGCAACCTCCACTATTTCGTTCGCTAAAGGACAAAACCTTCCGTTTTTATCATAGCCTGTAAGCTCATATATAACAATATCCTCTTCTGTATTACCACTAAGTACTAAATCGGTTTTTATCTTACTGGTTCTTCCAGCTGTTTCCAATTTATCGGTATACGTATTGCCATTTTTCACACCAATTACTTCTAATACACCTTTTTGGTAATCAAGTTCAAATATTGGTTCATCGAACTTTTCTACTTTTCTTTCCTCTATTATTTTGTCATTTATCTTTAACGTAATATACTCGCAGTTAGTCATTACAACAACCCTAGCTTTTTCTCCACTTTTATAATTCCAATGCGGTAAAAGCTTAAGCACAGGTTCGTCCGTCCACCACGCCTTATAATAATAAAATGGCGGTTTTTCCATTCCACATAAGTCTATCGCGCCAAATGTTGATACCACGTTTGTATTATTAAAAGGTGTTGGCTCGCCACGATAATCAAAGCCCGTCCACATAAATCCACCCGAATAATAATCACGCTCTTCACTGAATTTTACAAATCCTCTAGGAGTTGTTCCCCAAGCTGCGCACACCTGTCCCGTACAATCCAAAAGCAGATTTTCCAAATCATTAATCATTCCGCCACGACTGGTAAAATTACTCGTTTCTTCCGTTCCAACTATGGGCTGATGCGGATGCTCGGCATGGTATTTATCTACCCAGGTTGGATACTGACCGCTACTTCCCTTGCCGTGAATATAATTAATTCCTCGCACCTCACTCGTTAGGTTTACGCCCTCAAAATTATCACCGTTATTGCCTCCAAACGTAACTGGTCTATCGTCTAATCTTTTGGCAATACGCGTCATTTTTTCCATTAAGCGAGCGCCATTCTCTACGTTTTCGATAGCATTTTCCTCATTACCTAAGCTCCACATAATAACGGACGGATGATTTCTGTCACGTTCGATAAGCGCTGTAAGTTCGTCTATTGCTTCGGGCGAAGTTCCAAACATTCTCGCTTCGTCCATCACAAGCATCCCTTCCTCATCACACGCTTTAAGCAAAGCTGGCGAAGGCGGATTGTGAGAAGTTCGGTACGCGTTACATCCCATTTCCTTTAATTTTTTTATCTTATATCTGTTAAGGTTGTCAGACAGCGCTACACCTACGCCACCAAAATCCTGGTGTACACACGCGCCACGTATCTTCACACGTTTTCCATTAAGTAAAAAACCACAATTCGGATCAAACTGAATTTCTCTTACGCCAAACACCGTTTTTTGTGTTTCTCCGTCAACAGAAATAACAAGTGTATAAAGATACGGATTGTCTAAATCCCAAAGTATAGGATTATTTATTTTAAGCGTTGTACTAAACTGCTTCTCGCTATTTCCATCAAGCTCGGTACAAACTACGGATTGCGCCACACAATTCCCATTTTTGTCATAAATTCCAAACAACGTATCTGTGTTTTTGCTACAATTCTCATCATTTACAATAACACACGAAACACATACTTGTCCGTCTTTTTGCGTTTTTACAACGGTTTTGTTCATCTTAAAATACGTGGGGGAGCACACGTGTAAGAAAACGTGACGATAGATGCCCGAACCATCATACCACCACCCCTCAGTTTGATCGGTATCAACCCTAACCGATATACTGTTTTCGCCGGCATATAAATAATCCGTAATCTCCACACAAAAACCTGTATACCCACTAGTATGACGCATTATATACGTACCATTTACCCACAAAATAGCATCACGATAAACACCTTCAAATTCAATAAAAATACGTTTATCTCTCCACTTAGGATTAAACTCAAAATGTTTACGGTACCAACCAACGTTATAAATATTGTTAGACTCGTTAAGAAGTTCGCTCATTTGCGCGTTGTATCTGCAATTTAGTCTACCACCTGCAAGATTGTTTGCTGTTTTATCAATTGGCATAGCAATAGCCCAATCATGAGGAAGATTAATCTTTTCCCAGTTATTAAAATCCAGAAATCTCTCACAAGCTCTTGCTCCACCCTCTATTTTCCACAAACCGAAATAATTGTATCCGTCCATTTTGTTTTCAAAACAAAATCTCCAGTCTTTATCAAAATTTAACGTTTTCATAAATTCTCCAAATGTTTTTAAAAGGAAAAAACTGCTTTTTACAAAAAACAATTTCTTCCTTTGATACGTACTGTTACACTATTTTTAACGTTATCCGCAATGCATATTGATATTTCAGCAAAATCAATACATCTTAACTTCGAACTTATCACCAGTTATTACGGGAAAATCTTGCATTGATCCCCACGTTTGATATCTATACGTAAGCGAACCATGCAAACGCTTGTCTGGATCATACACCCCATACTTTAATCTTGATACTACCGGGAATTCGTCCGCTCCTGCCTCGTAGCTTATAGAACCAATGGTTACAAGGCATGGGCCTTTTTCGTGCCCAAAAAGATTTTCTCTGGTTGTTGTAAGAATACAGCGGTTATGCTGAGCTACCACGTGCTGAATATGCGTTAGGTGTGAGCTATCGTGGAAAACTATGCCCTCCTCACAGTTATGAACGTAAAGATAGTCGGCTACCACGTGTTCGCCAAGCACAAACCCATACTTAAAGCCCTGCACAGCAACGCTACGAAGCACGTTGTGATCGTTTTGATCCCCCGACATCATAAGCCCTACGGTATGGCACGGATTTTCCAGTAGCTCCTTTTTCTCTACCGCGTCACCCACCTGCGAATTAATACAGAATTGACAATCACTCACCCACGTTCTACTAATATTTTGCAAGTTCACACCGCTTTGCGTGGGGTACATTTTGTCATGGCGCATAGGTACTCTAAACTCCAAATTCGCCATAGAAAACTTAGCCATAGAAAAATGACCTTTACAACTATCTCCCTCTGGCGCGGAAATAATAGACCACGGACGCTCTGTCGGATCGTGAATTTCAGGCGCGTCCCAATCAGAGAAAATATACGTATTATCACTACGAAGAGGAGTAAATCTTGTGGGTTTAAAAATGCTTTGACAGTCTAATGGTCGCACCATATACGCATTTAATAACCTACAAGGCATTTCTCCCTCAAGAAAAATATTAGGATTATTCTCGGGTGGAATAACAAGCTGAGCGCGCACCTTTCTACCGTTATACTCCTCAATACCGGGCGAAGCTAAGCGGTAGCCTTTTGGCGTGTACGGAAACAAAATTCTTCCGCCTCCGCGCTTTGCTACATAGTTTATTGCGTTTTGTATTGCTTGCGTATCGTCAGTAACACCATCGCCTTTTGCTCCAAAATCAAACACATTAATACCAAAAGTCATACATTTTCTCCTGTTTTTTCGTTTGTTTTTAAATTATACCACCTTATAAACAGTATTGTCAACATCGAAATCAAAATACGGTAAAAAAATACTATTTCAAAAGAAAATATTATTGCAAATTTCCCAATTTTATGATAGTATAATATAAAAAGAATTTATAAACACAAAGGAGAAAATCTTGAAAAAAGCACTCACTATTTTATTAACGGTATTGCTTTTGCTTTCTTTTACCGCGTGCTCCGCGCCATTAAAAGAGCGAGAGTACGAGATAAGCGAGTACCGCACGACAATGCAATTTCACGACAACTTTAAGATTTTACAGCTTACCGATCTTCACTTAGGAATAGAGAGCGATTTAGCTCTTCAGCTTAATGTTGTTAAAAACGCAATACGTACGCAACAGCCCGACCTTGTTATTCTTACTGGCGACAACTTTATGTACGCGACAAAAAGCGTGGTTAAAAACCTTGTTAAAACGCTTAACGACGAGTGCAAAAGCTTAACGCAAAGCAAAAACAGGCTTGTCAAGTTTGCTGTAACTTTTGGAAACCACGACAATCAGGGCGATTATCCCAGATATTATATCAACTCCGTCCTAAAGGAATACACAACAGAGGACGGAAAGGAGATAGAAGAGGGAAAATTTGGAACCTTGAGAGATTTTGAAGACGATAATATTTTTGGACTTACTAACTATTTTATCGACCTTGTTGACGACAGAAGCAAGAGCACAAACGAGGTGGACGTAGTTTATAGATTGCATATTATTGACAGTAACTCTTACCACTTTAACGGAGCTAAATACGAATATGATATAATTCGTCAAAACCAGCTCGACCACGCGCAAAAAATTTATCAAACTGCAACAAAAGACAAAAATTATATAGGAATGGCGTTTTTCCATATTCCGTTCGTTGAGTACGAAACTGCTAAAAAGCAGTACGAAACCGCACAAGATCCCACCACTGTTGGGCAAGGAAAGTTTGGCGAAGGAATTTTCCATCCCTATAAAAACAACGGCGCTTATCAAAAATTACGCGATGCTAATATTATATCGTTTTTTGTAGGCCACGATCACAAAAACTACGGCGATTTTATCTACAACGCGCATAGCGACAACTTAGACGACAAGGCAATATTTTCGTTTGGCGTAAAGAGCACAAACCAGCTTTATCACTTTGAAGATATGCTGGGTTATAAAGTTATTAACCTTAAAGAAAATATGACCGCGCAAGAGTTTTTGAGCATGGAAAATATCAGACAAAACTTTATAAATAACACGAAGGGAAGTGAGCAATATGAATAAGACGAAAATAATAAAAATTATCTTAGCATCTCTATCCGCTCTATTGTTTTTGCTTTCTTGCTTTTTTATGTACGACTTTTATAAATGCTTGTCGGGATTTATCGCAAACGGCTTCCGCGAACCTCTTAAAATGCTTCCTCTAATAGTATCGTACTTGTTGCCCGTTTTATGCTTTTTGTTCTTTTTCTACGATACGTATAACAAAAATGCGAACAATACCGCAAAAATAATCTATTCTTGTGTTGTAGTTGCAATCGCAGTTTTCAACCTTGTAGGAATTATAACTAACTTTAATTTATACGCCAGCAACAATCGTTTGGGCGTGTACGAAAGCTTGCCAAGCATTATAATTTCCTTCCCTTACGACGCGCTTGTTATAAACTCGTTGCTAATACTTTTGCAGGGATATAACCTCTTTGCAATCATAAAACCCAACCATAAAATTTCCAAGGCTAAACTATCAATAAAACAAACAGACACCGTAAATTTGAATATTGTCGAATACCTGCCTATTTGTATTCTTGCTATCTTGTCTTTTGTTTTTATCGGCTCGTCGCTATGCTGTTTCAACGCAATAGAAAACGCTTTATACGACGCAAAATACGTCTTTTTAGCATTGTGGGAGCTTCTTATACCGCTAACCTCCCTGTTGCTAATTGTCTTTAAGGTGGAAAAACGGAACATGCCCAAAAAAGCAAAGCTCATAACTCTTTTATCCGCTATTGTTCTAAACCTTGTTTTCGGCATTTTACTACTCGTTTTCGAGCTAACCACTCCAGGCTTTATAATCCACGTAGGAAAACCGTTGTTTATGATTGCTTTCTCCGTATCCTTGCCTATCGAAATGCTTGTACTTATTGCCATTATGCTTATCTCTACCATTATCCACACGGTAAAAATTGTACTACTCCTAAAAAAATAGGGAAATAAAATTAAAAAATGTACAAAAATTGTATTGAAAAAACATATAGATTCGTGTTATAATAAAAATACATCAAAAACAAAGGAGAAAATTATGAACGAGATTTGTTTGGATGGAGAAGTTTATTATTACGACTCTGACAAAGCGGTTTTTTTCGACGAAAACTTCATGATTCCTTCCCGACCCATTATTCAAAAACTTGCGGAATCCTACTTTTTATCTATCGATACGACGACTCTTTCTGACGAAAATTTGATTAGCCTTATTAAACAAACTAAAAAAACCGAAGCGTATAAGATTACAATAAAACTATGCGAGATTGCTTTTCGAACAAGAATTGACGAGCTAAGTATGTTGCGCATTATTCTCCCCATCTATAACAGCGCATGCAGAAACGCAGGTTACGTAAAGGAAGGCTTAGAAACAACGCTTCACTACTACCGATTGTTTAAGGTGGACTCGTCTGTGCTTTTTACAACAATTGGAAGCTCCTATTGCGATTTAGGCGATTATGACAACGCCCTAAAGTTTGCCAATAAAGCGTACGCTATGCAAGGCGGTGGCGTTGGTTATAACAACGAACTCTCACTACTTTATAAACGTATTAAGAAATTAAGTCCATCTCATTCTAATCTTAATGACTAAACCCTAATCAAAATTTTCACCTTAGCAACTAATGCTATCACAAAACAAAATCCTTACGATAAAAATTATAAAGCTTATACAACAATAAAAAGGCATTCAAAAACACTAAAAACGATACTCTACACTTTAAGTAAAGTATCGTTTTTTCGTATTCTTATTACGGAACAATTTCAATAAATATATACCAATTTTTTTGCTGTATACGCACATCTAAATATGCAGATTATTTTCAAGATATTCTATCTTAGCATAAAACTCAGCCAGTTTTTTATCTATTACGCTACGAACTTTTTCTAACGGCATACAAACTTCTTCCTCGCTCAATATTTCCATACTAATCATAGAACAGTACTTATTTCCCGCCTTTACTTTAGGTGCAATAATATCCTTTATCATTGTTTGAGCAGTAGTCCACTCTTCGTTTTCTTCTTTATTTATGGAAATTTTTGCTTGCATTGGTCCTTTTATACAACTTATGCTATATGCAAAATTAAACTTTGAAGAATTATCAATTTTAGCAAAAAAAGACTGTATTTTAGCCGAATATCCCATTATTCCGCTTTCAGTTTCTTTTAGGACTCCACCAATAACACGCTCTTTGAAACTGCTCTTTACGTACTCGATAACTTCTTCGCCCGTGTACTGCAACAAAATTTCCAATTCTTCTTGATATTTTTTGCGAATATGTTTGCATAGCTTTATAAGCTCTTTCTTTTCTTTAAGAATATTAGTTTCTACCATATCAATATAATCCTTTAATAATATCTTCAATTTGTTTGGAATTGGTTTTATATGACCACTCTCTAGTTCTTTAATTACTCCCAAAACTTCTCGATAATCCATAACGCACCACTTGTAGCACAACAAACCGTTATCATCTTTAGGAAGTTCGCCCGACGGCGATAGGTAAACGAAAATCTGCTTCCAATCCGTCCTATCTTCAAACTCCTCTTCGTACCTTAATAACTGATTATCGTGAGTAGACGTAAACACTTTATTTTCTATTGCAATTAAAACCTTATTCTTCCTATCTTCTATATAAACATCTATTCGCCCATCGTCTATATTTTCTTTTGTTATGGGGCGCTCTGTTTCCACGTTAATACTGTCTATATCTTCGAAATATTTATCTATATCAGCATAATTAAACCCAGCTTGACTCAATATTTGCTCATTATCTAAATACCCTTCGTTCTTTCTTAAAACCAAACTTTTAAGTAACAACTTAATACACCGCGAAGAAAAACCGTGCTCCTTATTTGGATTTAGCAACCACGCCAAAAATGCTGAGTGCTTAATTTCTTGACGTTGCATACCAATCGCATCAAAAATATTTATACCGCAACTTTTTGCTTGCGATATACTTTTCAGCTCTTTTTCGAAAGCTTTCAACCTAAAGCAAATATTCTCAATGTTCTCCACTTTCATATCTTTCCCTCTCAAAAAAATAACGCTATTCTATAATTAAAGTTTACTATAACTGTCTTTATTCTGTCAACAATTATTTTTATACTTCATACAAAAATTTTATATATAATATTAAAATTAAAAACACCGAGTAATCTCACGGTCGCCTACTTTTTTCTAAACTCGCTTCGCTCGAATGATATTGCGCTTGCTCGCGCAAATGATATTACGCCTATCGGCGTAAATTAAAAGACAAGTCTTTTAATGGAGCTGTTACGTAGCACGAGCCTCAGGCGAGTATGAGCCGTGACTTGAACTAACAACACCCCCATAACGGATCCAACGTCACGTTGGTATTACGGTGAAACGGCTTGCCGTGAACTTCGTAATCTCACGGTCGCCTTTTTGCTTTTGTAAAACAAAAACCTTACTCAAACGAATAAGGTTTTGTGGAGCTGCTACGAAGCACGAGCACAGCGAGTATGTGCCGAGACTTGAACCGTAGCTCTGCTACTTTGCGACCTGCTGCTACGGAGCAAACTTGTTTGCGGAGCACGAGCCACAGGCGAGTATTACGGTGAAACGGCTTTGCCGTGAACTTCGTAATCTCACGGTCGCCATCTTGCTTTTGTAAAACAAAAACCTCACTCTTGCGAATAAGGTTTTGTGGAGCTGATGGCCGGACTTGAACCGGCGACCTGCTGCTACGAAGCAAACTTGTTTGCGAAGCACGAGCCTCAGGCGAGTATTACGGTGAAATAGCTTTGCTATGAACTTCGTAATCTTATGGTCGCCATATGCTTTTGTAAAACAAAAACCTCACTCTTGCGAATAAGGTTTTGTGGAGCTGATGGCCGGACTTGAACCGGCGACCTGCTGATTACGAATCAGCTGCTCTACCGACTGAGCCACATCAGCATATAAAACTTAGATCTCTCTAAGCATTATATCTTTATTTTGTTTTGGGATTCGTACATGACCGAATCAACTGGTCCGACTGAACCCACATCAGCATATAAAACTTAACCAAAGTTAAGCATTATATCTTTATTTAGTTTTGGGATTCGTACATGACCGAATCAACTGGTCCGCCTGAACCCTCATCAGCTTATAAAACTTAGATCTCTCTAAGCATTATATCTTTATTTAGTTTTGGGATTCGTACATGACCGAATCAGCTGGTCCGCCTGAACCCTCATCAGCTTATAAAACTTAGATCTCTCTAAGCAGTATATCTTTATTTAGTTTTGGGATTCGTACATGACCGAATCAGCTGGTCCGCCTGAACCCTCATCAGCTTATAAAACTTAGATCTCTCTAAGCATTATATCTTTATAAATTTGCAAGGAGTTTCACACTTGCTTTGGTATTATACACCTTTATTTTAAATTAGTCAAGCAAACGAACGGGGAGAACAAGGTACATAAAGTCATCTTTTCCGTCAGAAGGCACAACAACACAGGGAGAAACTTGATCGGTAAACTTGATAGTAACCGTTTCGGTATCTACGTAGCGGAGAAGTTCCATATAATATCTAGCGTTGAAAGCGATAGCAAGGTCCTGACCATCCATGCGGATAACGATTTTTTCTACGATGTTACCAGTTTCGCAGTTGGAGGAAAGTTGCATATAATTTTCCTTAATATCAAAACGAACAAGGTTGTTTTTATCCGCTCTTGCAAGAAGCATAGCGCGCTCTAAGCCCGACTCGAAACGCTCTTTGGGAAGGGTAACTTCGGTATTGAACGACGAGGGGATAATTTGTCTGTAATTAAGGAAATTACCGTCCAAAAGACGAGAAGTGATCTTGGTGTGTCCAAGGTTTACCATAAGGTAATTCTTTTGAATACTTACCGATACTTCGTCTTCGTCGTTATCAAGAAGTCTTGCAATCTCAGTAAGGCATCTTGCAGGAACGATAGCGCTCATTTCGCCAGTCGTTTTGATAATAGGCTTAATAGAGCGAGCAAGACGGTAGCCGTCGAGCGCAACGCCAGTTATGCTATCTGCGCCAATCTCTAAAAGCACGCCTTTAAGAATAGGACGAGCATCATCAGCAGATACGGAGAACGCAATCTTGTTTACAAGGTCGCGCAAATCCTCGCTCTTTACAACGAAAGACTGAGCGGAAGAAAGTTCTTTGATTTCGGGATAGTCGGCAGAATCAAAGCACTGCAAAACACCCTCGGAGTCGGTATACTTGATTTTGAGCTGACTTTTGTCAGACACAACAAGTTCTATCTCTTCCTTGGTAAGCTTTTTAACAAACTCACTGAAAAATCTACCGGGGACAACAGTTTCGCCCTCGATTTTAACGTCGGCAACAATTACCTTTTCGATAGCAAGCTCCAAGTCGGTTGCAGTAAGAGTTAAAGTACCGCTTTCCGCCTTAATTTTAATACCCTCCAAAATGGGGTTATTGGATCTTGCGCTGATTGCTTTATAAACTTTACCAACTCCGTCGGCAAGGTCGTTTCCATTACATATAAGTTTCATATCAAAACCTCTTAATTTTTTTACTTAGTAAGTATATATCAAATTTTTATTTTTGTCAAACATTTTAATATAAACCTACTATATGAACACTATTACTAATAGTTATAGATAAGCTGAATAACATCGTCGCCAGGAAGTTCTATACCTGCAGAACGAATTTCGTTAAATAAAATTATGGGCATTGCAAGCTTAACTTCACCCTTTCTTACGTAGCTAAAAGTCATAGTAGTACCGTTCACGGTATAGCTTTCCATTTTGTTTTCTCTATTAAGCTTTACCTTGTACTTATAAACCTTCTTTTTACCGTCTTTCTCCACTACGTCCTCGCCAAAATGGAACACGTTTTCACCTTTACGGTTTTGAGAGGTATACAAAACTTCGCACACAGTAGTCATAGAATTGTAAGGACGATAAATGCTATCAACAGTCTTTACTTCTCTATCCTTAAACTCGAAAATCTTTCCGTCGCAAGCAAACACGATATGTTTTTTGCCGATGTACTGGAAGAATAAATCCTTACCGTTATAACGATATATAAACTCGCTAAACGCCGATCTCGCCATTATTTTTCCAAACACGATACTACCAACGGTTAAAACACCGCCGGCAATCGTTACAAGCATCCACATAAATGACATTCCGTTCATAAAGTACGAGAAAAGTCCGAATATCATAACTGCAACGCAAATTACGGTTACGGTGGAATTCCACGAAGGCGTACCTGCTCCGTCTACACGGATAAAGTCGCTTTTTGCATACTGTCTTTTGATTAGTTTGTTAAGCCAATAGGTTTTGTCACTCATTTATCTTCTTACCTTTATAAATTATTTTTCTTGGTTGGGATAGAACTTATTCTTCTTCATCGCAACCTTAGTAGTTCTGTCTTTTATCTCGCGAATAAGCTCTTCTATCGTTTCCGCCTTGTTTACGGTTTTGAGCACAGCAAAATACTCTCTGTCCTTATTAGAATGTGCGTCCGAGCCTGCTATGCGATAAAAGTTATATTCTTTCGCGTACTTTTTAGCTAGCTTATTAGCTCTACCCATAGTATTAGGCGATGCGTTCAACACTTCTACTCCGTCCGTAAAATTGGGGAAAAGCGAAATGTGATCCATATATTTAAGCTCTAAGCGGAACGGATGCGCCTGAACTACAAAACCGCCCTCATTGCGCACCATCTTCATAAAGTCGTTTACACTCATATCCAAAATGCTTTCGTCTTTGGAAAGTAGCCAGTTTTTGTCAAGACCGTATATAAGGAAATCGGTTCCTACCATACTGTCTTTAGCCTGTCCTTTAACTGAATATTCAAAGCCGAAGAAGACTTTTAGCCCTACCTTGTCACCCTCTTCTTTTACCTTTTCATATCCTGAGCAAAACTGTTCTACCCTCTCTTTCCAGGGCAAGTTTCTGTCTATTGCGCAGTTTCCGTTAAAAAAGTGGTCAGTTACGCAAATACCGGTAAAGCCCTGTTCGAAATAAGTTTTAACTATCTCTTCGGGAGTATATCTTCCGCAATGCGAAGCTATACGGTTGTGAGTATGCATTTCGTAAATAAACATTGTAGCCTCCTTAACTTAACAAGTTGCTTGTGCTATAATACTCTTCATTTCCTCAAAACGTTGTTCCATATCCATAACGAGCTTGAACTGAGTTTTTGCTCTATATACGTTCTGCTTTGGATAATGCGTCTTGAAGTAACAATCTCCTCTTAAGTAGTCCGTAAGAAACCTTATTCCGCACTCTAGCGTAATTAGTATGCACGAGAATGCAAGATTATCCTTTTCCTCTTCGGTAATAAACTGTCCTAGCGTGCTAAGATAACCCTTTGCAAACGCTTCGTACTTGTCAAAATCGAAATACACCTTGTTAAGATCTGCTTCGTCCTCTTCCGCACTGTTACATCCAGCTCTTATAGCGTCACCAAAATCGTAACAAATAGTACCTTTCATAATAGTGTCGAAATCTATAACCGCGACTGGGTTATAAGTTTCGTCGTCTAGTAGCAAATTATTGAACTTAGTATCGTTGTGAGTAACTCTATAAGGAAGCTGACCTTTTTTAAGTTTATCCACAAGCAATCCCACGTATTTTTCGCGCTGTTTTACAAACTCAACTAAGTCCTTTACGCCCTCAAGCCGTCCAAACTCGTCGTCTTTTACCGCGCTTTCAAAAGCTTTGTACCTAGAGCGAGTATCGTGAAAGTCGGGAATAACGTCCACTATCGTATCGGCAGGATAGTCAAGCAAATACTTTACGAACGTTGCAAAACAAATTGCGCCTTTTTTGAAATGCTCGTTACTTAGCGGAATGTTTACAGAGCGAGTATGTTCGGCATAGGTGTACATTCTAAAGCACCCCTCTTCGCACGAATAATAATACTTACCATCCACTGTATTAATTATTTGAATTTTTTGACGTGGATCACCGCGTTGCGCATCAATTTGATTATTAAGATATGTTGTAACGTTTACGATATTGCTCATTAAAACTTCAGCATTGGTAAACACAAACGTATTTATTCTTTGCATAACGTACTTTTTAGTAGTGGTTTTTACCAAAAAAGTATCGTTGATATGTCCGTCGCCATAAGGTCTTACTTCTCGTATCATACCGTCAATTTTAAATTTTTCCGCAATCTCTTTTGCCGTCATAAAATCTCCTTAATAATTACTGTATAATATTTTACATATAATATGCGGTTTTGTCAACCTCTTAAAGCTTTTATTGAAAATTATTAACGCTTTTTTTACAATTAGTCACTTTTCTGTTTGCTCAAAAAACTCAAAATTTATCTTAAAGCTACACAAAAACCGCAACACGTATTGCGGTTTTTAGTAAAATTCTTACTTTCCTTTCTTTTTTGCTTCCTGTTCTTTCCTAAGTTGAATCCACTCTTCCTTAGGTCCCATTTGAGAAGTAAAGCTCGCCTTTACGCTATCGATATACTCTCTGCGCAAAATTGCCTGCTCTTGCTTTTCCTCCTCGGTTAGTCCTTCGGGAGTTTTGCTCTTATGATATAGCTCGTTTATTCTTTTTATGTTGAGCATTATATTCTCCTTATCGTTTTGATAACAACCGGGGTAGTAGGAACGTCACCGTAATACTGCCAGTTTCCTGTTTCTACCTTGCCAATTTTAATAGCATTATTAAGGCTTTCTTCGTCAGATACCTTTCCAAAACCTGCGTACTGACCGTCTAAAAAGGACGCGTCATCTACGCAAATAAAGAACTGCGAAGTTGCACTGTCTTTGAACATTGTACGAGCCATCGAAATAACTCCAGGCACGTGAGAAATATCGTTTTCTACACCGTTAATCTTAAACTCTCCTTTAATTGCAGGCTTGCCTTGCTTTTGAACAAGACCGTCCTTCCACTCAAAGCCACCGCCCTGAATCATAAATCCGTCAATTACTCTATGAAAGCACAATCCGTCATAAAATCCCTCGTCTACGTATGAAAGAAAATTCTCTACCGTAATGGGTGCAATATCTTCGAAAAGATCAAGGTTAATAATTTTTCCGTCAACCATTTCTATTTGAACTTTAGTCATGATTTTATTCTCCGTTTTTAATTTTGCAAACAAATTATATCACTTATGTTTATTTATGTCAAGTATCGCTGATTTGTTTTACAAATAGCAATTTTTATGATAACATATTTACATGAAAAACGCGAATAAAAACACGGCTCTTGCCGTCATAATGCTAATAACGTCTATGAGTATTTTTGGAACGATAGGACTGCTTAGATTTTACATAAATCTTTCTTCCTCTCTTATTGCACTCTCTAGAGCGGTTATAGGCTCAGTTTTCCTGCTTGTGATAATGCTTATAAAAAGAACTAAGCCAAATTTTTTGCAAATTAAGAAAAACGCAATACCGCTACTAATTTCCTCGCTAGCTCTCGGTTTTAACTGGGTACTGTTGTTTGAGGCGTATTCATACTTATCGGTAGCCTCCGCAACTCTTATTTATTATCTTGCTCCTACGCTGGTTATTTTTATTTCCGTTCCTCTTTTTAAGGACAAGCTTTCCTTAAAACACATAATTTGCGCTATTATTTCACTTGTTGGAATGGTATTGGTTTCTGGCGTAATAGAAAGCGGATTTTCCATAAACTTTATAGGTATATCGCTAGCTCTTGGCGCAATGCTACTATACGCTACCGTGGTTATCCTAAACCGCAAAAGCAATTCAGTTCCGTCTTTTGACAGAACTTTCGTACAACTAGTAATTGCCTCGCTTGTTTTATTACCTTACGTGCTTATTACCGACAAAACACTTTTTTACGGCGCAAACGGACTTTCTATCGGCTTATTAGTATGCGCAGGCATTGTACATACAGGCATAGCTTACGTACTGTATTTTGCGTCAGTTGGCACGCTTAAGTCGCATACGGTTGCGATATTTTCGTACATCGATCCCACTTTAGCGGTTATTCTTTCATTTACCGCTCTTGGCGAGGAGTTCAGTATTTTTAGCGTTATAGGCGCGGTGTTAATAATAGGAGCAAGCTTAATAAGCGAGATTAAGAAACAAAACAAAAATACGCAATTGCCCTTAAATAATTGACATAAACTTTTTTTAGTAGTATAATTTCGTAGAAATTAATTCAATCCGAAAAACAGGAGAATAAAATGGATTACGTTTACGTAGAAGAAAAATGGAATAAAATTTGGAAAGATAAGGAGATCAACTCCTTTGACGCAAACAGCGGTAAGAAGAAATTTTACGTACTTGAAATGTTCTCATACCCCTCGGGCTCTAACCTTCACTTGGGACATTGGTACAACTATGGTCCTACCGATACGTACGCTCGTTTTAAGAAGCTTCAGGGCTATGAACTCTTTCAGCCTATGGGCTTTGACGCGTTTGGTCTTCCCGCTGAAAACTTCGCTATAAAGACGGGAATCCATCCAAAAGACAGCACAATGAAAAATATCGCGACCATGGAAAGACAGCTCCAAAACATGGGCGCAATGTTTGATTGGAATCACGAGCTTTATACCTGCGATCCCGACTACTACAAGTGGACGCAGTGGCTTTTCTTACAGCTTTACAAAAAAGGTCTTGCATATCAAAAGCTCTCTTTGGTAAACTGGTGTCCGTCCTGTCAAACCGTTATTGCTAACGAGCAGGTTATTGACGGCGCTTGCGAAAGATGCGGAACGGATATCGTTCGTAAAGAAATGACTCAGTGGTTCTTCAAAATCACCGATTATGCCGAAGAGCTTCTTTCTGGGCTTGACACTATTGATTGGCCCGAAAAAACCAAGTCCATGCAAAAGAACTGGATTGGCAAGTCTATCGGCGGTGAAGTTGAGTTCACACTTGCTAAAAACGGCAAGCCCTTCAGGGTATTTACCACTCGCGCAGACACGCTTAACGGCGTATCGTACGTAGTCTTTGCGCCCGAACATCCTTGGGTAAACGAAATTACCACCGACGAACACCGCGAAGAAGTGGAAGCATACAAGGCGTTAACCGCAAAAGCGTCCGACATCGAAAGACAGTCTACTGTAAAGGAAAAGACGGGCGTATTCACCGGCGCGTACGCTATCAATCCCCTAAACGGCGAAAAGGTGCAAATTTGGATTGCCGACTACGTTCTTGCTTCTTATGGAACTGGTATCGTAATGGGCGTTCCCTCTCACGACGAGAGAGATTTTGCATTCGCAACCAAGTACAATCTTCCCATTAAGCGCGTTATCAAGTCCGCAAACGGCGAAAACGACGACCTTCCCTACTGTGAGTACGGCGTACTTTGCAATAGCGGAAAGTTTGACGGAATGGATAGCGAAAGCGGAAAATTAGCAATCTTGAAGCAGTTAGAGGGCGAAAACAAGGGCGGTATTAAAGTTAATTACAGACTCAGAGATTGGTCGGTTTCCCGTCAGCGTTATTGGGGCGCTCCCATTCCTATGATTCACTGTCCTTCTTGCGGAGCAGTTCCTGTGCCCGAAAAGGATTTACCGGTAGAGCTTCCCTACAACGTAAACTTTACTCCCGACGGAAAATCCCCGCTTGCTAAGTGCGAAGAGTTTATGAACGTTAAATGTCCTTGCTGCGGAAAAGACGCAAGACGCGATCCCGATACTCTCGATACTTTCGTATGCTCCAGCTGGTACTACCTCCGTTATCCCGACAACAAGAACGCAGACAAGCCATTTGACAGCGAGCTTATTAACAAAATGCTACCTGTTGACACTTACGTTGGTGGCGCAGAACACGCTTGTATGCACCTTCTTTACGCCAGATTTATCACAAAGGCGCTTCGTGATATGGGATATCTCAACTTTGACGAGCCATTCAAAAAACTTGTTCACCAAGGTCTTATCTTAGGTCCTGACGGAACAAAGATGAGCAAGAGCCGTGGCAACGTTGTAAACCCCGACAAATACATCAGCGAGTTTGGTTCGGACGTATTCAGACTCTATCTTATGTTCGGCTTCTCGTACGTAGAGGGCGGTCCTTGGAACGAAGACGGCATTAAGGCTATCGTTAAGTTCCTCGACAAGCTCGAAAGAGTTATCCTTAAGGCTAACCACTACGGCACGTGCAATCCCGACTCTGCCAGCGAAAAAGAGCTTGAATACGCGTTTAACTACGCTGTTAAGCAAATTACTAACGACCTTAACTCTTTCTCTTTCAACACTGCAGTAGCCCGTCTTATGGAATGTGTTAACACGTTTATCAAGACCGAGGGCAAGATCAGCGAAGAGCTTTACGTTGCGCTTGTCAAAAAGCTTATTATCGTTATCGCTCCTATGCTTCCTCACTTTGCTGAAGAGCTTAATGAAAAATTGGGCGGAACAGAATCCGTATTCAAGGCTTCTTACCCCTTAGCTGACGAGAGCAAGCTTGTAAAGGACGAAATTGAAATTGCGGTTCAGGTCAACAGCAAAATCAAAACCCGTATCGTTATCCCCACAAAGGCAACTAACGACGAAATCACCGCTATCGCTCTTGCTGACGAAAAGGTACAGTCCGCAATCTCGGGCAAAACCGTAAGAAAGACTATCGTAATTCCCTCTCGCCTTATCAACATTATTGTAGGCTAAAAGTCAAAAAAACAACCATACGTATATAAGAAAAACGGAACAAGACAAAATCTTGTTCCGTTTTTGTTTTATTGTCTGGATTTTATTTTAACATAAGAGATTGCCACGGTGAACAGGTCCACTCCCTATATTGTTACTTGAGTTTGTGATAAAATTGATTTTATCTGTTACTTTATTTCCCTTAAGAGATTGCCACGTCGCTTCACTTGCTCGCAATAACAGGAAAGGGAAAAAACTAGCTGTAATTAATTATTTACCTTAGTTAAAGTACTATATTGGGTCAAGCGTCACGCTTGCTCGCAATAACGTAAGGTATGGGGAGTTTCTAAAATGCGGGCGATTCGTGAATCGCCCCTACATCTTGTTAGTATTCCTTATATTCAGAGTTCGCCTTAGTATCAATTCGGCAGTCGTACACCTACATTTAATTTGAGAGATAATACTAACCCTATATTGGCAGCGTGCCCTCACACCGCCTTCGCTCTAATAAGCTTTTGACACCTCTTAATAAAAGTACCCTACATGCCTATATATTCTATTTTGTCAAATAACTAATATTGACAGTGGGTCTGCACTATAATAAGCTTTTGACTCCTCTTTGTAAAAGTACACTACACACCTATTTATTTTATTTTGTCAAATAACCAATATTGACAGTGGGTCTGCACTCTAATAAGCTTTTGAGACCTCTTAATAAAAGTACCATACACACCTATATATTTTATTTTGTCAAATAACTAATATTGACAGTGGGTCTGCCCACTAGAATAGTCGGCTGTCGGTAAGAGCAAGGTACTCGTCGTATGAAACAAGCTTATCAAACGTCTTTGTTCCGTCGATTTCAATAATACGGTTACATACGGTGTTCATAAGCTCTTGGTCGTGAGAGGTTATGAGCATATTCCCCTTAAAGTTAATAAGTCCGGTATTTAGCGCGGTTATTGCTTCTAGGTCCAAGTGGTTTGTAGGCTCGTCCAAAAGCAGGAAGTTTCCGCCCTCCAGCATCATTTTTGCAAGCATACATCTCACCTTTTCGCCACCGGAAAGCACCTTAGCTTCCTTTAGCGCTTCTTGACCTGAGAACAACATTCTTCCAAGCCAGCCTCTTACAAACTCTTCGTAGTGGTCGTACGAATACTGGTCTAGCCACTGAACAAGGGAAAGCGAGCACCCATCGAAAAATTCCGCGTTATTTTGAGGAAGGTAGGTAGGATTGATTGTAATACCCCACTTAAACGTTCCGCTATCCGCCTCTTCCTTACCTGTTAAAATATCGTAAAGCATTGTTACAACCTTGCTATTTCTGCTGACAATACCCACTTTATCGTCTTTAGAGAGGATAAAGGAAAGGTTTTCAAAATACCCTTTTTTAGTAAGTCCGTCCACGGTAAGAATATCGTTACCTATTTGACGCTCGAACTTAAACTCGATAAACGGATACTTACGCGAAGAGGGCTTAATATCGTTGATAGTAAGCTTTTCGAGCTCTTTCTTTCTGGAAGTTGCCTGACGGGACTTGGACGCGTTTGCGGCAAATCTTGCAATGAACTCCTGAAGCTCCTTAGCGCGCTGTTCCGCCTTTTTGTTCTGGTCTTTCATTTGTCTTGCCATAAGCTGACTGCTCTGATACCAGAAATCATAGTTACCGAAATAAATATTGATCTTGCCGTAGTCTACGTCGCAAATATGCGTACAAACCCTGTTAAGGAAATAACGGTTGTGCGAAACTACGATAATCGTGTTTTCAAAATCCATCAAATAGTCTTCTAACCACTTAATGGTTTTAAGGTCCAAGTTATTGGTAGGCTCGTCCAAAAGAAGAACATCGGGGTTGCCGAAAAGCGCCTGAGCAAGAAGAATTTTAACCTTCTTTTTAGCGTCAATATCCGCCATTTGCATATAATAGTCGCTCTCGGGAATATCAAGCGCGGAGAGAAGCTTTTCAGCCTCAGACTCAGCTTCCCAACCGTTAAGCTCAGCAAACTCCGTTTCAAGCTCGCCTGCCTTAACGCCGTCCTCGTCCGTAAAGTCTTCCTTTGCGTAAAGCTTGTCTTTTTCGTCCATAATCTGAACAAGACGCTTGTGTCCCATCATAACGGTACGAATTACCGTTTCGTTATCGAACGCGTCCTGATTTTGCATAAGCACCGACATTCTCTCGTTTTTACCAAGGAAAACTTCACCCTTATTAGGCTCTAAATCTCCCGACAAAACACGTAAAAACGTGGACTTGCCTGCGCCGTTTGCGCCTATTATTCCATAACAGTTTCCATTAGTAAACTTCAAATTTACGTCCTCGAACAGTTTTCTACTACCAAACTGCACCAAAACGTTAGATACCTGTAACATTTCTTACCTCTTTGTTTTTTATTTTTTTACTATACGTTATTAAGGATATGTGATATCCTGAAATATGAACAACTACTTTATTGTTTGTCCTCTAAAATCAATACCCCAATTAAAAGGCTTAGTTGCGAGCGAGAGAAATAAATGGGGTTTTCCCCGATGGGCGCGTACAAGTCGTACTCAACACCAAAGGTAAGCTCTCACTTGCGCACTATCGTGAAGCAAATAAGACTTTGCAAAAGGCTTAGTTGCGAGCGAGAGAAATAAATGGGGGCTTCCCCGATGGGCGCGTACAAGTCGTACGTAACCGAGGGAAAGGTATCATTTATGCACTATCGCGAAGCAAATAAGACTTTTGATATTATACTATAAAAAAACTATTATATCAAGCAAAACACCCTCAAAAAAACAGCCTATTACGCTAAGAACAGGCTGTTTTTAATATAATCAGGGTTATTTAGGCTTATTTTATATCTTTTTTCTTGAACACTACAACACCGAGCAGGTAGAAAAGCGCGCCCAAAACAATATGCGACAACACCACGCAAAGCACGTCGCTCAAAGAATAGGTTACGCCTGTTCCTGTTACGGTAGAAAGGAAAACGTTGGTTTTTATAAGGATTTCCAGTATGTTTTTTACAATACCGTCCTCCACTCCTATTATAGCGGTAGAAAGCACAGTGCCTATAATAGACGCAAGCATAGTTATTGCAAGAAGCATAACCATACAAAGCCCCGCGTTTTTCATAAACACGCTCAAAAAGGACACTAGCGCTGAAATAACAATAAACGTCATAATCTTGAACACAAGCGTTACTACCGCGTACCCAAAATCGTTTGCGGTAAATGGCGTTGATTGATATTCAAAAAAGATAAGCGACACGCATAAGGTTGCAAACGCGTAGATAAGCATAAGCGCGCACAGTATAATGGTTGACGCGATAAACGACGAGGTAAACACCGAAAAACGTGATTTACCGCTAATAATCTTGTTACGTACCGTTCCCTGCGAAAAGTCCTTACACAAAATAATACACAAAAGCACAAGCGCAACCAATCCAAAATCACTTACGGGATTAAAAGCCTCGAAAAACAGCATTTTCGCATCGATAGACATTCCCAACAACTGCGAAGCTTTTTCGTCTAATAAACTGGATACGCCAAACATCAGAAGCGGAGTAACAATTGCAAATACTATGCCTATTATTCCAATTACCATAAACAGCTTATCTTTTATTATTCGTCTTAGCTCTGTTTTAATAAGGTTAAGCATTGCGAACACCTCCCATAATAGAAAGATAATATTCCTCTATACCAAACCTCGAATTGTCTACGGTAATAAGCTTACAGTTTTGCATAGCGCAAGCAAGAACTTCGTTAAGGTCGAGATTTCCGTACACTCTTACTCCCACTCCGTCCACCTTTACGTTATCGCCAAAACGCGCAAGTAAAACCTCGTAAAGTCTGGCGTTATCGTCTGCTTGCAAGTACACCGAACGCTCGCACTCGCGCTGAAGCTCTGAAGCCGATACTTCCTTTATCAGCCTGCCTCGAGATATTATGCCATACGTTGTCGCTACCAAAGAAAGCTCGGTAAGAATGTGCGACGAAATAAGAAAAGTCATATTTTTCTCACGGTTAAGCTTTAGTATAAGCTCGCGGATTTCCACAATACCGGTAGGATCAAGTCCGTTCATCGGCTCGTCTAAAATCAAAAATTCGGGATCACTAAGTAATGCCATTGCAATGCCAAGCCGTTGACGCATTCCAAGCGAAAAGTTTCCAGCTTGTTTGTTGTCGTTTACAAGATACGAAAGCCCAACCTCTTCTAAAACCTCAGTTATTTTATCAGGATTTTTAAGTCCCAGTATATCGTACTGCATCTTCAAATTGTCGACAGCAGTCATATTAAGATATATAGACGGTGTTTCTACAACCGCGCCCATCTTTTTACGCTGATCTAAAATTTTAGGATCGGTATCTTTTACTCCAAACAGCTCAATGCTTCCTCCGTTTGGATTTATAAGTCCACTCACTAAACGAATAACCGTGGTCTTACCCGAGCCGTTCTCTCCTACAAAACCATAGATCTCGCCTCTCTTTATACTCATATTAACCCTATCCAAAACAAGTCGGTTCTTAAACTTTTTAGACAGGTCAAACGTTTTTAATACGTAGTCCATTTTCACTCCTTTTTACGTTTTTACACAACACGTATATGAGTTTTTACAACACGGGCGTGTCTACAAACTCAACCTCCGCCTTGCCCTTTATTCCGTCGCTTTCGAAAATCACAAGCTCGTTCTCACCCTTTTTAAGAAGTGATGCGGGAACGTAAAGCGTTTTTTGAGGACCTACCTCCCAATATCTTCCAAGGTTAAAGCCGTTTAAGGTAACAAAGCCTTTTTTGAAGTTGTCGGTTGAAAGGAAGGTATCACAAGGCTCATCGATAACAAACTTACCTTTATAAAATTTACTGGGCTCATTAGCATCCTTACCATACACAACCTTGTCAAGATTATCCATAGGAAGAGTGTACACGTTCCAGTTAAAGTGAATCTTGTTCTCACCCAACAAACATCTTCCCGCAATGCCTTTTTTGCGCATCATCTTAGGTCCAAAGTTTGCTCTACCCATATTCTCCACAAGAATGGTAAGAGTATCGCCCTTGTTTGCGGTAATGGGAAGTTCTAATTTATCATCGTTTACGTACAAAATTCCCACTAAGTTCTTATTAACGTAGATTTGCGCTCTGTCGCCCAAGCTTTCGAAAAAGAGTATATCTCCGTTATACTTTCTCGTAAGCGTGGTGGTGTACGCAATATATCCATAGCCCTGTCCGTACTCTTCCATACACTTAGGCACGTTTGAGAACACGGGCGTGGAAAGATTATTGAGGTTATCGAAAAATCCTGCGCTTTGTGTAAGAGCAACCTTTCCAAACGCTTTCTTTTTACGGTTTTCGGGAATGGGTGGAAGTTCGCCGTCTACGTGCTTGGAAATAACTTCACGTAGCGCCATATACTTGGGCGTAATATCTCCGCACTCACTAAGCACCGCATCGTAGTCATAGCTTGTTACGTCGGGTGCAAATTTTTCGTAGTGGTTAGCGCCACTTGTAAAACCAAAGTTGGTTCCGCCTATAAACATATACATATTCAAGCTTCCGCGCTTTAGCATATCGTCAACTACCTTTGCATAGTCCTCGGCGCTTGTGGTGTGGTGTTTCTCATCTCCCCACGCGTCAAACCAACCGCACCACATTTCCATACACATCTTGGGCATATCGGGGAAAAGCTTATCGTGCTCGACAAAGTTTTCTTCTACCCTGCTACCAAAGTTAAGGGTGGAAAGCACTCCGTCCACTGTTCCGTCCAAAAGATTATGCTCCGCAGTTCCGTCCGAGGTAAAGAGCGGAACGTCAATACCTAGCTCGATATACTTTTTGTAAAGAGCGTTAAGATAATCCTTATCGTCGCCGTAATATCCGTATTCGTTTTCTAACTGAAGCATAATTACAGGTCCGCCGTTAGTACAAAGCAAAGGACGGATCTCGTCGAAAATATGCACTAGATAATTAGTAAACCTTTCCATATACGCAGGGTTGTTACAACGGATTTCCATACCGTCAATAACCTGAAGCCACCAGGGAAGTCCACCAAACTCCCACTCCGCGCAGATGTACGGACCCGGTCTTACTATTACCATAAGCCCCTCATCGCCTGCCGTTTTAATAAAGGATGCAATGTCTAAATTACGCGAAAAGTCGAATACGTCAGGCTGTTTTTCGTGCATATTCCACGCGCAATACGTTTCTACGCAGTTACAGCCGAGCGCCTTAAGCTTTTTGAAAATATCACGCCAGGTGTCGGGCATATTTCTGAAATAATGCACCGCGCCCGAGATTATCTTAATTTCTTTGCCGTCTTTTATAAACTTATTTTTTTCAATCTTAAACTCCATCGTTATTCTCCTTTTCCATACTATATTTATTCTTTCTTACGCTTGTGGGCGCATACCCGTACACTCTCTTAAACATTTTTGAAAACGCGTCTATATTAGGATATCCCACAGAGTTTGCAATAGTTCCCACGCTATAAGTGGTGGTTTGCAAAAAGGTTTTCGCCTTTTCCATTCTGAGCTTTAGCAGATAGTCTTGCGGACTTATTCCTAAAATATTATCAAACAAACGCGTCAGATAGCTTCTGTCAATTCCTATCTCTGAGGCAATCTTACCAATCCTAAGATCAGGCGAATGATACTTATGCAAAATATACTGCTCTGCCTTTTGCAAATAATCTTCCTTGCACGAATTTGGCGTCTTTGTAAAGTTTATGGACGAAGAGTATATCTCGGATATCAGCGCATTAAAATCAGAAGCTATCGAAAACTCGTTGCCGTTCTCATATCCGCGCATAAAAGCTTTAAACTTGTTATAAATACTGTTTTCCGCGGTTGCGGTATATATGGGATTTTCGGGGCTTAGTCCCAGCTTTTCAACAATCACATCAGCTTGCTTTCCCGAAAAAATAATCCAACAATAATGCCACGGTTCTTCCTGATCCGCCTGATAAAAAACAGGCGTGGAATCCCCGATAAGAAAGCCTTGATTGGCTTTTAAGTTATACGTCTTGCCATGCGTTTTAAACACGCCCTTTCCCGATATAACAAAATGAAAAATGTAATTTTCACGAATTATAGGACCGTGTCTATGTCCGCTTTTACAGAACTGTTCCCCAGCAGATAATACGCAAAATTTTTCAAAGGTTACGCCCCTGCTGTAATGCTCCATCTCCATCATTTCTGTTTTTCCTCACTTAAAATGTTCACATTTACAATATTATGTCACAAAATTACAAGTCTTGTCAACATTTTTCTCTTGATATTTATATGTAAAATGTTGTATAATAAATTATACCCTAAAAAAGGAGATTTTAATTATGCTAATCAAAAAACCGGCTATGGGCTGGAACACATGGAATACGTTCGGTAGAGATATCAACGAACAACTCATCAAAGAAACTGCGGATTTTATGGTAAACGAGGGATATCTGGAGGCAGGCTACGATACGCTTGTTATCGACGATAACTGGCAAGAGAGCGAAAGAGTTAACGGTAGACTTGTTGCAGACAAAACCCGCTTTCCTAACGGTATTAAACCGGTTGCCGACTACGTTCACTCTAAAGGCTTAAAATTTGGTTTATACTCTGCCGTTGGCGTCAGAACGTGCTGTAACAAACCTGGAAGCTTTGGCTATGAGTACGTAGACGCGCAAGACTTTGCCGACTGGGGCGTAGACTATCTAAAGTACGACCTTTGCCACTTTCCTGGAAGCGGTGACAGAAAGAGCGCGTACCTTACTATGGCTATGGCGCTTAAGGCTACCGGACGCGATATAGAGTACTCATGCGCTATTTGCGGAGAAAGCAATCCCGAACAGTGGATGCGTTCTATCGGCGCGCACAATTACAGAATGTCAGGCGATATCACCGACTCGTTTGGCTCAATTAAGTATATTGCAGAAAAAAGAATGGATACTCCCGATTTTACCGCACCAGGATGTTATTCGGATATGGATATGCTGGTTGTTGGAATGAACGGTGTGGGCTATGCTGCTAAGGGCGGATGTACGCTTGACGAATACTTCGTTCACTTTGCGCTTTGGTCTTTCTACGCTTCCCCTCTTATGATTGGTTGCGATATCAGAAAGATTACGCCCGAGTGTAAGGAAATTCTCTTTAATAAAGACCTTATTGCAATTAATCAGGACGAAGAATGTAGAGCACCATATCGTGAAAGACAGTCGCGCTACGCTACGATAGTAAAGGACAAGTTCACACTTGCTAAGCACTTATCTGACAACAAGATAGCATTCGGATTCTTTAACTTTGCCGACAAAGAAGTTTTGCAAGCATCGTATATGACCGACTTTGGTCTTCCCTCCAATACAAGCAAAAAGTTGCGCTTCAGGGATATCAAGACGGGCGAAACCTTTATCGTAAAGGACGCTCACTCGGTTACTCTTGCTCCCCACTCTTGCGCTATTTATATTGCGGAGTTTGTTGACTAGTATGAGTGAGATTTGCTCGGTTTGTCAAAGCGAAATAACTCTTGACGAGGTTGGACTTACACTAAAATATTTTGGCACAGACTACAAAGAGCGGTACTGCAAACAGTGTTGCGCAAAAAAGCTCGAATGTTCGGTAGAAAAACTGGACGAGATGATAGAATTCTTCCGTTCTACCGGCTGTCCGCTATTTAACTGAATAATTAAAACGCATTCTCATTTGTTTTTTGAGAGTGCGTTTTTTTTGTTTGCCGTATAAAAATTTGAAAGGAATACAAACTATAAGTATTATGGCAAGAATATTAATAATCGGAGGCGGAGTTGCAGGTCTTAGCGCAGGCATCTACGCTCAATTACACGGACACAAGACTATAATTTGTGAGCAACATTATAAAACAGGCGGTAACCTTACGGGCTGGCAACGCGGAGAATATCACATTGACAACTGTATTCATTGGCTGACGGGAACAAACCCCAACAGCGATTTATACAAGCTATGGCAAGAAGTAGGAGCTTTAGACAATATCGACGTTTATCAATGCGAAAGCATGTATACGTGTGAGAAAAACGGCGATACGTTATCGCTTTTTCGCGACATAGACAAACTTGAAAAGCGTATGCTTGAAATTTCGCCTGAAGATAAAAAGGAAATAAAAAGGTTTATAAACGCGGTAAAAGATTTTGAACTAATAATGGGCGTGGGCGGAAAAAATCACGACAAAAAAGCAAACATAGCAACCTACGTCAAACTCTTTCCTACGCTATATTTATATTATAATATGACAACAAAAGATCTTGCAAACCGCTTTTCACACCCACTCTTGCGCGAGTTTTTCGTATCGCTTTTAGGTTATGATTTCGGCGCTATTGCCTTCTTGTGCGTAGCGTCCACCTTTTGCTCGGATAACGGCGGACTGCCTAAGGGCGGATCGCAAGCCATGGCGCAAAGAATAACGAATAAGTTTTTATCGTTGGGCGGTGAAATTCTGCTAAAAAAGCAAGCTATAAAAATTGACGTAGAAAACGGAAAAGCAACTCAAACAATATTTGGCGACGGTAGTAAAATCAGAGCAGACTATATTATTTTAACCACCGAACCCAGCGTTACGTTTGAAAAAATTCTGCCTGTAAAAATGCCAAAAGAGCTAAAATCAGACTATGAAAGCAAAAAACTTACCCGCTTTTCGGCAATTCAAACGGCGTTTGCATGCGATCTCCCCTCTCTTCCATTCTCGGCGGATCATATTTTTGAGCTACCTATAAAATACAGGAAAATCCTTAAAACGGAACGGCTTATTATAAGAGAGTTTTCACACGAATCTTCGTTTGCCCCAAGCGGACAAACAGTTATCCAATCGCTTACGTTTTGCTTAGAAAATACAGCTGAAGATTTTATCGAACTGAGAAAAAAAGATAAAAATGCGTACGCTAATAAAAAACAGGAAATAGCCTCTGCTGTGCTTTTGGCTATTACCGAAAAATTCCCTTCGCTTTGCGGTCATCTCAAACTTTTAGATGTGTGGACGCCGGCTTCGTATAATAGATATACGGGCGCTCAAATAGGCTCATTTATGAGTTTTGCTTTCTCATCCAAGGTTTTACCAATCCGTAAAAGCAATAGAATAAAGGGGCTTAATAACGTCATAATGGCGTCGCAGTGGCTACAAAACCCGGGCGGTCTTCCACTTGCTCTGCAAAACGGCAAACACGCGGTAGAAACGGTAAATAAGCTCGCTTCACTTGCTCCCACACCGCAAAAGAAAACACTAACAAAACCAATAAAAACCTAGCTTTTATATCGTTTTATACAACACGTTATAAAGATTTTAATACAACACGCAAAAAGCAGAACCTCACAGCTCTGCTTTTATTTTCCTTTTTTATTCAACTTCGCCTTTTATTATTCTTGCCATTTCTTCACTTAGGATTCTACGATTATCGTCGTCTACCAAAGAAAAACGGTTGCCATCGTTTGGAGTACTAAGATAGTTCCATACGCAATACGGGATATCCCATTCCTTTAGAATTTTGATCATATCACGCATCCAGTTTTCGCGGTAAGTTATATTACAATGACGAATTGTACCAAACTCTCCACACCACAAAACCTTGTCTGAATTGCGTTCTATAAAGCGTTTTGCAGGCATCATATACTTACGCAAAAACTCTATATCCATTCTATCTATATCCGCGTACGCGTTGTTATTATTATATACTACCCTATGAAAGTCGCGGTATCTATCTATATCGTTTGTCGGATACGGCATTTTGCGATTATAAAAAAGAGGATCTCGTTGCAATACACCTTGTTGATGAGTAAACTCGTGAGGCGCGTAACAATGGAAAGTATAAATAACGTTATCGTCGTCCAAAACTTCCAGCATATCAAGCCCGGGCGGATTGTTCCAATCTATTCCACCAACCACAATAAGACGGTCTTTATTGAGCTTGCGCAAATCTTCCACTGTTCTTTTTGCAAGGTCGTTCCACTCTTTTGCAGTAGCGTTCACCACCTCGTTTAACAGCTCGAAAACTACGTCGTCATCGCGCGAAAAAACCTCTTCCAGCTTTAGCCATACCGCAATAAATCTATCCTGAAGTTCGCTATCCTGCATTAGTCCGCGCTCTTCCAGTATATCACAGTAGTTTCCTATTGCCTTGTGCATATTCAAAACAAGACGTAAACCGTATTTTTTGCACCACGAATGAAAATCTTTAAGGATGTTTATTATCTTTTCGCGGTAATTATACGGCGTTTCCTCAATTACTATCTGGTCAAAGCCAAGACGAATATGGTCCAACCCCAAGCTTGCTATATACTCAACATCGCGCTCTGTGATATAACTTTCGAAATGCTCCATATCTCCAACTGTAATAACAAGCCGTATATCATTGGGAAGCACGTTAAAACGCTTGTAGTTGGTAAGCCATCCGCCTATTCCCATACCCTTATTAAGCCCCTCAATCTTCCTCATAACTCCGCTCCTTTGCCTTTTCTATATAATATTATACCATTTACGTTTGTTCTAAGTCTATAAATATTAAACAAAAAAATATAACAAATCTATTTATCAAAAAAATAACAGCACCGCAATGATACTGTTATTTTTTTGATTCTTAAAATCGACTATCAACTGAAATCAATTCTCCATAAGGAGCATTTACACCTTTTAGCATTGCATCGCGAATGGCTAGCACCACCAACGTTTCATGCTTGGCAAACGGCTCTGCGTTCCTTTCAAAAAAGGTTAGCATACTCTTTATGTACATCTCTACCATTATTATAATATATGGTTATTAAATGCAATTTTTCAAAAGCACGTTTAGTTGTTTTCTTCAAAGTTTTCTACTTGTTCCATAACCTTGCGGAATACTTCTGGACTGTATTGTGGAGGGTATCCGTTTTTAACCAAGCATACTTTGATGTCAAACTTCAATTGGTTACGTACATTTTGGTTGTTGAGCCAGTCAGCAAATGAAGACTTAGTGTCAATTATTTCTTTGATTTTCTTCGCTAATGCCTTACATTTATCATTAACTAATATACCATCAACAATTTTGTTTTCGCCGTATTCAAAGTTGTATTGGTCACGCAAAGCCATCAGAATATCGTAAAAAGCCTTTTCTTCGAACGTAAGGCCAATTTTACGGAAACTTTCACGGTCAGCGTTCATATCTTTTAAGATACGCAATGCTTGTTCGGTTGCATTTTTAATGATTTCTTCTGACGTATATTCTTGCGCTTCGCCAGCTTCTTCAGCAGAAAGTATTTTTCTTCGTTCGTGATATTGCTTAATTGTTTCCTCAAGCATTTCTTGGAACTTTTTGGCTGCCATTTGATTAGTCTTGCCGTATTCTTTAATCTGCTTACGTAGCATTTTTATAAGCAATTCAAGCTTGGATGCTGGCATTTTGACGTCGGACAATTTTTCAAAGTATTCAGGACTAAAAATATCTTCCTGTTCGCCGTCTTCAAGAATGCTTTCGACTTTATTATATTTCAACGCTTCTTCAACCATTTTAGCAACGTGACGATTCATGGTTTCCGTATCTACGTCACTTGTTCCGCTCATTTTGCGAACAAAGCCTGCAATCGCCATAAAGCATTGTGCAAGGGCAGATTCTTCTTCGCCAAGCTCCCCAGACGGCTGGCAAATATCATAGGCTGCACGCATACGTTTAACTGTTTTTAAGAAATAGGTCTTGAATGATACCTTTTTAACGTTTTTACCGCCGTTAGTTTGGGTTTGTAATTCCTGGGTGGAGATAAATACGTATTCGGCAGCTTTTGCTAATAGCGTATATCTCAAAGCAGGGTCGCCGTTCGGGTCAAGGAATGGCGCTAAATCATATCCCGTGAAAAGGTCTTTAAGGATTTCAATTTCTTCTCTAAAAATTGTGGTGGCTTGTTCAACGTCATCAGCGGAAGGGGCAACGGAAACGTCACCACCGTAAGTTTTCATTGCCTCGCGCATATTGTCACGTATGCCGATATAGTCTACAATTAAGCCATAGTCTTTGCCTTCGTACTTTCTATTGACACGGCTAATAGTTTGGATAAGCATGTGTTTTTTAAGTGGCTTATCGTTATACATATAGGTCAGCGAAGGCACGTCAAACCCCGTAATCCACATATCTACAACTATAACGATACGGAAATTTGATTTGTCTTGCTTAAAGGCTGCATCCAAATCATCCGAACGCTTATTGTTTTTAACACCACCAAGATAGTTATACATTTCAGAATCGTCATTGCTACCGACGCTTGCAACCATAGCAATGCAAGGCATTGGCTTTAATTCACGAAGTTCTTCTTCGGTTGCATTCATGCCATCGGGCGTTTTCTTTTCTTCAAACCATTCTGGGTATTTATCTTGGAATTTCTTTAGAAGTTTATAAGCAATCTGTCTGCTAGAACAAACTATCATTGCTTTTTGCACTCTTTCAGGGTCGCTTTCGCAAGACTTTACATAGTGGTCATGAATATCTACGGCAAGACGTTCCAAACGAGAGGGTTCGCCAAGTATAACTTCCATAGAACTCATAGCCTTTTTGCTTGCTTCTATATCTTCTTCAGTTGCGCCGTCATCGGCACATCTCTTGTAATATGCTTCAATTTGTTTAACCTTTTCTTGGTCAAGTAATACTTTTGCAATACGAGGGTGATATTTAATGGAAACAGTAAGTCCGTCGGCAACTGCTTGGTCCATCGTATAACGGTCAATTTCGTCACCAAAGGTTTGATACGTTTCAGAAATAGGCGTACCAGTAAATCCAACGAAAGTAGCGTTGGGAAGAGCTTCTTTCAAAACCTTTGCGTATGGCTTTGAAACCATAGCTCTCATATTTTCATCAGTATCTTTGCTGAACTTAATTTTCTTTGCGTGTTCAAGCTGAGTTCTATGTGCTTCATCCGAGAAACAAATTATATTAGCTCGTTCGTTTATAAGTCCAATTTTATCGTCTTCACGGTCGCAGAACTTTTGAATAGTGCAGATATAGAAACCGCCGCTTTCACGCGCGCCGAGTTCTTCACGTAACTCCTTACGGGTTTGTACAACCTTAACTTCGCCAAGGTTTAAGAATTCTTTACTCTTGGTGAATAGTTTTGCTCCTTGTTTTTGCAAGTCGTCACGGTCAACGATTAAAACAATGGTGGGAGAACCTATTTCAGGCACGTCCGTGCAACGAAGTGCAAGTTGACGAGCAAGGAACGCCATCGTGTATGTTTTTCCACAACCAGTTGCACCAAAATACGTACCGCCCTTACCGCTCTTTTCTACAACGGATTTTACAATACTGCTTTTCAGTAACCGTGCAGCAAAAAACTGCGGATAACGGCAAACAATTTCACGTTCGGCACTGTCATATTCGCTGTCTTGAAAATATATATAATCACGGAAGATTTCAAGGAATCTTGCAGGACTGTAAACGCCTTTTATCATCGCTTGCGTTTCCTCAAAAGGAAGCGTAGAAACCTTATCGCCGTCATTAACACGACGCCAAGCATAGAAATGCTCATAAGGCGTGCGAACCGTGCCAAGGCGTGTTTTTACGCCGTCGGAAATGCAGGCTAATGGACAGAAGTGAAGCAAGTGAGGGATATCGCGCCAATAGCGACTGTAAATTTGTTCCCAAGCATTATAAATGGTTGCGTGTGCATCCGCAGGATTCTTAAGTTCAATTACACATAAAGGCATACCGTTGACAAACAAAAGTATATCAGGGCGGCGTGTTTCAACTTGTCCATTATTGGTGTATTCCACAGTAAATTGATTGACTGCACGGAAAATATTATTTTTAGGCTTTTCAAAATCAATTAACGCAACCATTTTCGCAAGTCCCGATTGCGGGGTGAATTGAATACCGTTTACCATCCAGCCGTAGACTTTATGTAGTGTCGAAAACTCGCTTTCCGAACCGACAAGACGTACGGTATCTATAATTTGCCGTATTTCGTCCACGGTCAAATCGGGGTTGGTCTTGCTTAAAAATTGCTCTAAATCGTCTGTATAGAGGACTTCTCTTTTAGAACTACGCGAAATGCTGTTTCCTGCAAGGTAATTCCAGCCTTCCTGTTCAAAAAAAGCAATAAACGCGTTTTCGTATTCCGATTCGCAATAACGCCCGTTAAAATTTTGTAATTTTGCCATACCTTCTCCTATGTGTGATTTTTATATATAACTATTTAAACCAATCATCACTTTCTTCTAATATATTTCCATCGTCATCCACAAATTGTAAAACTATTCCATCTATCTTTGGCAAATGTGTTTCTTCCTTTTCTGAAAGTTTTTTAATTTCTTCTTTTGATAATATCTGTTCTCTAAATCTTAAATCATTGGGAATGCTTTTGTTAAGAACGCTTTTTTGTTCTAACGCGTATAAATACAATGCTAAACTTACTAAAGCAACACACTCCCTATCTGTTTCATTATTTGTAAAAACGACATATCGATTAAGAAATGGCTTCAATTCCTCAAGCAATGTTCTTGCCCATTTTTTATCGTAATAACTATAATCATCATTTTCTAAATAATATACTTTGGATAAATTATAGTGAAAACGAGATAATTCTTTTGTATTTACATAAGGTTCTTCTAACTCATAAAGCAAGTTAGTTGAAGTTGTATTTTCATCAACTATGCCTGTATAATCATACCCCTCTAATTCCATATCTTGCAGACTTTTACACATAAATTGCAACGCATATCGCAATGCATTTTTATATTTGTCAAGTTTGCGATTATTATCTTCATTAGTTAAAGAAGTTTCCAATATGTATATTGTCTTTTCGAAAACATAATCGTGTCCCAATCCAAAACGTTTATTATACTCTTGTTTTAAATAAAAAATATACTCCGTTTCGCTTTGAAAATCATTAATACTTTTTAAAATTTCTTTCCTTAATTTCTCATAAACAGTGTCATTATAACTATGAATCGCATTTATGATATCTGGTATTAAATTTATCCATTTATTTATATATTTTTCAAAATGTTTTACATATAACGGAATGTCTCTTAATTCATCGCATTTAGATGTATAAACGTGCACTGATAAATCTCTTCTATCGTTACGTAATAATCCAACCCCACAAGTACTCCAAACAACAAAAGGACAACAATGCAAAGGAGAATTCCCCATATAAATAGGATGTCTCGTTGTATAAAAAGGATGTACCGCACAAAGAGAACGTATATAACTAAAGAACTGCCCGTCTGTTCCTCCTAATCCTAAAACATCTCCAAACGCCCCTTGTGATTTTTCTATATTTTCAATTTTCCTGCTATCTAATGCAAAAATTTGTCCTATGGTTTTTATCCCTTCAATAACTATATATGCATTGTTGACAAATTCAAAAAAATCAAATGCTGACCTTTGACTACGACAATTACCTAGTTCCATTAAATTAATGTAATCTAAAGTATCTTCAAGCCTATCCATAATTGCGCAAATTCTATCCCATGCAAAATAAGGAACTGTCTTTTTGGTTCTTCCATCCAGCATCAAATGTTCCTTTTTTATAGATAAATTTTGCTTGTCGTTTATAGCGGCACGAAGGTCGTGCGCAGGTTGTAAATCAAAATGAAAGGTAAAAATCTTTTTATTCATTTATTTTCCTTCTTCTAATGAACCCTTGATGAGTATAGGGCAGATGTTTTTGATTTGTGATTTTAATTGTTCGTTGATTTCTCGACGCATAATGTACGCGTTGTAAATATCTACGATAGATTGTTGAATGCTTATTTCGGGGATAGGTATTTCCACATTTTGCATATCTTCAAATGAGAAGTTTTCTCTTGCTGACCCCCAAGAATTATATCTTGCATATCGGTCAAATTCCGTTCTTGAAAGCCAAATCGCAAGGTATTGCGACAAGAGTTTTTCTTGGTTGACAGAAAAGACTTCATATATAGGGGAAACGACCAAAGGTTTATCAAATCTATTAACAGCAAATGCGAGAACTTTCCAAGTGTCCGTGGTAGGAACAAAGGCAATATCGTATGGATTGACTATTTTGTACTTTCCTAATTCATCACGATTAACACGGCTTTGAGCTTCTCTAAACTCTTTTTTAGTGCTTAACCCCATAACAAAATCAAGTGTTTTATCACTGTTTCGTTCATTTCGTTGTTGTATATATTGCCCGATTTTTTTACAGGGGTGATTGCGGCGCAGGTCTTCGATATAGCCGTCGCAAACGAGTTTTAAGTCTTCCAAGCCGCGTTCGTAGCTTTGTTGATTTGCCACCATTGCCTTATAAATATCCACGTATTTTTGTTGCGTAGGCAAGTCGGGAAGTTCAATCTCCAATTCACAAAAATCATGCCAAGTCATTCCATCGCGAACAGAACCATCGGCGTGAAACCAAAAGTATCTATCTCGTTCTTCACATTTAAGCATTATAAAGAAATATTCATCAAGTATCCCACAATCCTTTTTTAACGAAAAAATCGTATAAGCAGGGCTAACATACTTATCTTTCCCACTATGATTGTACGCGATAGGCAATACCATATCCCTGCCCACGTGCATTAAATTACAAGCAAAAAACAAAGGGGGAACAACTTGATATTTTGAAGTATCTTCACCAACTTGGTGTGAAGGCTCAAAAAACTCTTTATCTCTATTTACTCCCGATACTTGATAAGGGGTTAAATTTGCGATTCCACATTTTTTTGAAAAGGGAATCATAAATTCACCTAATTTATGTTTAGTCAATGCCATAGCCAATCCCCTTGAACGCCTTTTCTAACATTTCTTGCGATTTCTTTTCTTGTGCGAGAATTTCTTTCATTTCGCCTTGAATACGCGCCATTTCCGCAGGGAAGTCGATATCCAAATCG
>SVHU01000002.1 GCA_015055625.1 Clostridiales bacterium | reverse complement strand
CAAGATTATTTTAGCTCGCTCATTACAGGACGTGGTCCAACTGAGCCATATCAGCACACAAGATTATTTTAGCTCGCTCATTACAGGACGTGGTCCAACTGAGCCATATCAGCACACAAGATTATTTTAGCTCGCTCATTACAGGACGTGGTCCAACTGAGCCATATCAGCACACAAGATTTTATATCTAAATCATATATGCTCATATATTATAGTAAAAACTGCAAAGAATGTCAAATAAAATACCGCAGTTTTTCAAAAATATTTTTTAACGATAATAAGTGATAATTTTTGAGTAAGAGCTTTCTTTTTGTTTTTTACATTATAGTGTCATTTTTTTATTTAGTCTTGACAGTGGTAAAAGTCTTGTGGTATAATTTATTCGACGAAATTTGCGATTGTGGAGAATGAGCAATGTGTATACTCGGTATTGATATAGGAACAACAACGATAAGCGCGGTGGTGTTGTCGCTTGCTAACGGCGAAGCGCTAAAATCTGTAACAATAAAAAACGATACGTTTATCAAAAGCGAAATAAAAGGAGAGCGCATACAGGATGTAAACAAGATTGAGGAGAAAGCGCTCTGTGTTGTAAACGAACTTACCGAGCAGTTTCCAATAAAAACTATTGGTGTAACCGGACAAATGCATGGAATTTTGTATTATGACAAAAAGGGCAAGGCGGTAAGTCCGCTATATACCTGGCAGGACGAACGCGCTCTAATCAAACTTCCTGGCGGGAAAAATAGCGTGGAAGAGATCAAAGAGCTTACGGGTTATACCGTTCCATCGGGTTACGGACTTGCTACGCATTATTACAATATGAAAAACGGACTAGTGCCAAATACTGCGGTTGGACTTTGCACGATAGGCGATTATATTGTAGGCGCGCTTATTGGCATAATTCCAAAAATGCATGCAAGTAACGGTGCGAGCTTAGGCTTGTTTGACCTGAAAATTAACCGTTTTGACGAGAGCGCATTAAAGAAAATTGGTATAAGTCCTAAATTTTTGCCACCAATTACCTCCAGTGCAAGAGTTGCCGGTATATATAACGGTATCCCGGTTTCCATTGCAATCGGTGACAATCAGGCAAGCTTTATAGGCTCTGTTTCCGACGTTGATAACGGTTTGTTGATAAACGTTGGAACAGGCAGTCAGATTTCCGCGGTGTCCGCGTATAATGAGAATTTGCAAGCGTGCGAGCTTAGACCTTTGCTTGGTGATAAATACCTGGTTGTAGGTTGTGCGTTGTGTGGAGGTAGAGCGTACGCGCTTTTGGAAAAATTCTTCGCGTCCTTTGCTAAAGAGCTTGGAGTAGAGGGTGAGCAGTATTCTATTATGGCAAAGCTTGCCTCAAAAGCAACAAGTTCACTAAAGGTAAACACCACGTTTTCGGGAACTAGAAAAGATTCAACAGTTAAGGGAAGCATTATGGAGATAGACGAGGATAACTTTACTCCACAAGCACTTACGCTTGGCTTTATTCATGGCATAGTCGACGAGCTGTATGGTTTTACAGTAGATATGGAAAAGAAGAGCTTGTTGGTAGGTTCTGGTAACGGAATTAAGAAAAATTCTATACTTGCCTCTTATGCTTCAGCTAAGTTTGGAATAGAAATAAAAACGCCCGCACAAAGCGAAGAAGCATCGGTTGGAGCATGCTTGTTCGCAGGCGTAAGCTCGGGAATTTTCTTCTCGCTTTCAAAGGCAGGACGACTTATAAGTTATAACTAAAAAGAGGCTAAAAGTATGAAAATTGACAAAAATCTCGTATACGGTCCTGTGTTTTTCGAACCAAACAGGGCAAGAAGATGTTATTATGGTGGTGCGCTATTCGCTGATTTTTTCGGTGATAACTCTAGCGACGGAATAAGACCGGAAGAATGGGTTTGTTCTACAACCGAGGCGCTTAACGATAATTCTTTTGACGAACATATTGACAACGAGGGTGTATCCGTAGTTAGGGGTACAGATGTACTGTTCCCCGATCTTATAAACGCATACAAAAGTGAGATGCTTGGGGATAGGGATAATCTCGGTATCTTAGTAAAAATGCTGGACTCGGCTATTCGTCTTCCTGTTCAAGCACACCCTGACAAAGCTTTTGCAAGAGAACATTTCCATTCCGAGTATGGCAAAACCGAGTCGTGGCTGGTGGTTGCAACGCGTCCTAATGCTTGCATTTTCTTTGGCTTTAAGAATAAGATAAGCAAAGCCGAATTTTACGAGGCGGTAAAGCGTAGCGAAACTGAAAAAAATTGTATGGAAGAGCTTTTGAATCGCGTACCCGTAAAAGTTGGCGACGTGTTCCTGATCCGCGCTAAAGCCGTTCACGCAATCGGCGCAGGATGCTTGGTTTTAGAGGTGCAAGAACCTACCGATTTTACCATTCAGCCCGAGCATTATTGCGGTGATATAAAGCTTAATAATCAGACTATGTTTTTAGGGCTAGATCCATCTATTGCGCTGGACTGCTTTAACTATGATTCGTTTGGACAAAAGGCGGTAGACGAGGGTAGACAAATTCCCATTGTTAATTTTGACAAGGACGGAGTAAAGGTAGAAACGCTTATTTCCTATGACGATACGCCATGCTTTGCGCTTGACCGTGTTACGCTGACAAACGGTACGTATAGCGGTTTGACAGCAAGCTCGGTAAATATTGTGCTTTCGGGTGATGGTGTAGTAAGCGCGCCAAACGGTGATTACAAGGTAAAAAAAGGCGATTATTTCTTCGCACCTGATATCTGCGCAAAAGATATTAAAATTTCGGGTTCTTTAGAGCTTGCTATATGTAAGCCACCAAAAAAATGAAGCGCGGCAATCTCCAAGCTTAAAGCTTGACCTGATATTATGCTTTGAGTAAACACTAGTAATTGAGCATAGCTAGTTATTTTGTAGGGGCGATTCACGAATCGCCCGTACGATTTATGTAGGGAATCCGCAGACGGTGCGCAGGTGTACACCCAATATATAAACCTCCCGATGTCATTGCGAGCTAAGCGCGGCAATCTCCAAGCTTAAAGCTTGACCTGATATTGTGCTTTGAGTAAACACAAGCAATTGAGCATAGCTGGTTATTTTGTAGGGGCGATTCACGAATCGCCCGTACGATTTATGTAGGAAACCCGCGGACGGTGCGCAGGCGTATACCCAATATATAAACCTCCCGACGTCATTGCGAGCGAAGCGCGGCAATCTCCAAGCTAAAGCTTGACCTAATATTATGCTTTGAGTAAACACTAGTAATTGAGCATAGCTAGTTATTTTGTAGGGGCGATTCACGAATCGGTGCGGAGGCGCACACCCAATATATAAACCTCCCGACGTCATTGCGAGCGAAGCGCGGCAATCTCCAAGCTTAAAGCTTGACCTGATATTGTGCTTTGAGTAAACACAAGCAATTGAGCATAGCTAGTTATTTTGTAGGGGCGATTCACGAATCGCCCGTACGATTTATGTAGGGAATCTGCAGACGGTGCGCGGGCGTACACCCCTTGTGCTACGCACAGCGAACGAAAATAGCTTTGCAATTATTCTTTCTCACCCGGTAATGGTACTACAACAAAAATACCCTGTGAAAATCACAGGGTATTTTTGTTGGTGCACCAGGAGGGGTTCGAACCCCCAACCGCTCGGTCCGTAGCCGAGTACTCTATCCAGTTGAGCTACTAGTGCTTAAGTTATTTAGCCTATATATTATAAGATAATGATTTTAATTTGTCAAGAGTTTTAATGCAATTGAATAAAAATTGTTTGTTTTGAATTTTTAGCATTATTTAATGTATTAACGTAACCATTGTATCAAAAGGAGGAAAAGAGTATTGTGCAACGTTAAAAAACGGCGTTCACATAACAATCTCACACACAACGCTTTCCTCGTCAAGAATACGTCCTGTTGCTGAAAAGTCGCATACGTATGCGTATTTTTCGTACGAAAAGAACTTCGAAAACTATGTAATTAACCGTTTAGATATAATTTTACCTGAGGATTTTGGCGAGATTGAAAAGTTATTTTACGCTCGTCAGATAACGGATACAACGTGCTTATTTACGGAATTTTCGCCTAAACTAAAAAGACTGCATTGCCTAATTTTAGGATTTGCAGTCTTTATTTTTTATTGATGACGTATCATTTCTTGGTATAGGTTTACTATTTGATTGATAATATCGTACGCCTCGAAATCCTTATGATATATAAGGTTAATATCGCGAATCATACTTAAGTTTTCGATGGATACTACCGCAAACTTGTTCTTTTGCACGTCGTTGTAGCATACACTCTTAGCAAGAACTGAAACGCCGAAGTTTTGGTGAACTAAATCTTTAATAGTGGCTATATGGTCAACTTCCAGTATTACGTCAAACGAGTCCAGTGATTCGTTTACGCTTTTAAGGTGAGCTTCAAATAGCGCGCGTGTTCCCGATTCTGGCAGGCGGAGTATCAGCTTTTCCTTTTTTAGCTCTTCCATAGTAACCACGCTCTTTCTAGAAAGCGGATTTTCGTTTGCAACAGCTAAAACCAAGCAGTCGGTATCAAGAAGAATAGAGTTAAAGTTGTTATCCTGCTTTTTTCCCTCCACAATAATCATATCAACTTCATAATTTTTTAGCTTGATATAAAGATTATTTATGGTATCAGAAATAAGAGTTATGTGTATGCCGTCGTTTTCAAGACAGTATTTTGCAAGCATAGAAGACAGAGAACCAAGCTCTGCGGTTTGCGTTACGCCAATACGAATGTGGCGCGCGTTATTCTTAAAATCAACGAGAGCGGACGGTATCGTATTAAACAAATTTTGCATACGTTTTGCGTATTTTACTATAATTTCACCCTCGGGAGTTACTTTTAGCGACTTTTCGCCACGTATAAAGATCTTGGTCTTAAACTCGTTTTCAAGCGCTTTAATATGTTGACTTACCGCAGGTTGAGTCAGGTTTAGCATCTCGGAAGCTTTAGTAAAGTTTAGCGTATCGTATACACACAAAAGCGTTTCTAATCTCTGATTTAGCATTATATCCTCCATTATAATAAAAATTTATCCAATTATAAAAAAACATTATTTTACATTATACCTTTTTTGTATTATACTATAAAAAATGCCTATTGTCAACGGTAAAAGAAAACTTTTAGCAAAAGGAGAAAGAGAATGGAATTTATGAAGCACCGTTTGTTCGGATTTGTACCAATGTGGTTAGATATCGTATTGTTGATAGTTGTTGCCGGTATTTGTGGTTTTGGTATAGGGTTTGAACGTAAGATGCGCTCTAAAGAGGCAGGAATACGAACTCACACAATAGTTGCTATGGGATCTTGTCTTATGATGATTATTTCAAAATACGGCTTTGGCGACGTTCAAAGCACGGGAGATGCAGCAAGAATAGTAGCGCAGGTTGTATCTGGTATTGGTTTTTTAGGTGGAGGAATTATAGTTTATACAAAAGGCTCGTTGCACGGTCTTACTACGGCAGCAGGAGTGTGGACTACTGCTGGAATCGGAATGGCGGTAGGAACTGGTCTTACACCTATGATAATTTTAGCTGGTGTTGTTTCTGTTCTTGTAATATTTACACATCTTCTTTTCCGCCTTCCCGTAAATATTTTTCGTACTCGTTCGTATCATACGGTTGTAGTAAAGTTTAGAGCGGAAGAGGGTGCGATAGATAAGATTAAGGGGATCTTCAAGTCCTGTACGGTAGAAAAAATGAACCTTTCAAGAGTTGTGGGCGAAACCGAGCTTGAGGGTAAGGTTGTAATTCGCACCGCTGATAATATTGGTGATAACGAATGGAAAAAGACGGTTGAAGAAATGCCGTTCATAAAGTTTATTGAGTATAACGAAGAAGAGCTGTAAAGCTGGACAAGCTAATTGGCGTGGCGACAAATGTCGTTGCGCCAATTATTTATTGTTGTTAAGATACAAGTTTTGTGGGGTAAACTACAAGAAACTACTAAATTTTAAATAAATTTAATTATATTTTCACCGTCTTATTCTTGATTTTTTTTTAAGTATATAGTATACTTATAATGCAAAAATTTGGAAAATTTTAAAAAACACAATGTTACAGGAGATACAAACTATGAAAATTACTTCAAGAGCATCGCAAATTGCACCCTCTCTTACGTTGGAGATTACCGCTCAGGCTAAAAAGCTTAAGAGCGAAGGTAAGGATATTGTATCCTTTGGAGCAGGAGAACCCGACTTCAATACTCCTCTATACATCAGAAACGCTGCAAAAGACTCGATGGACAAGGGACTTATTAAGTATACCCCAGCAAGCGGACTTGTTCCCCTAAAGCAGGTTATTTGCGACAAACTCGAAAAGGACAACGGACTTAAGTACGCACCCTCCGATATCGTAGTTTCTAACGGAGCCAAGCACGCGCTTCATAACGCTATGCAGGCGATAGTTGAAGATGGCGATGAAGTTATAATCCCCGCTCCTTTCTGGCTTACTTATCCCGAGCTTGTTAAACTTGCAGGCGGTGTACCCGTATACGTTTATACAAAGAAAGAGAACGGATACAAGATGACTGCGGAAGAGCTTAAGAACGCTATCACTCCCAAAACTAGAGCAATTGTTCTTAACAATCCCAATAACCCCACAGGTTCGGTTTATTCCGAGCAGGAAATTCGTGCTATTGCCGAGGTTTTAGAGCCTACTGATATCGCTGTAATTTCGGATGAGATTTACGAAATGCTTAACTATACAGGTAAGCCTATTTACTCTATCGCTCAGTATTCCGAGAAAATGAAGAGCAATACCATTATTGTAAACGGCGTTTCCAAGTCTTATGCAATGACTGGTTGGAGAATTGGCTTTACCGCGTGTGAAACTGCGGTTGCAAAGGCTATTTCTTCTATGCAAAGCCACATGACGTCCAATCCTAATACAATTGCTCAGTATGCAACAATCGCAGCATATACGGACGAGGCTGGAGAGCAGTTTATTACTGAAATGCACGAGAGCTTTGACAGACGAAGAAAACTTATTTGCGCGGAACTTGACAAGACAGGTATTCCGTATATCAAGCCTGAAGGCGCGTTCTACGTATTCCTCGATATTTCTGGTTTTATTGGCAAGAAGTATAACGGAGTAGCAATAGAATCTCCCCTTGCATTTGCAAAAATTTTACTTTCCGATTATGACGTGGCTGTTATTCCTTGCGAATCTTTTGGTAACGACGTAAGCATTAGACTTTCCTATGCAATTTCCGATGCGGACATTGTTAAGGGTGTTACTAGAATCGGACAGTTTGTATCCACCCTTAAATAACGTAAAAAACGCAGTATAGCGTCTAATATATTCTTTAGCAATAGAAAATGGAGGCAACAATGGAAAAATTAAAACTTAACAAAAAAAGAGGATTGCTCGAAAGACAGGAGCATGACTTTATTCTTAAAAATCCCGAAGAGCCCGAACTTTATAGATATCTCTTCTCATATGACGAAATTCCCAAAATTGCATTCAATGACCGTAAAGTTCCTATGATCACACCCGATGAGTGGTGGATTACCGATACTTCGTTTAGAGATGGTCAGCAGTCTACTGCGCCTCTTACCGTAAAGCAGATAGTAGATCTTTATAAACTTATGGCAAAACTTGGCGGACCTAAGGGAATTATTAGAGCGTCAGAATTTTTTCTTTACAGTGAAAAGGATAGAGAAGCTGTAAGAAAATGTCAAGAACTCGGATACAAGTTCCCTGAAATTACTAGCTGGATTAGAGCAAACGAAAAGGACTTCCAGCTTGTAAAGGAAATGGATATTCCCGAAACTGGTATTTTGGTAAGCTGTTCGGATTATCATATCTATAAAAAGATGAACCTTGACAGAAAAAAGGCTCTTGATAAGTATCTTGGTATTGTAAAGAGTGCTCTTGATGCAGGAATTAGACCTAGATGTCATTTTGAAGATATAACTAGAGCTGATTTTTATGGTTTTGTAGTTCCTTTTGCGTTGGAGCTTATGAACCTTTCTAAGGAAAGTGGAGTTCCTATTAAAATCAGAGCTTGTGATACGCTTGGCTATGGTGTATCCTTCCCTGGCGCAGCTCTTCCTAGAAGTGTTCAGGGTATTATTTACGGTCTTAACACTTACGCAGACGTTCCTCCCGAGCTTTTGGAGTGGCACGGTCATAACGATTTTTATAAGGTTGTAAGCAATGCTACCACTGCTTGGCTTTACGGATGTAGTAGCATCAACTGTTCTTTGCTTGGAATTGGAGAAAGAACAGGTAACTGTCCTACCGAAGCTATGTGTATTGAATATGCTCAGCTAAAAGGAACGTTGGACGGTATGGATCTTACTGCTATTACAGAGATTGCAGAGTATTTCGAAAATGAGATTGGTTATAGCATTCCTCCTCATACCCCATTTGTCGGAAAGGCGTTTAATACCACAAGAGCAGGTATTCATGCGGATGGTTTGCTTAAAGACGAGGAAATCTACAACGTTTTTGATACTGAGAAAATTCTTGGTAGAAAGCCTGTTGTATCCATTTCCAACACTTCCGGTCTTGCAGGAATTGCATACTGGATCAATTCTTACTATGGAGTTCCCACCGAGTACTCTCTCAATAAGAGCAACCCTGTGTGCTTGTCAATAAAAGAACAGGTAGATAAGGAATATGCAGGCGGAAGAAATACCGTATTTGGCGACGGAGAGCTTGACGATATGGTAAGAATGTTCGATTCTTCTTTCCACAAGGTTTTGCAGAACAAGCTTTGGGAAGAAATCGGAACTTATAATAAAAAGTAAGGCGCTGTCCCAATCTACGGTTGATTTTGGACGGAAAGCCCACTACGAAATACTGCGTAATTTACTCAGTTACGTACCCTGCAGGTACGCGCCTTCGTAAATATACTTGTCTTTCTTGTGATTTTCTCGTCAAATCGCCTTATGGCTAATCAACCATATTTTGTGACATAGCCAAAAGTAATATATCCGCAAAAGCGGAAAAAATAAAAATTTAATAATAGGGGGATGATAGTATGATTAACATTATCTACGGACTTAAGGGAAGCGGAAAGACTGCTAAAATTATCGAGAAGGCTAATGACCGAGCAGAAAAAAGTAAGGGTGTTGTTTTGTTTATAACAGACAGAAAAGACCACTCGCCGTCAGTTTCAAACAAGGTAAGATTCGTGTGCGTGCAAGATTATGGGATTGCGTGCGAAAAGTGTTGTGTTCCGTTCTTTAAGGGGCTACTTGCGGGAAATTATGACATAACCGACATATTTGTGGATGGTTTGGCAAGATTTACCTGTATGAAAGTGGAAGATATGGAAAATATTTATAAGGATATAGATCTGCTGTCGTCCGACCATAAAGTGGATTTTACCTTTACCGTATCGGTAGAGAAAGTTCCTGACTATATGAAAAAATATATCTAGAAAAATATAAGAGGTTAGTATGAAATTTATCAGCACCAGAGATATCAGCGTAAACGTTAAAGGAAGCGAAGCTATCGTTAAAGGTCTTAGCAATGACGGAGGACTTTTCGTTCCCCAGTCTTTTCCTAAGGTTACAAACGAAGATATCGAAGCTTTTACCGAAATGGAATATGCCGAGCGCGCGGCGTTTATTATCGACAAATTCGTACCCGAAATCGGTTATGAATCTTTGCTTGACAGTGCAAACAAAGCGTACTCTAAGTTTGACGGAGAGCCTGCTCCCGTTGTGAAACTTGATGAAAATCTTTTCGTTATGGAGTTGTGGCACGGCCCTACACATGCGTTCAAGGATATCGCACTTACTCTTCTTCCTTATCTTATGACATCGTCAAAAAAACTTATAGGCGCTAAAGAGCGTACCCTTATTTTGGTTGCAACCAGCGGAGATACGGGTAAAGCAGCGCTTGAGGGCTTTAAGGACGTTGAGGGTACTGATATTATCGTACTTTATCCCGAAGAGGGCGTAAGCGATCTTCAAAAACTTCAGATGATGACTCAGCGTGGAAACAACGTTAAGGTTTGCGCTATAAAGGGTAATTTTGATGATGCCCAGACTGCGGTTAAAAAGATTTTTACAGACAAGGAAATGGCAGAAAAGTTGCTTGAAAACGGAGTAAAACTCTCGTCTGCAAACTCTATTAACTGGGGTAGACTTGTACCGCAGATCACCTATTATTTCTCAGCATACGCAGACTTGCTTGCAAGCGGAGAAATAGAGCTTGGTGAGGGCGTAAACTTCTGTGTTCCTTCCGGAAACTTCGGAAATATTTTGGCGGGCTATTATGCAAAGCAGATGGGACTTCCCGTAAACAAGCTCATTTGCGCGTCCAATAAGAACAACGTGCTTACCGACTTTATTACAAAGGGCGAGTACGATATAAATAGAGAGTTTTACAAGACAACAAGCCCTTCTATGGATATTCTTATCAGCTCAAATTTGGAGCGTCTTGTGTTCGAGCTTTCGGGTAGAAATGATAAGGTTACCGCAACACGTATGGCTCAACTTAAGACAGAAAAGACGTATTCCATTACGGAAGCAGAGCTTAAAAAACTCAGAGAAGACTTCTATGCAGGATGTGCAGGAGAGGACGAAGTTGAGGATACTTTGGGTAGATATTTCGACGAGTACGGATATATCGCGGATACGCATACATCGGTTGGTCTTTACGTTTACGAAAAGTTTGTTGCAGAAACGGATGACGAGCATAAGACGGTTGTTTTATCCACCGCAAGTCCTTACAAGTTTGTAAATGACGTTCTTATTGCGATTGGCGAAAAGCCCGAAAAGGACGAAATGAAGGCGCTTGAAAAGTTGGAAAACGTAACAGCTCTTCCTCTTCCCGATTCACTCAAAGAGCTTCCTTCGCTCAAAAAATTGCATACGGATTCGGTAAATAAGGAAGAAGTTCCTTCCGTTGTGCTTGCTTACGTAAAAAAATAACTTCAGGAGAAATTAAATGGACGAGAAAAAGATAGTATTTAGTGCGCTTAAACCCACGGGCGATCTTACCATCGGTAATTATATCGGCGCGCTTAAAAATATGATAGATATGACCAACGACTACGATTGTTTGTATGCCGTTGCCGATTTACACTCGCTTACGGTAGATTGCAATCCTGCAATGCTTCGTAAACGCAGTTATGATTTTATGGCGTTTTTCCTTGCAATAGGACTTGATCCTCAGAAATGCACGCTTTTCCTTCAATCACACGTGCCTGCGCATGCAGAGCTTGCCTGGATTCTCAACTGCTTTACGCAGTTTGGTGAAGCAAAGCGTATGACTCAGTTTAAGGACAAGAGCGCAAAAGCTCCTCAAAACGTAAACGTAGGACTTTTCGCGTATCCCACTCTTATGGCAGCAGATATTCTTTTATATAAAGCAGACTATGTGCCTGTTGGAAAAGATCAGCTTCAGCATCTCGAACTTGCCCGTACGATTGCGGAAAGATTTAATAATAAGTACAGCCCCACTTTCGTTGTTCCCGAGGGAATAACTGGCAAAAAGGGCTCTAAGATTTATTCGCTTGCCGATCCCACCGCAAAAATGGGTAAGACGGACGATAACGAAAACGGTACGATCTTCCTTTTGGATGATCCGGATACCATGATGCGTAAGTTCAAGCGTGCGGTAACGGACAGCGAAACTGTTGTAAGATATGACGTTAAAAACAAGCCGGGAATCAGCAATCTTCTTACGATTTATTCGGTATTTGCAGGCTGTTCTATTGAAGAGGCGGAAGCTCGTTTTGCATCAGCAGACTACGCAACTCTTAAAAACGGCGTAGGCGAATGCGTTGTGGAGTTCTTTAAGCCAATAAGAGCAGAGTACAACAAACTTATTGCCGACAAGTCGTACCTTGACGAGATTATGAAACAGGGCGCTCAAAAAGCTTCGTACCTTGCAAACAAAACCCTTTCCAAGGTTTACCGCAAGGTTGGTCTTGTAAGATAATGTTTGGTTACGTCGTTGTAGACAAGGAAAAACTCACGCCCCAAGAAAATGCGCTTTATAGAGCTTTTTATTGCGGTGTGTGTAAAACAGTAAAACAGGAATACGGCAATCTTACCAGAGTTTGCACAACGTATGATATTACATTTTTAAGCATTTTATCACACGATTGTCTTAATTATCCTGTACAATTAACAAATGAGAGTTGCATTGCAAATCCGTTCCAGAAAAAGCTTATAGTAAAAGACAATCCGCTTATGCGTAAAGTGTCTGCAATCGCTGTGTTGCTTGTTTATTACAAGCTTCAAGACGATATTATAGACGGTAAAAAAAGTCGCAAAATCTTGAATACGTTATTCAGTAAACAGGTCAAAAAGGCGAAATTAATATTCCCTGAAGCTGATACGATAATAGATAGTTATTACCAAAAGCTAAGAGAAATGGAACGGGCTAACGAGAAAGTTATCGACAAAGTAAGTGATTGCTTTGGTAGAATGTTAAAAGAGATATTTGAGCTAGTTATTCCATCTTGCGACGAAAACGTGTATTCGCTGGCGTACAACGTTGGTAAGTATATTTACCTTATCGACGCTGTCGACGATATAGAGGACGATGCGAAGAGCGGAAACTATAATCCATTTATTGCCTCGTACGGAGAATATAAAAATAAAGTGGATTTTATGCAAAAGTACGGCAAGGAAATGGAATTTTCTGTGTACGGCACTATTAATAAAGCTATTTGCGCTTTTAATGATAGAAGTTACAACCAAAGCTATTTGCTCTTGAAAAACATAATGCACTACGGATTAAAGCGTAGAGCTGACGACGTGTTTGCAGGACGCAAACCTCAAAAAATCTAACAATTTGTGTTTGCAACGCCAATATAATTAATGAAAATATGTATAACTAATAATTAATTATTAATATATACGTGTGCACGCGACATTATAAAAAATATTTCCCACGTGGGAATTGGAGATTAAAATGAAAGATCCATATTCGATTTTAGGGCTTGACAGAAGTGCAAGCAAAGAAGAACTTGAAAGCAAATACAAAGAGCTTAAAGCGGTATATTCGGAGGGTAGATTTCAGCCGGGCGCTGAAGGCATGAAGGCGGCAAGAAACCTTAATGACCTTGAGAACGCTTGGATTGATATTTGCGAAGATCTTAAATCTAAAGAAACTTCTACAAAATTCACAGCAACCGAATCCCCTGAGTCTGAAAGCGAGCAAATAAAGGTAGAAGCTGAAGAGCTTAGAAGCGAGGAAGTGAAAACCGAAAGTGACGAAAAAGACGCGCTTGCTTACGCCGATTCTCTTATTAAGGAGAAAAAGATTGACGAGGCTCAACGTGTTTTGGACAATATTTCGGATAGAAATGCAGAGTGGCATTATTTGCAATCGCGAATTTATTACAATCGTGAGTGGATTTCAGAGTGTAAAAAGCATCTTGAAATGGCTGTAAATGCCGATCCTACAAACGAAAAGTATAAGCGTACGCTTGATAAGCTCAATCAGATTATAGGAAATAAGAATGCAAATCCCGAAAATTTACATTCTGAAGACCAACGTTATCAGTATGAGCAACAGAATATGAATGCGGGGAATAGCCTTCTTAATTGTTGTTCTACTTACTGTCTTATGTCCATGTGTTGCGACCTTTGTTGTCGTTGCTAAGTTATGAAAAGCAAGTCTATTGCGTACGTAGCTGTATTTTGCGCGCTTGCCGTTGCGATAACTACGCTGACTCATTACGTAATTCCAGCAAAAACCGTACCGCTAGCGTTGGTGTCGCTAGTAGGAATTATGGCGTTTAAGATGACGGGTTGGGGCGGAGGAATGTCCTTTGTGTTTGTGACGGGACTATTATCTTTTGTTTTTACCGGTGGTTTGTCTATTACGTTTTTTACGCTAGTTGTACTTTTTATTCCATATACGGTACTGGCTCACGTTTTAAGAAAGCTAAAATATACGGATAAAACGGCATTTATAAGAGGACCTATTGCGTATGCATATTTTTTCTTTTCCTCGTTTGCGCTAATGAGTTTGGCTATGCTAGTAACAGGTGCAGAGTCAGCGCTATACGTTATGCAGGAAAAAACAGGAGTATGGGTAGCGTCTGCGATTTTCGCCATAGCGTGTTTGCCTGCCGACTTTTTCCTCTCGTCGTCGGCGATCATAATATCCGACAGGATAAGTAAAACTAAAAAACGCTAATATTAATCAGCTGGATATTTTTATTAAAAGCAAAATTAAGCTCGATTTTAAATATAAAATTGCTTAAATTTGCTTGACAATCGTCCTTTAAAGTGGTATTCTAGTTCAGCGCCACTTTGTAAGGGGTGTATTTTTAAGTAATCAATCAACAGGAGGCACAGTAAAATGAGAAATAAAATTACTCTTGCTTGCACAGAATGTCATCAGAGAAACTATGACAATATGAAAAATAAGAAGAATGATCCTGACAGACTTGAAATGAAGAAGTATTGCAAGTTCTGCAAGAAGCATACTATGCACAAGGAAACCAAGTAATTCTTTAAGGAGAAGGAAATGGCTAAACAAGCAACCGAACAAAAGGCAAAAAAGAAACCCGGATTTTTCAGCCGTTTAGGTAGATGGTTCAAGTCTATCTTTATCGAGCTTAAAAAAGTTACGTGGCCAAAAATGAATACTGTCGTAAAACAACTTTTTGTTGTATTAGGCGTTACGGTGGCTTTCCTCGTTTTGCTTATTGGAATAGACAGCCTTTTAGGTCTAGTATTCAACTGGTTTACCGGACAGCTTTAATTGCGGGAATAAGGATTTAATATGGAAGAGAATCAGAGTGCAAAATGGTACGTTCTTCACACTTACTCGGGCTATGAAAATATGGTTAAAGAAAACCTATTGCTCGTATTTAAGAAGAACGACATGGAAGACCGTCTTCTTGAAACCGTAATCCTTATGGAAGACGTGGTTGAAGAAAAGAACGGTAAAAAGAAAATTGTTCAGCGTAGACTTATGCCCACGTACGTGTTCGTTAAGATGATTTACGACAACAGTATGTGGCATATGGTAACAAACACGAGAGGCGTAACAGGATTCGTTGGTCCTCAGGGAAGACCTCTTCCTTTAACTGACGAGGAAGTAAAGAAGTTGCACCTCGAAAAGAGAGAAGTAACCGAAGTTAACTTTGAGGTTGGCGAGTCCGTTAAGATTGTTGACGGTTCGTTTGAAGGCTTTGTAGGAACGGTAGACAGTATCGATCTTGCAAGCGGAAAGTGTAAAATAACCGTAAGTATGTTCGGACATCTCACCCCCGTAGAACTAGAGCTTTCTTCGGTAGAAAAGCTCGAAAGCATTTCTGCGGAATAATCAATCTAGTACATTCTGGGAGGACGAAAAGTCCGCTAATACCACGATTGTATAAATAAAAATTTTTACAAGGAGAAACATTATTATGCCTAAGAAGTTACAAGCAGTTGTAAAGCTTCAGTTACCGGCAGGTAAAGCAACCCCCGGCCCCCCCGTTGGTTCATCGCTTGGTCCTCACGGTATCAACATTCCTGGATTCACTAAGGAATTCAATGAAAAGACTAGAGGTCAGGAAGGACTTATCATCCCCGTAGTTATCTCTATTTTCGCAGACAGATCGTTTACTTTCGTTCTTAAGACTCCCCCCGCGGCAGTTCTTATTAAGAAGGCTTGCAAAATCGAAAGCGGTTCGGCTAAGCCCAACAGCGCGAAAGTTGCAAAGATTACCACAGCTCAGGTAAAAGAAATTGCAGAGCTCAAGATGCCCGACCTTAACGCAGCATCACTTGAGGCAGCAATGAGCATGGTAGCAGGTACCGCTCGTTCTATGGGCGTTGTAGTTGAAGGTTAATGGAGGGCTTTTAGATGAAACACGGAAAGATTTACAGAGAAAGCCTTAAGGCCGTAGACACTAAGGTAGCATACGAAGCAAAGGAAGCTATCGACAACGTACTTGCAACCGCAAAAGCAAAGTTTGACGAAACCGTAGAACTTCACGTTCGTCTTGGAGTAGATCCCAAGCAGGCTGACCAGCAGGTTAGAGGAACGGTTGTTCTTCCTAACGGAACAGGTAAAACTGTTAAAGTTCTTGTTATTGCAAAGGGTGACAAGGCAGATGCTGCAACCGCAGCAGGCGCTGATCTTGTTGGTGCAGAAGATATGATCGCAAAGATCCAGCAGGGATTTTTGGATTTCGACGTAGTTATCACTACCCCCGATATGATGGGACAGCTCGGAAGAGTTGCTAGAATCCTTGGACCTAAGGGTTTGATGCCTTCTCCCAAGTCTGGTACTGTTACTATGGACGTAGTAAAGGCTATCAACGAAACTAAAGCAGGTAAGGTAGAATATAGAGTTGACAAGACCGCTATCGTACACTGCCCCATCGGAAAGAAGTCCTTTGGTACTGATAAGCTTATCGAAAACTTTAACACTTTGATGGAAGCTATTGTAAAAGCTAAGCCCGCAGCTGCAAAGGGTGTTTACGTAAAGAGCGTAACTCTTGCATCTACTATGGGTCCTGGAATCAAAGTTAATTACAAAATCTAATTAAAAACAACTAATTTAATAATTAAGTTTAATTGCCATAGACAGCAAGTGCTCAACAAGCGTAACAGTCCCTAATGGAAACTTGCCGAGGTGAACAACAAACCTAAGAATTATCGAAGACCATAACAGGTTTTCTCAAAGGAGAAGTTCGTTTATCCACTATGGAGCAAGCGAACTTTTTTATATGAGAATTTAAAAAGGAGGATATCAATGTCTACTGAAATCATGAAAGTCAAAGAGCAGATTGTCAGCGACTACGCAGAAAAACTTGCTAAAGCAAAGTCTTTCGTTATCGTTGACTACCGCGGACTTACCGTTGCAGAAGATACACAGCTCAGAAAAGAGCTCCGTGAGAATAACGTAGAGTATTCGGTTGTTAAGAACAGACTTACTCTTCGTGCTATGGAAAAGGCAGGCTTTACCGGTCTTGACCAGGTTCTTACTGGACCTACTGCAGTTGCTATCTCTTACGACGATGCAGTTGCTCCCGCAAAAGTTCTTGTGACTAACGCAAAGAAGAACAATAAGCTCGAAGTTAAGGGCGGTATGGTTGAAGGAAAGATTCTTTCCGTTAACGAAATTAACGGCGTTGCATCTATTCCCGCAAAACCCGTACTTATCGCACAACTTCTCGGTATGTTGCAGACTCCCATCAGAGGTCTTGCAGTTGCGCTTTCCGAAATCGCAAAGAAGCAGGAAGCATAATGGCTTGGCGAAGCTTACACGCAAACAAAATTTACATTATTTAATTATTAATTAAGGAGATTACAAAAATGGCTGATTTGAATAAAATGATCGAAGAAATCAAAGGTATGACCGTTCTTGAGCTTAACGACCTTGTTAAGGCTCTTGAAACCGAATTCGGAGTTTCCGCTGCTGCTATGGCAGTTGCTGCTCCTGCTGCAGGTGGAGAAGCTGCTCCCGCTGCAGAAGAAAAGACTGAGTTCACCGTAGTTCTTAAAGAAGTTGGTGGCAACAAGATTGCTGTTATCAAGGCAGTTAGAGAAATCACTGGTCTTGGACTTTCCGATGCTAAGGCTCTTGTTGATGGCGTTCCTGCAACTGTTAAGGAGAACGTTTCTAAGGAAGATGCTACTGCTGCTGAAGAAAAGCTTAAGGCTGCTGGCGCTACCGTTGAACTTAAGTAATTTCAGTAAACACTTAAATTCTCAAAAAAATCACCGTGTCTATAAGGATGCGGTGATTTTTTCTATTCTATAAACATCTTTCATAACAAATTGACAATGATATAAAAAGATGTTAGAATATAATTGGTATTTATAACCGTAGAATTATAAAGTGTTGCAAATAATAAAGGAGCAAAATTATGAAAAAAATCGGAAAAAAGAGTTTATTTTTGTATTTTTTCTTTGTTATGCTTATAAGTATTGTCGCTGTTTTTTCGGTGGCGTGTGATTCGCAAGAAACGGAACTTCCCGTTATAGAAGACGTGTCTTTTTCGACAGAAAGCATATATGTCGAGTATGGTGATAGCTCGTTGGAGGAAAATATAAAAGGTTATATTCAAAATCTTCCGCAAGACGCAACCGTGCAATTTGAAGGGCTTTTCGATTTAGCAGTTGGAGAATATCCTATTACCGTTAATATTTCTATGGACGGATATCAAACGCTGTCGCTTTCGGTGGTTCTTGTTATAGGTAAGGCAACATATAACTTTGAGGATATTGTGTTTAATGCAAAAGATGCGCTTTGGACGGGCGAAACAATCGCAATTCCAACGATTGAAGGAGATCTTCCCTACTATGTAAACGTAACGTATACTAGTAATCCTTCCCCAATAGTGGAAGAGGGAGTATATACTGTTATCGCTAATTTTACGAGCACAAATCCCAATATCGAATTGACTAAAACTTCTATGTCTACAACGCTTACCGTAAAACGTCAGTATGTCGTTACGGTAAATACAAACGGTGGAGTAGGATGTGAGAGTGAGTATAAGGTATACAACGGCGAATATCTTACTTTGCCCACGCCCGAAAAAGAAGATTATATCTTTAAGGGCTGGCAAAAAGACGGCGTAAGCTTTAACGTAAACGCGCCAATTGTAGAAAACGTGGAGCTTGAAGCTGTTTGGGAACCAATCAAATATACGATTAGTTATGAATTAAATTCTCAAAATATGTCTGTAAACAATAGCGAAAACCCTACCGAATATACGCATCTTGACGAGGAAATTACTCTAAAAAATCCCGTTTGCGAGGGTTTGAATTTTGCTGGTTGGTATACGGACGTGGAGTGCACTGCGCCTATCGAAAAGATTGATCCGCAGGGAAGAAAAGAGATAACCGTATATGCAAAGTGGACGCCTGTTGTTTATACTATAAATTACGAATTGGACGGTGGTGAGAATAACAGCGAAAATCCTACCGAATTTACCGTATTTGACTACGTACAATTTAATAATCCTACAAGAGAAAACTATGCGTTTATGGGTTGGTATGAAGACTCTGAGTGCAATAATCGTGTTATTATTCTGAGCGAAAGAGCGTCTGATATTACCCTTTATGCAAAGTGGGAGCCTAGAAAATATATGATTCAATATTACCTTAACGGTGGAAAAAATGACGATAGAAATCCTAAGTATTTTACACATTTAGACGAAGGAGAAATTGTTCTTTACGCGCCCACAAAAGCAGGTTACGTGTTTGACGGCTGGTATACGGAAAATTATTTTAAGAACATAATTACCACTATTGATACCGATGTATTAAAGGCGTATAATTTATATGCAAAATGGATAGAGCTTGACGTAGTTTTCACAATTTCGCCTATTGACGAAAGCACTGCAACGCTTATTGGAATTAAAGCGAAAAGCGAGATTACAAAGGTAGAAATTCCGTCTGAATACGACGGATATGCCATAACCGCTATTGGCGATGCAACGAATAGCGTAATGAAAAACTCCGCGCACGTAACAAGCGTTACCATCCCTGCCTCGGTTTCTTCGATAAACGCAAATGCGTTTAAGTCTTCGGGTTTGACAGAGATGTCTATTCCCAATACCGTAACAAGCATAGGTAATTATGCGTTTGCTTACAATTATGAGCTTTCTGACGTAAATTGGTCTACCGGGGCTTTAAGCATTTCCTCATATACGTTCCTTGACTGTAAGAAGTTAACGTCGTTTGAAATTCCAAACACCGTAACGTATATTGGAATGAAGTCGTTTAAGGGGACTGGACTTACCGAGATTATAATCCCCGATTCTGTTACGGATATAATGTCAGAAGCGTTTGAAAATCTTGCGCTTACTAAGGCGGTTGTTGGTAAAAACGTAACTTATATGAGCGGTGCTTTTGTTGGTTGCAATAAGCTTGAAGAACTTACTATTCCGTTCGTTGGCGGGCAGGTGAGCAGTAATTGGAACGCAACGCCGTTATATCAGCTTTTTTATAAAGGCTCTTATAACGAAAGACCTGATTACAGTAAGAATGAAACTTATGTTCCCGCGTCTTTGAAAAAAGTAGTCGTAACTAATTCCACAACGCTTAAAGACGAATCGTTTAGAGCCTGCGCTAATATTCAAGAAGTTGTTCTTCCCGAGGGTATGACGACGATTGGACAGTCTGCTTTTTACGGATGTACAAATATCCTTACATTTACTCTTCCTTCTACCGTTATCAGCGTAGGACGCGACGCATTCTTGGCGAGAGGTGGATTTGTTGAGGTTTATAATTTGTCAAAGCTTACTTTGGACGACCTTTCGACAAGCAGGATAAACTATTGCGTTATGAAAATGCATACTTCTTCTCAAGAGCCCAGCATTATTCAAACCGTGGGAGATTATAAGTTTGCCGTAGTTGACGATAAATATACCTTGGTTAAGTACAGAGGTGATAGCGCGGATATTACGTTACCCACTTTAGATGGAGGAAAAACGTACGAAGTAGGCGGATATTCGATGAGAAACGGCGAATTTATTTCGGTTGTTATACCTAACTGTGTTACTTCTATTAACGAATATGCGTTTTCATTCTGTCAGTCGCTTTCAAGCGTAACCTTCCCAACGTCTTCTCTTGTAAATATAGGTGAATATGCGTTTACAGGAACAAGTTTAGAGTCGGTTGTAATTCCCGATTCGGTTACATCAATGGGTAGAGCTGTATTTTCCGCAGGTTATACAGACGGAAATAAAACGCTTAAGTCAGTTGTTTTAGGAAACGGTTTAACGGAAGTTGTTGGATATGCTTTTGAAAATTGCTTGGCGTTAGAGTCTGTTACTTTTGGCGAGAATATTGTTACCATTTGGGAGAGAGCTTTTTCTAACACCGCAATAAAAGAGCTTGTGCTTAATCAAAAGGTAGAGAAGATTGCAAGCGCGGCGTTTAGTTATTGCAAGTCCCTAACGCACGTAAAGCTTTCTCAGAGTCTTACCTATATAGATTACGATTCTTTCAGTAACTGTAATATTAAAGAAATCTGGAATCCATCGGTTATCGAGCTTACGATTGGCGAAACCAATCACGGAAATATTGCGGAAAAGGCAGAGGTTATACATACTAACCTTACCGACGATCAGGAAGTTTTTCTATCGTAGATTGAAAAATGCTAGCGTTTTCCATTTATTTGAGTATTGACATAAAAGAAGTGTTGCCTTATAATAAAGTCAAGGAAAACGCAAGGAGAATATTATGCCCGAAGTTAAAAATCATAATGGAAGACCTGCAATATTTATAGACGGAAAACCGTACGCGCCCATGATGGCGACTCTTCGTACCAATAATAGAGAAAATCTTGTAATGGACGAAGAATATATGAAAAGATTGGGCGAGAGCGGAATTAAAATCTATTATCTTATTTGCGATACGTTGTGGCTAAAACCCAACGCAATACAGCTTTTTAAAGAAGAAGCGGAAGCTTTACTAAAAGCTGTTCCCGACGCATATATTGTTCCACGTATCGGCATGCACCCGACAAACGAGTGGATATTAGCCCACCCTGAAGAGTGTGTAACGTATAGCGACGGAAGTAAGCCTGGTGTACATCTTTTCTCCGAGTCTTACGAAACGGATATTCCTATGCACTATTCGCTTTGCTCTCAAAAGTGGAGAGAAAGAGCGGGAGATGCACTTGCTGAAACTTGGAAAATTCTTATGACCTTGCCGTACGCTGATAGAATAATCGGTTGCTTTTTGTGCGCGGGCGGAACTAGCGAGTGGTACTATATGCTTCCTACCGAGCGTGGCGGAGCGGTTGCTGATCATAGCGAAGCGTTTAAGCGTCATTTTACTAAATACCTTACTCAAAAGTACGGTAGCGACGAGGCTTTGCAAAATGCTTGGAAGGACGGTGTTTCTACACTTGAAAACCCTAAAATTCCCGATATTGACAAGCATTATTTTGCATTGCAGTGTGATAAAGAATGTTTTATTCCGCGCTATACTATGTACTCTAACGCAGACGTTCCCCCGCCATACGGAAACGGCAGTAATATCGGCGCGTTTGCAAACGTAGATGAGAATAGAGCGGTATGGGATTTTTATACAGCACTAGACGATGGTTCGGCAGATAGCGTATTATATTTTGCTGACGTAATAAAAACTCTTACTCCCGAAAAATTGGTTGGCGCGTTTTATGGATATAACGCTTGCACTCCGTTTTTAGGAATGGGAAACGCTGGTGGAGTTGTTAAAATTCTGGATAGCGGACTTGTGGAATTTCTTTCGTGTCCCGACGTGTACGAAAATCGCCACGTAGGTCTTTGCGAGGGTGGACGAGAGCATCAGGATAGCTTTGCTTTGAGAGAGAAGATTTTTATTGTAGAGCAGGATACCAGAACTCATCACGAAAACAGATATTTTGCGGATAAATACGGCGTCTACGATTTAGAAGACAGTATCAATATAATGAAGCGTGACTTTGGACGTATACTCTGTGAAGATATTCAAGGTTGGTGGTTCGATCAGATATTGGGCGGAAGGCGGTATAAGGACGAGGCGTTGTATGCGCTTATAAGCAAGCAACAGCAAATAGCCAAAGAAAGCTTTGAGCGCAACCGTGTAAAGGGAAACGAGATTGCGTGTATTTATGACGAAGAGAGTTTGTTTATGATATCCTCTCAAAGTAGTAGAGAACTTGTTGAGCTTACTCGAAATTACGAGATTCCTCGCGTGGGCGCGCCTGTGGACTATTATTATCACGATGACTTTGCTCGTGAAAATATGCCTAAGTACAAAATGTATATCTTCTTTAATACATTCTCATTGACAAGTGAGGAGAGAAAAGTTATTCTTGACAAGCTCAATCGCGAAAAGGCTGTTGCCGTGTGGATGTATGCGCCTGGTATTGTTAATCCCGATAAAACGCCGTTGTTTAATGCTGAATACATGAAAGAGCTTACTGGATTTAATATCGAAATGATAAACGACAGGTTTGATGCAAAGTTCAGGGCAACGGATAGAAACCATCCGATAACCAAGGAATTGGATGCCCGAAAGATTTACGGTGCGTTTGACAGAAAGCGTGTTATGGCGTTTGGCGATAACGATAGAGCAAGATGGGCTTCTTATCTATATCCACTTTTCTATGCAAACGACGAAAACGTGGAAAATATCGCAACTTTTGTTCTTAGCGGAAAGCCTGCTATAACGGTAGGTAAGAACGGCGATTTTACATCGGTGTTCTATGGCTCTAAAAATATAGATTGCAACACGATAAGGTCGCTTGCTAAATTTGCAGGCTGTCATATATATTCCGATAGTAACGACGTAGTGTATGCAAACGACAATTACTTGACAATTCACGCGTCTGAGAGTGGAGTAAAGACAATTCGTTTTAAGCAAAAGTCTGATATTTACGAAGTGTATGAGAATAAGTATTACGGCAAGAACGTTGCCGAAATCACTTTTGATATGACGTTTGGTCAAACAAAGATGTTTAGAATAGATAAATAACGAAAACCTAAAATAAAAGGCACGGAGTTTCTTATCATAGAAGCCCCGTGTTTTTTTAGTTGCTTATGTCGTCTATAAGTCCGTGTTTCAGAACAAACGTGAAATATTCGCCCTCGCCCTCTTTTGTGGCAAGTATCCATTTATCCTCTTCGTCCGTGTCCAGCACGTATTCGTATTTTTCAAAAAAGCCTTTCAGCATATCGTCGCTTACGCTCTTACTTAAATTACCGCTCAGTAAGCTTCTTGCCTTGTCTATGCGGTTTTGTTTTATAAGTGTAAAAAATTCGCATACGCATCCACCCTCATAAGAAAAAGGAGTAGTGGAGTAAACGTAGGGGTAACGTTTGCAAAACAGTATATAAGTTTCCTCTTTTGCTGTAACCTTAACGCATAAGTCCTTATTAGAACATATTTTATCGCCCACAGTTTTTACCGTATATGATAAATAAGTTGCGTTTAGGGGGAATACCGTTATATAGTATACCGCGTTTTCTTCCAAATTAACCCTTCCGCCTTCTGTTATGCGTCCATTTATTAAATAAACGCACTCAAAATCACTTTTTAGTATTGTTTTCATACTATATTATATTGATTTAGCACTGTATTTATGACTAATTTTATAAGTAACCACAGTATATTGTGGTTATAATTCGCTAAAAAACTATATAAAGTATGTAAATTCGAGGTTTCTCTTTGCAGAAAAATGACACACCCGAAAAAGTTGTAAAAAGCAATTATAGCAGAGTTTAATTAAAAGAAAGGTAGGGGCAGGTGCAAAATAGATAAAATTTAAGTTGTTTTTTAATTTTTTTTAACTTGTCAAGAGCTTAAAAAAATATTTTTAGGCTTAAAAATGGTTGTTTTTCCCAATTTTTTCAAAAAAAACACTAAAATTGAGTGAAAATAGTTGACTTACAGCTTGTCTTTTGATATAATACCTATGCTATAATGGTTATTATGGCGTGTTGTGCGAAATAAGGTTGATGTCAGAGATTACCGAGGTAAAATTGCTAGTGCTTCGGAGAACTCGGACGGACTAGTGTAAAACATCTACACGATAGTGGCTGTAGTTCGGGAGCCTGTAAAGAGGCTCTAAAAAAATTCGCAAAAATGACACACACGAACAAGTTGTCACTAAATGCTATTTATGGAGGATAAAAAAATGGCAAGTCAGAAGATCCGTATCAAGCTCAAAGCATACGACCACGATCTTATCGATCAGTCGGCTGCAAGAATCGTTGAGACGGCAAAGAAAACAGGCACAAAGGTAAGTGGTCCTATTCCGCTTCCCACAGAGAAGGAAGTCGTAACAATCTTACGTGCGGTACACAAGTATAAGGACGCTAGAGAGCAGTTCGAAATTCGTACCCACAAAAGACTTATCGACATCTACAGCCCTTCGGCAAAGACAGTTGATTCACTCATGAAATTGGATTTACCCGCAGGCGTAGACATTCAGATTAAGTTATAAGTCATGCGGAGGTAACAGATTATGAAAAAAGCAATTTTAGGAAAGAAACTGGGCATGACACAAATTTTCGACGAAACCGGACTTATGATTCCCGTAACAGTTATCGAAGCTGGTCCTATGACCGTTGTTAGAAACAAGACGGAAGAAAGAGACGGATACGTAGCAACCGTAGTTGCATTCGAAGATATCCCCGAGCGCAAGGTAAACAAACCTGAAATGGGAATGTTCACAAAAGCTGGCGTTCAGCCCAAGAGATATGTAAAAGAATTCAAGTATGAAACGGCTTACGAAGTAGGTGCAACCATTACATGCGATATGTTCGTTGCAGGCGACGTAGTAGACGTAAGCGGAGTAACGAAAGGACACGGATTTACAGGCGTAATCAAGAGATGGAACCAAGGTCGTCTTAAGATGACTCACGGTACCGGACCTGTACACAGAAGCCTTGGTTCTACCGGTTCTAACTCTACCCCCAGTAAGGTAATCAAGGGACTTCACATGCCTGGACAGTATGGTCATGAGAACGTAACCATTAAGAATCTTACCGTAGTTAAGGTAGATACCGAAAAGAACGTTATTTTGATCCGTGGCGCAGTTCCCGGACCTAAGGGCGGACTCGTTACCGTTAAAAAAGCGTAGGAGGATAAAGGACAATGCCAAGTATTAAAGTTTATAACCAACTGGGTGCAGAAGTAGCAACTAAGGAACTTGACGAAACCGTATTCGGAGTTGAGTACAACGAAGCACTCATTCATCAGGTTGTAGTAGCTCAGTTGAATAATGCAAGACAGGGAACAAAGTCCGCGCTTACCAGAACAGAAGTTCGCGGTGGTGGAATTAAGCCCTGGAGACAGAAAGGAACAGGTCGCGCTCGTCAGGGATCTATCAGAGCTCCCCAGTGGACAGGTGGCGGAATGGTGTTCGCGCCCAAGCCCAGAGATTTCTCTCAGAAGGTTAACAAGATGGCAAAGATCACCGCACTCGTTAGCGCGCTTTCCGCAAAAGTAGCAGACGAAGACATGATCGTTGTGGATAAGTTTGAGCTTACTGCTCCTAAGACTAAGGAAGTAGCTACCGCTCTTAAGAACCTTAAGGTAGAAACAAGAGTATTGCTCGTAGTTACCGACGTAGATGCTGACGTAGTTATCGCAGCTAAGAATATTCCTAACGTTAAGGTAATCAACAGCGACCTCATCAACGTATATGACATCGTTGCAAACGATAAGATGGTTGCAACCTCGGCTGCAATCGAAAGAATCGAGGAGGTTTATAAAGCATAATGAACGCTTACGATATTATTAAGAAGCCTTTGATTTCCGAAAAGAGTTATGCGGGAATCCCTGACAAGAAGTACGTTTTCATCGTTGATGTAAACGCAGACAAGAAGCAGGTTAAGGCAGCCGTTGAAAAAGCATTCGACGGAGTAAAGGTAGAAAAAGTTAACGTTGTTAACGTAGACGGAAAATACAAGAGACAGGGTAGAACTGAAGGTTTTACCGCAAAGTACAAGAAAGCATATGTAAAGCTTACTGCTGACAGCAAGCCCATCGCTTTCTTCGAGAGTCTTAATTAAGGAGTTTTGATATGGCAGTTAAAAGATTTAAGCCCATGACGCCGGGTACCAGACAAAAGTCTGTTAGCAGTTTCGAAGAGATAACCGCTACAAAACCCGAAAAGTCCCTTCTTGCTGAAAAGAAGAGAACCGGCGGTAGAAACAATACAGGTAGAATTACAGTACGTCACATCGGTGGTGGTAACAGAATTAAGTACCGTATCATCGATTTCAAGAGAGATAAGGAAAACGTTCCCGCAAAGGTTGCTACTATTGAGTATGATCCCAATAGAACAGCTTACATCGCTCTTTTGAACTACGTAGACGGCGAAAAGAGATATATCCTCGCTCCCTTGGGACTTTCCGTTGGCGACACGGTAGTATCCAGCGCAGACGCGGATATCAAGGCAGGTAACTGTCTTCCCCTTGCAAACATTCCCTTGGGTACTTTGGTACACAACGTAGAACTTCAGCCTAAGCGTGGCGCGCAGATGGTTAAGACCGCAGGCGCTTTCGCACAGATTATGGCAAAAGAAAACGGATACGTTACCTTAAAGCTTCCCTCTGGCGAAATGAGAAAGGTTTTGGAAACATGTAAAGCAACGATTGGTCAGGTAGGTAACCTCGATCACGAGCTTGTTTCCTTAGGTAAAGCAGGAAGAAAGCGTCACATGGGTATCAAGCCCACCGTTCGTGGTGTAGTTATGAACCCCTGCGATCACCCCCACGGTGGTGGTGAAGGTAAGTCCCCCGTTGGTATGCCCAGCCCGGTTACTCCTTGGGGTAAGCCCGCTCTCGGATTTAAGACAAGAAAGCATAAGAAGGCTAGCGATAAGTTTATCGTTAAGCGCATCAATTAGAGGTGAACCATGAGCAGAAGTAGTAAAAAAGACTTTTACGTAGAAGAAAGATTATTTAACAGAGTAAAAGCACAGTTAGATAGCACTGATAAGAAGGTTATTAAGACTTGGTCTAGATCTTCGACAATCTACCCTGAGTTTATCGGATGCACAATCGCCGTTTACGACGGAAGAAAGCACGTTCCCGTATACTGCACGGAAGAAATGGTTGGACACAAGTTGGGCGAATTCGCTCCCACCCGTACCTTTAAGGGCCACGGTGGCGAGAAGTCGAGTTCCGCAAGATAATAGGAGATAATTATGGCTACAAGAAGTAAAGAAAAGACAGCAAAGCGTTTGGCTGAAAAAGATACCAGACCTACCGCTTGCGCAAAATATATCCGTATATCCCCGACTAAGGTAAGAGTAGTAATCGATACCGTTAGAGGTAAGATGGTAAACGAAGCTCTCGCTATGCTTAAGGCTACACCTAAAGCAGCAAGCACAATCGTTTACAAGGTAATCGCATCTGCAACCGCAAATGCTGAGCACAATCAGAACCTTGCTCGTGAAGACCTTTACGTTGCAGAAATTTTTGCAGACGGCGGTCCTATCCTCAAGCGTGTTAACCCCGTTTCCAAGGGTAGAGCGTACAGAATCAACAAGCGTACGAGCCACATTACCGTAATCCTTGATACTAAGGAGGTTAAATAACAATGGGACAGAAAGTTAATCCTCATGGAATGAGAGTTGGCATCATCAGCGGATGGGATGCTCAATGGTATGCAAACAAAAAAGACTTCTCTAAGTTTATTTTGGAAGATAACAAGATCAGAACCTTCATTAAGAAGAAGTACTTCTCTTACGGAATTTCCAAGGTAACTATCGAAAGAAGTCAGGCTAAAGTTGTAATCAACATCTTCACCTCCAAACCCGGTATGATTATCGGAACTAAGGGCGCAGGCGTTGAACAGCTTAAGAAGGAACTTGCATCGGTTGTAGAAACCAAGCACGTTCATATCAATATTATGGAAGTTAAAAAGCCCGATATGGATGCTGTACTTGTTGCAGAATCTATTGCTCAGGCTCTTGAAAAGAGAAGCTCTTTCCGTCGTACTATGAAACAGGCAATGTCCAGAGTAATGCGTTCGGGAGCAAAGGGTGTTAAAGTAATGTCCAGCGGAAGACTTGACGGTGCGGAAATCGCAAGAAGCGAGTCTTACCACGAGGGATCTATTCCTCTTCAGACCGTAAGAGCAGACATCGACTACGGTGTAGCAACAGCTCACACAACCTTCGGTTGTATCGGTATTAAGGTATGGATCTACAAGGGTGAAGTACTTCCCCAGGTAAAGACAGAAGGAGGCCAGAACTAATATGTTAATGCCTAAGAGAGTAAAAAGACGTCGTGTACAACGCGGCAGAATGAAAGGTAGCGATTGGGATAGCAAGATCGGATACGGCGAGTACGCTCTCGTATCTTTAGAGCCCGCTTGGATTAAGTCCAACCAAATCGAAGCTGCCCGTATTGCAATGACACGTTATATTAAGCGTGGTGGACAGGTTTGGGTAAACATCTTCCCCCACAAGCCCGTAACAAAGAAGCCTGCAGAAACCAGAATGGGTTCCGGAAAAGGTTCTCCCGAATTTTGGGTTGCAGTTGTTAAGCCCGGCAAAGTAATGTTCGAAATGGCAGGAGTTAACGAAGAAGTAGCAAGAGAAGCTCTTCGTCTTGCATCCTACAAGCTTCCCGTTAAGTGCAAGTTCGTAAAGAAAGAGGAGGTTGACGCATAATGAAAATCAAGGAATTGAAAGAAATGTCTACTGCGGAACTCACCGTTAAACTTGGTGATCTTAAGCAGGAGTTGTTCAATCTTCGTTTCAACCATACTATCGGTCAGCTTTCTAATCCTATGCAGATCAATACCTGCAAGAAGGATATCGCACGCATCAAGACAATTTTGCGTGACAGAGAACTCAAAGCGTAAGGAGTGGACACTATGGAACAGAGAAATGAAAGAAAAGAAAGAGTAGGCCTTGTAATTTCCGACAAGATGGACAAAACCATCGTTGTAGCAATCAAGGATAAGGCTAAGCATCCTCTTTATAAAAAGACAATCAACAAGACCAAAAAGGTTAAGGCTCACGACGAAAACAACGAGTGCGGAATCGGCGATACCGTAAGAATTGCAGAAACCAGACACCTTTCCAAGGATAAGTGCTGGAGACTTGTTGAAATCGTAGAAAAGGCTAAGTAATAAGGAGATCCATCATGATACAACCACAGACATATTTAACAGCCGCAGACAACAGTGGCGCAAAAGAATTGATGTGTATTCGCGTATTGGGCGGTTCTTTCAGAAAGTCCGGAAACATTGGTGACGTAATCATCGCTTCCGTAAAGACTGCAACCCCCGGCGGTGTTGTAAAGAAGGGCGACGTTGTAAGAGCGGTTATCGTTCGTACCCATCAGGGAATCAACAGAGCTGACGGATCTCACATCAGATTCGACGACAATGCAGCAGTTATCATCGATACACAAAAACAGCCCAGAGGTACTCGTATCTTTGGACCAATCGCAAGAGAACTTCGTGACAAAGATTATATGAAAATTATATCTTTGGCTCCCGAAGTAATCTAATAGGAGGTTAAGATAAAATGGCTTTAAATATCAAAAAAGGCGATAACGTTATCGTAATTGCCGGTAAAGATAAGGGTAAGAGCGGTAAAGTTCTTTCCTCCAATCCCGCTAAGTTTACAGTAGTTGTAGAAGGCGTGAACGAAATCACCAAGCACGTTAAACCCCGTTCGGCTCAGCAACAGGGTGGAATCGTTAAAGAGAACGGTTCTATCAATGCAAGTAACGTAATGCTTTTGTGCCCCATTTGCAATAAGGGCGTAAGATTTACCGTTAAGACCGAAACTGTTGACGGCAAGGAAGTAAAAGTAAGAATCTGCAAGAAGTGTGGCGCGGTTCTCGAGTTCAAGGCAGAAGAAGCAAAAGTTGCTAAGAAGAAGACCGTTAGAAAGAAGTCCGCTAAGAAAGCAGAAGAGAATACAGAGGTTGCAGAAAATGCAGAAGTAGTAGAAGCTACCGAAGAAGCTCCCAAGAAGAAGACGGTTAGAAAGAAGACCGTTAAGACCGAAGAAGCTCCCGCAACTGAAGAAGTTAAGACCGAAGCAAAGAAGACCGTTAGAAAGAAGTCCGCAAAGACTACTGACGAAACTTCCAATGCTTAATGGAGGACAAAATGGCTGAAAACAGAAACCGTTTATTGAAGCAATATAAAGAGGAAATTGTTCCTGCCCTTATGAAAGAGAAAGGATACAAGAACGTTAACGAAGTTCCTGCTGTTGATAAGATCGTTCTCAATATGAGATTCGGCGATATCAAGGATAATTCCAAGAGCATTAGCGGAGCTGTTAAAGAACTTGAGGCGCTTTGCGGACAGAAAGCAATTCTTACCGTAGCAAAGAAGTCTGTTGCAAACTTCAAACTTAGAGAAGGACAGACCATCGGCGCAATGGTAACGCTCCGTGGCGTAAGAATGTACGAATTCCTCGATAAACTTATTTCCATCGCACTTCCCCGTGTTAGAGACTTTAGAGGTATTTCCGCTAAGTCTTTTGATGGCAGAGGAAACTATTCCGTTGGAATTAAAGAACACATCATTTTCCCCGAAGTTTCTTACGAACTCGTAGAGAAAGTTAGAGGATTTGACGTAAGCATCGTAACTACCGCTAAGTCTGACGACGAAGCGAGAGCACTTCTTGTTAAGCTTGGAATGCCTTTCAAGAACTAACAGGATTAAAGGAGAAATACAAAAATGGCTAAGAAATCAATGATAAATAAACAACAGAGGGCTCAAAAGTTCTCCACCAGAGAGTATACCCGTTGCTCTATTTGTGGTCGTCCTCATGCCGTTCTCCGCAAGTACGGAATTTGCCGTATCTGCTTTAGAGAACTTGCGTACAAGGGAGAAATCCCCGGCGTAAAGAAGGCTAGTTGGTAAGAGGAGGTTAATATGTTAATTACAGATCCTATTGCAGATTTGCTCACAAGAATCAGAAACGCTCTTACTGCTAAACACGAAACCGTAACTGTTCCTGCTTCTAACATGAAGAAGGCAATTTCGGACATCCTTGTAAACGAAGGATTCGTTAAGAGCGCAGAAATTGTAGAAAACAACGGACACAAAGAAATCCTCATCACCCTTAAGTATGGCGCAAAGAATCAGAAGGTTATTTCCAACCTTAAGAGAATCTCCAAGCCTGGTCTTAGAGTGTACTGCGGTTATGAAGAGCTTCCTTCCGTACTCGGCGGACTCGGAATCGCAATCATCTCTACCTCTAAGGGCGTTATGACGGATAAAGATGCACGTAAACTCAAGATCGGTGGCGAAGTTCTCGCTTACGTATGGTAATTAGGAGGGTATTATGTCAAGAATCGGTAAAATGAAGATTGCGGTACCTGCTGGTGTTACCGTAGAAGAAAAAGACAGAGTTGTATACGTAAAAGGACCTAAGGGACAGCTTTCTACTGCTATCAAGTCCGACAAGATCACCATCAAGATGGAGAACAACGAAATCACGGTGCTTCGCGCAGACGATAACAAAGAATCCCGTTCTTTGCACGGCCTTTACAGAATGCTTATTGCAAACATGGTTACCGGAGTTGTAACCCCCTTCACCAAGACTTTGGTTATCGCGGGAGTAGGTTACAAAGCAGCGGTTTCCGGCAAGAAACTTACCCTTAACTTGGGCTTATCTCACCCCGTTGAGATCGAAATTCCCGAAGGAATTACGATTACTTGCCCCGACTTACTTACCGTAGTAGTATCCGGCGTAAGCAAGGAGCAGGTTGGACAGGTTGCAGCACAGATCAAGGCTAAGCGTCCGGTTGAACCCTATCACGGTTACGGCATCCACTATTCTGACGAAGTTGTTGTTAGAAAAGAAGGAAAAACCGCGGGTAAATAAGGAGAGTAAGTTATGGTTACAAAGAAGAATAAAAACGAAATCAGACAGAAAAGACATTTACGTTTACGCGCACACCTTAAGGGAACGACAGAGACTCCCCGTCTTAACGTATATCGTTCCACCAATAACATTTATGCTCAGGTTATCGACGACGTTAAGGGCGTTACTTTGTGCGCTTTCTCGACCAAGAGCAAGGGTGTTAACGTAGACGAAATGACAAAGACCGAGGCTGCTCAGTTTGTAGGCACGGAAATTGCAAAGCTCGCTATTTCCAAGGGTATCGAAGCTGTTGTATTCGACAGAGGCGGATATCTTTACATGGGAAGAGTTAAGGCACTTGCAGATGCTGCAAGAGAAGCCGGACTTAAATTCTAATAGGAGGTTACTTTATCATGGCAAAAAGAGAACGTGAAGAACTTAAGCCCGACGACGGTTTGCAGAGCAAACTTATAGAAGTTAACCGTATTACCAAGACTACTAAAGGTGGTAGAAACATGAGATTCGCCGCTCTTATCGTAGTTGGCGACGGCAAAGGCCGTATCGGAATGGGAACCGGTAAAGCAGCAGAAGTCCCCGAGGCTATCAAAAAGGCAGAACTTAAGGCTAAGCGCAACATGATTAAGATTGCGCAGGCAGACAACACCATTACTCACAAGGTTGAGGGTAAGTTTGGTAAGTCTACCGTACTTATGATGCCTGCTCCCGAAGGTACCGGTATCATCGCAGGAACGACTGTTCGTTCTGTTGTTGAGCTTGCTGGTATCAAGGATATCACTACGAAATGTTACGGATCCAGAAATCCCATCAATGCAGTTAAGGCTGTATTTGACGGACTTACTTCTCTCCGTACTCCCGAACAGGTTGCCGCTTTACGTGGTAAGACTGTTGAGGAAATCTTAGGATAATCAGGTGGTGCAATATGAAAAAGTTAAAGATTACATTGGTTAAGAGTACTAACGGTTGTCTTGCTAAGCAGAAGAAGACCGTAGAAGCACTCGGACTTAAAAAAATTCGTTCGACTACCCTTAAAGACGACAACGCTGCAATCCGCGGTATGATTTTCGTCGTAAAGCACTTGGTTACCGTCGAAGAAGTGGAGGCGTAATATGAAAATTCATGAATTGAGTCCACAATTTGGCTCCAAAAAGTCTGTAAAAAGACTTGGAAGAGGTACCGGATCTGGTCTTGGTAAGACTTCCGGTAAAGGTCACAAAGGTCAATGGGCAAGAAGCGGTGGCGGAGTTCGTATCGGTTTCGAAGGCGGACAGATGCCTCTTGCAAGAAGATTGCCTAAGCGTGGTTTTGACAACAACTGGAAGAAGGTATATTCCGTTGTAAATCTCAGCGCTCTTGACGTATTCGAAGAGAATACCGTTATCACTGCAGAACTTCTTCTTGCAGCTGGTATCCTCAGCAAAATCGAACCCTACGGTCTTAAGGTGCTCGGCGATGGCGAAATCACCAAAGCTCTTACTATTAAGGCTGCAAAATTCTCTAAGTCGGCTATTGAAAAAATTGAAAAAATCGGTGGCAAAGTAGAGGTGTTATAATGTTTCAAACACTAATCAATGCCTTCAAGAATCCCGAAGTAAGAAAGAAAATTCTTATTACTATCGGACTGCTCATCCTTTTCCGTATCGGATGTTGGCTTCCCATTCCTGGACTTAACGTCGAGGTAATGAAGAAAACCAGTGGTACTGATACGTTACTTGGATTGCTCTCGGCTGTAACGGGTAGCGCGCTTGCAAACGGCGCATTCTTGGCAATTGGTATTTCACCTTACATTAACGCTTCAATTATAGTTCAATTGCTTACTGTTGCAATCAAAAAACTCGAAGAGTGGTCTAAGCAAGGCGACGAGGGCAAAAAGAAGATCAACACCGTAACACGTGTTGTAACCTTCATCCTCGCAATTGTTCAAGCTGTTGGTATTACCATTAACTGGGCAACTACCGGAGGTCTTGATACCGCAATGTTTAGCGGAACTTTCCTTGCTGAGCCCGCTGTTCTTGGAACAATGGTTGCATCTATACTCGTTGCAGGATCCATGTTCACAATGTGGCTTGGTGATAGAATAACCGAAAACGGAGTAGGAAACGGAATTTCGCTTCTTATCTACGTAGGTATTCTTTCTACAACCGGTTTGTCTATTATTGCTGTTATCGGTCAAATTTTTAGCGGTAACGAAACTGCTATTTGGGAACTTCTTGGATTCCTTCTTATGGCTGTTCTTATCTTCGGATTTATCGTATTCGTAGACTTGGCAGAAAGAAAGATTCCCGTACAATACGCAAAGCAAATCAAAGGCAGAAAACAGTATGGTGGACAAAGTACCTTTATTCCGCTTAAGGTTAACGCAAGCGGTGTAATGCCCATTATTTTCTCAACCGCAATAATCACCTTCCCTCAGATGTTAGGACAGTTGTTCTGGAACGGAACTCCTTTCTACTTCTGGTGGAATGATTGGATGACTCCTAACGGATCACATGCTTGGTTATATGCGATTATCGTAGCTCTCCTCATTCTTGCATTCTCGTATTTCTATGCGCAAATGCAGTTCAATCCCGAGGAAGTTTCGAGAAATATTCAGCAATACGGTGGATTTATTCCTGGTATCAGACCTGGCGCACCCACTCTTGATTACCTTAAGAAGGTAACAAAGAGAGTTACGTTCTTTGGCGCTGTATACCTCACTCTTATTGCGCTTGTTCCGTCCGTTTTATTCTCGATATTCTCTATCGGAAACGCAACGCTTGTGAACGCAATGACTTCTACTGGTATGTTGATTATCGTATCAGTTGCTCTCGAATTTGACAAACAACTTCAGAGTTTGATGATGATGAAGCATTACAAAGGATTTTTGAAATAAAAAACACAGTTTTCAACCAATCGGGTTTGCTCAAAAATGGGCAGACCCGTAGGTTGATTTTTTAACAGATAGGAGAATATTATGAATTTGATTTTATTAGGCGCTCCCGGCGCAGGAAAAGGAACTCAGGCAGTAAAAATTGCTCAGGATTTTTCTATCCCTCACATCTCCACAGGAGATATTTTCCGTAAGAACATCAAGGAAGGAACTCCCGTAGGTCTTAAGGCAAAGTCCTATATCGACAAAGGACAGCTTGTACCCGACGAAGTAGTTGTTGAAATCGTAGCTTTAAGAATTGCAGAAGACGATTGCAAAAACGGATATCTTCTTGACGGTTTCCCCAGAACGGTTGCTCAGGCTGAAGCTTTAGACAAGATTGCAAAGAATCTTACCGTTATCAATATTGACGTAGATCTTAACGCTCTTGCTGCTCGTCTTACAGGAAGAAGAGTTTGCCCCGAGTGTGGCGAAAGCTATCATATTTCTACCAAGAAAGACGACGTTTGTAAGTGTGGCGGAAAGCTCATTCAAAGAGATGACGACAAACTCGAAACAGTTCAGTCCCGTCTTAACGTTTATACTGCTCAGACCGCACCCCTTATCGATTACTATACCGCAAAAGGCAATATCGTAACCGTTGATGGCATGCAGTCTATCGACGCTGTATACGCTGATATTAAAAAGGCTATTCAATAATGATTCCCGTAAAAAACAGTAGAGATCTCGAAAAAATGCGTAAGGCTGGTAAGATTACCGGCGACGTTCTAAAGTACATCGAAGAGTTCGTAAAACCGGGTGTAACAACACTCGAGCTAGACGCGAGAATTGAAGAGTTTATTAAAAAAGCAGGCGCAAAACCGGGCTTTAAAGGACTTTACGGTTTTCCGGGCTCTGCGTGTATTTCGGTAGATGAAGTAGTAGTGCATGGCTTTCCCTCCAAGCGCGAGCTTAAAGAGGGCGAGATAGTAAGCATTGATACAGGAGCTATCGTAGAAGGCTTTAACGGCGACGCTGCGCGCACCTTTGCGGTTGGAAAAATTTCCGCCGAAAAGCAACGCCTTATCGACGTTACGAAGCAAAGCTTTTTCGAAGGCATTAAGCACGCGAAAGCAGGTAGAAGGTTGGGTGATTTAAGTCACGCTATCCAAGCCTACGTCGAAGCTCACGGCTATTCGGTAGTGCGCGCAATGTGCGGACACGGAATAGGCAGATCCTTGCATGAAGATCCTTCTATCCCTAACTACGGTATGGCAAATACTGGCGTTATGTTAAAGAGTGGCTACTGTCTTGCAGTAGAACCCATGGTAAACGAAGGAACTTACAAGGTGGATATCGACGGATGGTTGTGTAGAACGTCGGATAGAAAGCCCAGCGCGCATTATGAGAACACTATTATTGTTACAAACGGCGAACCTGAAATAATTACCTTATAATTTTTTAAATTATGGGGTCAAAACAGTTTACAAACCTTGACAATATATGATATAATTGTATTTGTGGTAATTTGCGGAAATTTCGCAACATACCTTAAAAATCAGGAGTTTTATGCAAAAAGGCGACGTAGTAAAAAGTTTGAAAGGACGTGATCAAGGTCATATCTATGCGGTTATTCGTATAGAAAACGGCTTAGCGTATCTTGCAGACGGACGCAACCGAACTGTACAAAACCCCAAGAAAAAAAATGAAAAGCATCTTGAAGTGCTCGCATCCACGCAAGATTTTGTTGCAAAGGATACGGACATCAGAAAGTATTGCAAAATTTAATGGAGGTTTTATGCCAAAAGAGGATAATATCGAAGCTGACGGAGTAGTAGTCGAATGTTTAAGAAACGCTACTTTTAAGGTAAAGTTAGCAAACGGTTTTATCGTAACGTGTACGATATCCGGTAAGATAAGAATGCATTACATCAAGATACTTGTCGGTGATACGGTAAAGATCGAGATGTCCCCCTATGACATTTCTAAGGGCCGAATCATTTACAGAAACAAAAATTAAAGGAGTTTAATCATGAAAGTTAGAGCATCCGTAAAACCCATGTGTGATAAGTGCAAAGTTATTAAGCGTCACGGCAAAGTAATGGTTATCTGCGCAAAGTACGCTAATCACAAGCAAAGACAGGGTTAATAAATAAATACGAAACGTAGCATTAGTCCGGCGCAAAAGCGCGCGGACTGTATGTGCGTAAAAAGCTGAAAATAACAGTTTTAGCTAAGATAGGTATCATTCCAAACCTTCATAGCTAAAGCGAACCTATATATCTATCAATAAAATAATTTAAGGAGAAAATTAAAGTGGCAAGAATAGCAGGTATTGATTTGCCTAATGACAAGAGGGTAGAGATCGGCCTTACTTACGTATACGGCATCGGTCGTCCCATGGCAAATCGCATCTTGAAAGAAACTAACGTAGATCCCGACATTCGTGTTAAAGATCTTACAGAAGAACAAATCGCTTTGATTAAGGGTTATATCGACAAAAACAATCTTCTCGTAGAAGGCGACCTTCATCGTGAAATTGCACTCAATATCAAGCGTCTTATGGAAATCGGTTGTTACCGTGGTGTGAGACATCGTAAAGGACTTCCCGTTCGTGGTCAGAAAACAAAGACCAACGCAAGAACCAGAAAGGGTCCGAAGCGTACTGTATCTCGTTCTAAAAAGGATAAATAAGGTGTAGAATATGGCAGTTAAGAAAGTTACAAAAAAGAAGATTACAAAGAGTATCGACAAAGGACAGGTGCATATCCACGCATCTTTCAACAACACTCTTATCACATTTACCGACGAACAGGGTAACGCAATTTGCCAGTGTAGCGCAGGGGCTCTTGGTTACAGAGGTTCCAGAAAGAGCACTCCATTTGCAGCTCAGCAGGCATGCGAGAAGGCAGCGCTCGTGGCTAAAGATCACGGCGTAAGAAGCGTAGAAGTATTTGTAAAGGGACCCGGCGCAGGAAGAGAGTCCACCATCAGAGCTTTGGAAACCGTAGGCATTGCAGTTTCTGCAATTACCGACGTATCTCCCATTCCTCACAACGGATGCAGACCTCCCAAGCGTAGAAGAGTATAAGGAGAGAGAATAATATGGCTAAATATATCAATGCAGATTGTAAACTTTGCAGACGTGAAGGCGCTAAGTTGTTCTTGAAGGGCGAGAAGTGCACTTCCAAGAAGTGTCCTTTAGAAGTTCGCGCTACTGCTCCCGGACAGCACGGAACAATCAGAAAGAAGGCAAGTGAATACAACGTTCACCTTCGTGAAAAGCAGAAGGCAAAGAGAGCTTACGGATTGCTCGAAAAGCAGTTCCATACCTATTATGTAAAAGCAAGTGCAATGAAGGGTATTGCAGGTGAAAACATGCTTCGCCTTATCGAAATGCGTCTTGACAACGTTGCATACCGTATGGGAATCGGCGCTTCGCGTGCTCAATCCCGTCAGATCGTTAACCACGGTTTGCTTACCGTAAACGGTCATGTAGTAGACATCCCCAGCTACCAGGTTAAGGTAGGCGATATTATTGCAGTTAAGGAGAGCAAGAAGGATAACGCTTTCTTCAAAGAACTTAAGGGTGCAAAAATCATTATGCCTAAATGGGTAGAGTTCGATACAGAAAACTTTACCGGCAAGATTCTTGCTAAGCCCGAACGTGAAGACATCGATCTTACGATCAATGAACAGCTTATCATCGAACATTATTCTAAGTAATATTGCGTAAGTAATCAATAAGGAGATTAAAAAATATGATGGAAATCGCAAGACCAAACATCACAATTAAAGACGGCGCCGACGAAAGATATGCAGATTTTGTGGTTGAACCTTTAGAGAGAGGCTACGGAATTACACTCGGCAACGCTTTACGTCGTGTTCTTTTATCTGCGCTTCCCGGTACTGCTGTAGTAGGAATCATGATTGACGGTATCAATCACGAGTTCAGCACTATCGACGGCGTAAAGGAAGACGTAACTGAGATCATACTCAACCTTAAGGGTCTTAACCTTAAAGCAAACTATTCTGATCCCACGATCAAAAAGACATTACGTATCGAAAAAACAACTCCTGGAATTGTTACTGCCGCTGATATCGAAAAAGATCCCGAAATTACAGTTCTTAACCCCGATTTGTACATTTGTACACTTGATGAGGGTGCTCAGCTTAGAATGGAGCTTACAATTGGAACAGGAAGAGGTTACGTTGTTGCAAAAGACAACAAGATTGACGGAAAGCCCCTTGGCTATATCCCCATCGACTCTATCTTTACTCCCGTAAGAGATGCTTCTTACACGGTAGAACCTACTCGTGTAGGTCAGAGCATCGACTATGATAAGCTTGTTCTTTCTGTAAAGACTGACGGATCTATGTCTGCAAAGGAAGTTATTTCCCTTGCGGCAAAAGCGCTTATCGAGCACATTCAAATTTTCGAAGTAAGCGACAAATTTACCGGTAAAGACATTCTTACCGGACCCAAAACTAACGGACTTCCCGATATTTTGGGCAGAAGTATTGATGATATGGAACTTTCCGTACGTTCTTTCAACTGTTTGAAGCGTGCAGGTATCCATACCGTAGAAGATTTAACAAAAAAATCCGAAGAAGATATGCTTAAGGTTCGTAACCTTGGAAGAAAATCTCTTGACGAGGTTATCCAGAAGTTACAGTCTTACGGCCTCTCTTTGAGGAATCAAGAAGATTAGGAGGACATTATGCCAAATCAGAGAAAACTCAGTAAGCCTACAGACCAGAGATTGGCTCTTATCCGTGGACAGGTTACCGAACTTTTGTGGAACGGCAAGATCGAAACGACACTTGCAAGAGCAAAAGAAGTAGCAAGAGAAGCAGAAAAGATCGTAGCTTTGGCTATTAGAACTTATAAAGATACTTATACCAAGGTGGAAACCAGAAAGGTTGCTGCCGCTAAGGGTAAAGAAAAGGAAATCAAGATTGAAATGGTTAACGACGGCGTTAAGAAACTTGCTGCTCGTCGTAAGATCATGGCTTTCGTTTACGAGAAGGCTGAGCTTCGTCAGCCCAAGGAATCCGCTATTGCATTCAAAGAGCGTACCAAGGGTATTAAGCATCCGCTTATCGAAAAGATTTTCAACGAGCTTGCTCCCAAATATGACAACCGTGCTCAAGAACTTGGAACCAATGGTGGTTATACCAGAATTCTTAAGCTTGGCGCAAGAGTTGGCGACGCAGCAGAAATGGCTATTATCGAGTTAGTATAACTTAAAGTAGTACATTAAAGAAATTTAAGAACGGTTTGAATTTTTCAGACCGTTCTTTTCTTATATGCGCATGTGTGCATATCAAAAATCGCGCATACGTATTGAGCAAAGCGGTAAATTTTAACGTTTTATCCACTTTTAAGTTTAAAAACCAAAAGAGCGAAAAGTGCAATATTATAATCGTTTTTTGTCTTGAAAAAACTTAATGAAATGCGTAAAATAAAACGTAGGAAAAATTTTGTATTAAAATTTTTTAACCTCTTTAATTAATTGATTATTTATCTATAAAGTGCTATAATCTAGTTGAAAACATAAAGGAGTAGATGAAAGTGGCAAAAGTGAGGGCTGATTTTACCCAAGGTAAAATTCTTGGCAAACTTGTAGTTTTTGCAATACCAATGATTATTGCAAATTTATTGCAAATTCTTTTTAATGCAGTAGACGTTGCGATTGTCGGTCAGTTTGGTGGCGCAAAAGGTGGCGATTATCAGGCTGCAGTTGGTGCAACCGGCACGTTTATTCATTTACTGACAAACCTTTTTATTGGTGTATCAATAGGCGCAAACGTTGCGATGGCTAACGCGTTTGGAGCTAAGGACGAGAAAAGAATGGATAGAGTAGTTCACTCGTCTATGCTCATATCTATTGTGTCGGGAGTGTTTGTAATGGCACTTGGCTTGTGTGTTTCTCGCCCGGTAATGCAACTGCTCAATACTCCGTCCAATATAATCGACTACTCGGTAACGTATCTTATGATATACTTTACCTCAATTCCTGCTCTTATGATTTATAACTTTGGCTCATCGCTTTTTAGAGCAGTGGGCGAAACTAAAAAACCGTTATTGTATCTTTGCATTGCAGGTGTACTAAATCTTATTATAAATATAGTTACCGTAGTTTTCTTTGGCTGGAACGTAGTAGGAGTCGCTTTAGGTACCGTAATTTCGCAATACGTATCTGCAATTTGGGTTGTTATCGATATGATAAGAGGTCATCGTGGGCTCAAATTCAGAATCAGAGGAATGAGATTTTATAAAAAGGAAACCATTACAGTGTTGCGTATTGGTGTGCCAATGGGTATAAGCAGTTCGCTTTTCTCTTTGTCTAATATGTTAATAGTGGGAACTATTAACTCTTTTGGTAGCCTTGCAATGACTGGTCATACGATATCTAACAGCTTAAACGGCTTTATCGACGCCATTGTGTCATCGATAGAACGTTGTTCAGTTACGATAGTAGGTCAAAACGTGGGTGCTAAAAAGTATAATAGAGTAAAACGAGTGGTTGGCGCGTGTTTGTTTTTAGAACTAGTAGTAACGCTTACGTATTCACTTATTACAATCTTCTTCGGAAGATATTTGTGTATGCTCTACAACACGGATTCTGTTGTTATTGATTGGACAATGAAGGCTTTGTATGTAACAGGTGGGCTGTACGTGTTCGTCGTGCTAATGTACGGTTTTTCTTGCGGACTTAAAGGTATGGGATATTCGATATTCCCAATGATAAGCAATATCTTCTTTACTTGCATCTTCAGAGTTTTATACGTGCTTTTCATCTTTTCAAATTTTCCCAGTTTTATGCATACGACAACTATGATTTACGTAGTTTATCCAACAACTTGGCTTCTTACGGGACTTGCGCAAATGGTATTCTACTTTATTATTCAAAAAAAGGAACTGAAAAAACATGCTCAAGAACTCCAAGAAGAAAAGGAAAATCAAGAAAAAGTAGCAGTTTAGTTGTTTATAACATATTAAAAACAAAAAACCGAACGATTTTATTCGTTCGGTTTTTCTATTATACGAGTTTTTTAGATTTTTTTAGCGTTTTCAAGCAAATATTCTTCGGCTTCTTTGCACCAAAGGCCTCCGTTTGCTTTTACGATTTCAGAAAGTCGAGCAAACATCGGATCGGTTTTGCCAAGCTTTTCAAAATCCTCAATAGCGGTAAGAGGAAGGGAAATATGGGTGTAGCAAACCTTTTTTGCGCCACTGGGCTTGCCCATATCCATAACCGCGTCAATAACCGCGTCAAGACCCAAAATATGAGACACAAGCGCTCCTGCATTAATGTTCTTGTTTTCGATAAGCGAAATGGTTTCTACCGTGTCGGCAGGAATACTGCCCGCAGTTCCTACAACGTGAATGCCGTCATAATGCACTCTATAAAGGTTGAGCGATCCTTGAAGGTTATGAACGGCAGGGCCCGCAAAGAAGTTAATACAACCGTCCTCGCGACAAATTTTCTCCGCTTGGGTAAAGAGCGCGGGAACTGGAACCATTACGAACACGTCGTCAAATCCGCCCTCTGATAAGGTAATAAGAGTTTGGTCAGCGTCAGGCAGAGAGGATGTATTAAGGTATACAAGATCAACACCTTTTTGCTTAGCTTTTATGGGCGAGCACATTTTTTCGGCGTAGTCAAGACGGTCCTGGTTTAGGTCTGTTACAACAATTTGTTTTACGCCGGCATAGCCAATAGCAAGTTCCACAGCGCCTATTCCCATAGGTCCAGCGCCACCAAGTATTGCAATTCTTCCGCCCTTCTTAGCGCCATCCGTACGTGTGTAGTCGGTGTAGTCAGTATGATAAAAACCTTTATATCCACGCAAAATACAGCCAAGAGCCTCTACTAGCGATCCTTCAAAATAGCTGTCGCCCTCAAAAGGAAGCAGGCAACCGCGTTGAAGAACAATTTCGGGAACAACTACAAACTTAGAACTTCCACCAACGTACGGATAAGAGTATCCGGGATCATATCCTGTATCGAGTTTAAGTGCAGGTTGAATTACAACCTTTTGTCCCTCTTTCCAAGTATCAGTAAGGTTAGCGCCTACTTTTATGATTTTTCCGCACATCTCGTGTCCGATTATTATGGGTTTTTCGGCAATGGTTGGAGGAACGCGCTTATGAGCAGTGCCCTGCTTTACCGCCTTGTACGTAGATGCACATAAAGAGTCGGTTATAACTTCCATAAGTATTTCGTTGTCGTTAATTTCAGGAAGTTCAAATTCTTCCATTCTCAAATCTTCCGCGCCGTACATTCTAATAGCAGTCGTTTTCATTTTTATACCTCTTGGTTAGTTTTTCTTATTATAACACATTGAACGTTTTAGTCAATAGTTTGCTGTTATTTTGATTAAAACGCTTAAAAATAGAGCGAAATAGAGCGTAAAACACCATAAAACGCTTAAAATCCGTTCATTATTAATTGACTAAAAAGCAAAAGTATATTAGAATATAATAAAAAGGGAAAGGAGAAAATTATGCGAAGCATTAGAGAAAACGATATACTTAACATTCTAAAACAAGAGGGCGAGGTAAGTGTAGAAAGTTTGCGTAAGCGTTTGTTTGTAAGCGAGGCAACCGTACGACGCGAACTTAAGTCAATGGAGCAAAAGGGGCTTATAATTCGTCCGCACGGAAAAGCAGTACTAAACGTAGGCTTTGCCGATAAGAACGCAATATTTTCTCAAAGGGAAAACGTTGCAAGCGTAATAAAAGATAAGCTTGCCTTAGAGGCGGTAAAGAATTGTATAACGGACGGAAAAGTTGTATTTTTAGACGCATCTTCTACCGCGATGCACGCAGTAAAGCACCTGGATAATTTTAGCGACATTATTGTAATTACAAGCGGAATTAGAACACTTTTAGAGCTTAGTAAAACATCCATAAAGCACTACTCTACCGGGGGAATGGCAATGCCGGCATCTTCCTCGCTTGTCGGTCAAACTGCAATTGACGCGGTAAATTCTTATAACGCGGACGTGTGCTTCGTGTCGTGTAACGCGCTAAGTGAAGACGGTTTTGCAACAGATTCATCAATTTTAGAAAACGACGTAAGAAGGGCGATTATGCGTAGATCAAAACGCAAGATTTTACTTGTGGACGATAGCAAGATAGGAAAGGAACGCTGGAACAATCTTTGTCATGTTTCTGAGTTTGATGAAGTATATTGTAACGAAATGCTCCCTGATAATATTTTGAGAGAGATAAAGAGCTTTAAGTTGATAAAAGTATAAAAAAGCACAACGTGTCTTAAAAACTAAGACACGTTGTGCTTTTTTTGCTGTGTATTGTTGTTACAATGCGTTTATAATTGATTCTAAAGCATCGAGATTATGCACGCCAACAACTTTTTTAACAGGTTCACCGTCCTTGTAAAACACAAGGGTAGGAATACTCATAACATCGAATGATTGTGCAAGAGCTGGTTCGTTGTCTACGTTAATTTTTGCGATTTTAACATCGCTTCTAGCGGTGGCAAGTTCGTTAAGAATTGCAGATTGCATTCTACACGGACCGCACCAAGACGCCCAGAAGTCGACTAAAACAATGCCTTTAGCATTCTTTACTTCTGCTTCAAAATTGTTAATCGTAATATCCATAATAATTTCCTCCTTTATTTATTTTATAATTTTATCAAGTTTAAGTATGGCGTTTTTATAAATCTCATAAGCTCTTCTTAAATCGCTTACGCGGATCTTTTCGTTTGCGTTGTGGATATCCGTTTCAAAGCCCTCAAACGCAGGTCCAAAGGCAACGGCGGAAGGGAGCGAACGCGCGTAAGTTCCACCGCCTGTTTGTATGCAGTATCCTTTTTCTCCAACAACTTCTTCATAGGCTGAAAGTAAGGCTTGAATTTGAGGCGAATACTCAGGTATATAAAGGTTTGGCGAATAGGTTGACGAAATGGTTTTTGCGCTGTCCAGCGCCGAAATTAACGCGTCTTTTACTCTATCTGGTTTTGCGCAGAGCGGAAGACGCGAGTCAAAAGTAAGCGAAAGAGTCTTTCCGTCAAATCGTATCATTCCAAGATTTATTGTAAGATCGCCCGACTCGTCGTCGCCACAATCTATGCACAATTTTTTTGCAATATCATAAGAACAAATCTTTTCTCTAATGGTGGATATTGCTCCCAAATCGACTTCTTTTTCAAAAGCGTATAAAAAGCTTACTAGCTTAAAGATAGCGTTATCGCCGTTTTTAGGGCACATCGCGTGGCTAGCAATGCCCATGCTTGTAACAACGTAGCAATCATCCTTTTCTTCTATGGCTATGTCGTGTGGCTTGACCGAAAATCTAGATAACGTATCCGAGATTTTGCGACAATCCATAACGTTTTTAATGCCATTTTGGTTGATAAACTTACCTATTATACCGTCTTTTTTTAGCTTAGCGTAGGCTTTATCACATACAATGTTAGGTCTTTCGCCACCATAAATTTCAATAATTTCGCTGGCAAGATTTCCGCTTTTTGCTGATAGAGTAATATGAAGAATACCCTTTTCGCTGTTTACCACAGGAAAGTCCGCGTCGGGAACGATAGCAAAGGCGGGAAGTTCGTCTACCGCGTTATATTTTTCCATACATTCCGATCCACTTTCTTCGTCGCATCCAACAATAACTCTAATGCGATGGGAAAGCTTGGCGTTTGTATCCTTAAGCTCTTGTAGGAGCTTTAGCGCAATCGCAATAGCGCCCTTATCGTCAGCAACGCCTCTGCCGTAGTAAACTCCGTCTTTTTCGGAAAGCGCATAAGGTGGAAAATCCCAATTTCCAGTAGCAGGAACAACGTCTATATGGCACGCAATAGCAATAATACTATCGCCCTCGCCGTATTCCGCCCAGCCGTAATAACCGTTTTCGTCATGAGTGTTAAGCCCGATATTTTTTGCCTCGTCCAAAAACACGTCAAGCGCTTTACGAATATTTTCGCCAAACGGAGCGTTAGTTGTAGGCTTGTCCTTGACGGACGGAATAGATATAAGTTTAGATAAAAACTCTTTCATAAGCAAACCTGCCTTATGCCGTGCAAAATGCTTGCAAATACGGCTAAATTGTAGTATAATAAGTTACTGCAATCGGTTTTATTATGCGAAAACCAGAATGCTTATATACAGTATATCCTAAAATTTGCAATTTGTCAATGGAGGAAACTATGGATAAAGTAGTTAGAACAAGATTTGCCCCCTCTCCTACGGGTTATCTCCACATCGGAGGCTTAAGAACCGCGCTTTATGCGTACCTTTACGCTAAAAAGAATGGCGGAAAGTTTATTTTGAGAATTGAAGATACCGACCAAGAACGTTACGTGGACGGCTCGGTAGAAATTATATACCGTACGTTGAAAGAGTCTGGACTTATTTATGACGAAGGTCCCGACGTGGGTGGAGATTACGGTCCTTATGTTCAGAGCGAAAGAAAGGCTTTGTATTTAGAGTACGCTAAAGAACTTGTTAAAAGAGGTGGAGCGTACTACTGCTTTTGCTCTAAAGAGAGATTAGAAGAGCTTCACGCAAACGGCGCAACCAAGTACGACAAGCATTGTCTTTCTCTTTCGCAAGAAGAAATTGACAGACGTATAGCAAACGGTGAGCCCTACGTTATCCGTCAAAATATCCCCGAAAGTGGCGAAACAACCTATCATGATATGGTATTTGGCGATATTACCGTGGATTATAAGGATTTGGAGGATAATATTCTCATTAAGTCGGACGGAATGCCTACATATAACTTTGCTAACGTTATCGACGACCATCTTATGGGCATTAACTGCGTTATTAGAGGAACCGAGTATCTTTCCTCTACTCCAAAGTATAACCACCTTTATCAGTGCTACGGATGGGAGCTTCCCGAGTATATTCACCTTCAGCCCATTATGAAGGACGCTACAAGAAAGCTTTCTAAGCGCCATGGCGATGCAAGCTATGAGGACTTTATTAAAAAGGGATATCTTTCCGAAGCGATTATGAATTATATCGCGCTTCTCGGTTGGTCGCCCAAAAACGATAGAGAAAAGTTTACGTTAAAGGAAATGGAGGAAATGTTCTCCATAGAAGGACTTTCTAAGTCCGCGTCCATTTTCGACGAAACCAAGATGCGTTGGCTCAACTCCCTTTACGTTAAGGAAATGACACCCGAAGCATATCTTGAATACGCAACGCCTTTCTTTGATCAAGTAGAATACCTTAAGGGATACGACTACAAGCTTCTTGCAACGCTTTTGCAGGGCAGAACTGAAATCTTTACGGACGTAGGACCTCTTACGGAGTTTATCACTAAGTTCGAAGGCTTTGATCTTACCGCTTTTGAAAACAAAAAATGGAAGACAGACTGCGCTTTAGCAAAAACAATGATTCCTGACCTTATTACGCTTGTAGAAAACGGATTTGATACTCTTCACGACGGACTTGTTGCTTTTGCAGAAGAGAAGGGATATAAAAAAGGACAAGTTCTTTGGATCTTCCGTATTGCAATTACAGGCTCTCAGGTAACTCCCGGTGGCGCTACCGAAATGGCTGAATTGTTTGGCAAAGATGAGTGCATAAGAAGAATGAAAGAGTGCCTTGAAAGATTATAATGTTTGCATATAAAAACTGCGTTCTTGTTTTAAGAGCGCAGTTTTTACTTAAATTTTAAATACGTATTGGTGTTTTTACGACATTTAGATGTCCTTAAAAGCCTCAATTTTGCTTTTTTTAAGGATTTTACGTATAAGGCGCGGACCTTTTACAGGCATGAGCTTGTATAAGAAGTTCATTAAATGCGCGTCAGCTCCTGTAATAATGCGAGCCTTTCTTTTTCTTATACCCTTTACTATCAGTTTTGCGGTTTTTTGAGGGGTGGAGGCAAGCGAAGCAACAAGTCCTTTATCCATAGGAATATCGGTAAACAGCTCTGTTTTAGTAAAGCCAGGAAGTACGGTTGCAACGTATAAACCGCAGTTTTCTTGCGCTAAAGTTTCGCTATACGCTTTAAGGGCGGATTTACTTGCTCCGTACGCACCTGTTCCAGCAATAGGGCAAAGAGCGTCTGAGGAAGAAATGAATACAACTGCGCCACGTTCGCTTGTTTTAAGAAGGGGTAATAAATATTGAGTAAGGGCAATTTGAGCAAAAAAGTTGCAGTTCATAACCTTTTCAAAATCTTCTTTGCTTGCATTTATTGAGGGCGAAAAGGGCGGTAAAAATCCTGCGTTATTTATTAGCATATCAGCCTTATCAACAATGCTTAAAGCGGTGTAGTCATAGGATGTAATATCCATAAATACGGGAGTAAACAGGTGAGCTTTTTCGCCCAGTGATTGTGATAATTTTTCAGCTTTTTCGCGGTTTCTACCAATGCCAAATACCTTGCAATTATACTTGTTTATCAATAAACTAACAAGGGCGCTCCCGATTCCACCGGTTGCGCCTGTTATTATAACTGTTTTGTTTTTTATATCGTATTTCATATATTACTGTTTAATCGAATAATTTATAAGATCGTATTCTAAGGTGTAGTCAACGCTTGCGTCGGGAATAGTGAGAGTGGTTGCTTTCATTTTTACCATAACTCTACCGTTTCTACTAGTGCCAACAAAGGGGGAACGAGTAAACCACATTTCAATAGGCGCTCCCGACATATTAGAACGGTTACGATTGATTTTTGCGTGGTGACATTCCAATTTGTTGTCTACAATCATAGCGTTTTTAGAAAGAAGATCCCAAGATTCGTCTTTGCAACTATCCACAAAATCGTCTGCGGTTATATACGCGTTGGATGCGCGGTAGTATACGGAATAAGAAGAAACTTTACCGCTTTGGTAGCAATCGTAAAGGTTGGTGAGCAAGAAGTTTCCCTCGCTTTCTTCCGCGGGGTTGAACGCTCTTGTAATATAGTAAAGAGCCTCGTTATCAAAACTTATTTTTTCTGAAGAGGGAATAGAAAGCGTCTTGGTAATTTTATCGCTGTCTTTCATATAGTATTCCACAGTTCTCTTGTCATAATCGGCTACAAATCTATAATTTAGTTCGGGCGCGCTTCTAAGCTGAACGGTTTTCTCGCTACTAATAGCAACGCAAGAAGACGTTAGGAAAGTGGAAGAAGAAGTGATAGTGTCGGTTTGATGAGTAATAGCATCGGTAAACTCAAAATACGTATCTACCGTTGTTCGCGAAGCTGAATAAGTGGTAGGGTCAACAGTTGCGGTAAGAATTAGCTTTCCCTCGCCCTTAATAACACCCTTAGCATCCAACTTTGTAACGTGGTATACGCATTGTTCATAGTTTGTGGAAGCGTTCCAAGGTTGAGTAGTATCCATTTTAAGGTTTACCGTTGTCGAAAAGGTACAGCCCACCGAAAACAACGCAACTATTAAGCAAAGCGCCAAAGTTAAAAATTTTTTCATAAATATCTCCGAAAAGTTTATATCTTATACAGTATAACATAAATGAATAAATTTTGCAATCGTATTTGCTTTATTTTATAATTGTGCAAAAATAGACTTGAAAATGTGATAGTTTTGCGTTATAATAAAGCTATGAAGACATTAAATTTCCCTAATTACATAAGCGCAACCGACGAACTTATGCGAATAATGGCATCGGTTGAAGAAAACCCTGACGTCGAGCACGTAATTATTGTGCCCGAGGTTTATACGTTAGAGTATGAAAAACTGATTTACGGACGAGGTAAAGGCAGTTTTTCCATACAGGTAAAGTCGTTTAACAGACTTTTTTCTGCGTACTGCGACGATAGCGAAGTTGTAAGTAAGTCTGGCGCAATTTTGCTGATAAAAAAAATAGCTTACGACATTTCCCCATCTTTAACGTGTTTTAAGAATTCGTATACAAAAAGCGGTTTTGCGCTTAAGATGTACGAAACTATTTCTCGCCTTAAAGATCAGCGCATTGATCCAGAAACAATGAAGGCGGATAGCTTGAAAAAGAACAAGATCCATGACGTTAAGCTTATATATCAAGAATACATAAAAAGAACGCAAGATAAATACGTTGATACTATCGGCAAGAAGAATAAGCTTGCCGAGTACTTCAATGCTTTGAGTGAAAAACAAAACAAGTACTATTACGTGCTTAATTTTGACGTGCTTACAGAATCTACGCTAAACGTCCTTAATGCAATTGACGCAAAAAGTAATGGAGTTACCATTTTTAACGTGAAACTAGCGCCACAAACAAGCAACGCAAAGTCGCTTACAGTTTACAAGGCGAAAAATATGGTGGACCAAATTAAAGCGGTATCAAGAAGCATATCTAGAGATTTGTACAATGGCGTAAGTCCCGACGATATCGTTGTTGCAGGCGAAGGACTTGAGTACGATACGATAAAGCGCGTATTGTCCGACTTTAACATTCCGTTTTATATGAGCAAAAAGGAATCGCTTGGCGTTCATCCTCTTGCTATATATTTGATTTTAGCAATTCAGTGCGTAAGAAAGGGAATGAATCGCGACGACGTAATAGCATTAGTTAAAAACCCCGCAATTTTTGCAAGCAAGCGCGAACGCGACGCATTTTGTCGATACGTATATGAAAATCTTGTCGATTACAAGGGTTTTTTAAGTTCGTTTGATAGGGATAGCGCATATAAAGAAAAAGCGGAAAAAGTTCGTCAAAGAATAGCTAAACTGTTTTTGCAGGTGGGAGTTATAAGGTCAAATATGTCCGTTTCAGACTTTACAAACGTTTGTAAAACGGTGCTCGAAAATGCGTATATGGCGCCCCTTTTAGAGGATGAGGAAAATAAGGTTGCAGTCGAAACGCTGGAGTTTGAAAAAGCAAAAGAACTTATTGTCAAGGCTTTGGATTTTATTGGCAGAGTGTATGGCAACGGTGTAATGAGTAGCGAGTTTTTGGTGGATTCGCTTAGAGATTTGCTAGCATCTACCGAGTTTTCTATGGTTCAAAAAACGTCTAAAGTAATAAAAATTGGTACTCTTAATGATTTTAGAGGACAGCGTTATAAAAAGATATATCTGCTTTCTTTTAACGACGGATTATTGCCTAAAATCGAAGAGGACGTAGCGCTTTTAACTGATAGTGATATCGTGGAAATGAAGAGCTTAAAGTTATTGGATAGAATTTCCGTGCTTAACGCTCGCTATAAGGACGAGTTGTGGCAACTTTTACAAAACGAATGTGATTTATTTGCTTCATACGTATGTGAGGAAAACGGTAAAAAGTCGTATGATTTACAGATTTTACAAGGACAGTATAGTGGTAAAGTAAAGTCAAGACTTAGTTACGTATCATCGCTAAATACCTGTTTAGATGCGGAAACGTTTGCCTCGCTTGTGGCGGATTTATCAAATGCTAAAGAGCTTTTATGCGACGTGGAAAACGTAAAACTTTTCGCTTCATTAAAAAAAGCGATAGGCGAAACTAAAAAGGATGAGTATTCTTTTGAGCAGGGAATGAGTAACGTTGACACAACTCTTACTAAAACGTCTGTGAGTGGACTGCAAACTTATTATAAATGCCCGTTTATGTATTTTTGTTCTTACGTTTTAGGCGTAGAAAAAAGCGAAGACGGAAGAGTTACGCCACTAGACGTAGGAAAAATCATTCACGCCACGCTATCTGAAGTTTTTGATCCCGAGTTTAAGGATAAGATTGCTGATGAAAAACAAATAAAAAATAGAGTTTTAGAGATTATGGGTAAGGTTTTAGAACAAACCCCCAAAGCTTCGCTCGAGGCTAATCAGCCTATCGTGGAAAGACTTAAAAACGAAACGGTAAAGGCAACTATAATTGCTTATAATCAACTTAAAAAAGGCAACTATGAAGTGGAAAAATGCGAAGCTTCGTACGGAAGAGAATATAACGACGAGAAAAAGTACAAGCTTGAAAAAACTCTTGTTTTTAAGGGCAAGAAAGGCGATGTAAAGCTTGTAGGTGATATTGATAGAATTGACGTTTGCAAAGACACGTTACGAGCTAGAGTAATCGACTACAAAACAGGTAGCGATAAGTTTTCGTATGCCGATCTTTACTATGCAACCCAACTCCAGCTTCCGTTGTATATGTCGGTTGTTATGGAGAATGGCAAAAAACCGGGTGGTTTTTTCTATTTTCCGGCAACTGCGTCTTGGAGTGAGAAGGAAAGCTCTAATATGCTTAACGGAATATTTGAGTTAAGCGACGAGAATATTTTGGCTATGGAACGAGGCTCAATTTCGGCGGGGGCAACCGTGTTTGATATGCCTCTTTATGCAAGAAATAAAACTCCAAACAAGAAGAACGGTCTTTCAGAAGACGAAATAAGAAAAGTATGCGATTATGCAATACGTATGGCTCAAAATGCGATAAATAAGATAGAACACAATGAGTTTAAGCCGTTGCCTATAAAGATAAACGAAAGAAAAAAACAATGCGATTATTGCGACTATAAAGGTATTTGCAAACTTGACGGAATGTTAGCACGAGAAGAAGTGGTAACTGATGCTGTTGCTAAAAAATACTTTATAACAGGAGGAAGCGTTGATGAGCAACAAAATTAAATGGTCAGGAAAACAGCTAGATGCTATTGAGTTGCGAGATAAAAATCTTTTAGTGTCAGCTTCCGCTGGTAGTGGAAAGACTAGTGTAATGATTGCAAGAATAATAGACCTTATCGAAAAGGATAACGCACAGCTAGATAAGATGCTTATATCTACCTTCACAAGAGCAAGCGCTTTGGATATGAAGGAAAAGCTGTATGAAAAGTTGTTGGAAAAACGCAATGAAAGCGCTGATCCTAAAAAATACGATGAGCAAATATCGCTTATTCCCATTGCCGATATTTCTACAATCGATTCGTGGTGCGTAAAGCTAGTACGTAACTATTTTTATGCAATAGACGTTGATCCCGGTTTTGAGATTTTAGACGACTTGGAAAGCGACGCAATGCTTATGATTGCAATAGATACCGCGCTTAATCAATTTTTAAATAGCGCAAATAACGAAGATTTCCTTGTTTTGTACGAAAGCATGTATCATCGCCGTTCGGATAGAACGTTTAGAGAGCTTATTTCAAAGGTGTATGAGTTTGCAATGACGCAATCAAATCCCGAAGAATGGTTCAAAAATTCGCTGAACTATTATGACGGAAGTTATGCTAAGGTGCGTGATGAAATGTATGCGGAAGAAAAGCAGGGTTTGCTTGCTGAGTGCGACGAAATGATAAACACTCTTTCCGCTATTGGAGCAACGAAAGCTAAAGAAAAGATGCAAGCTTTTGCTTCCTCTTTACAAGCGGACGAAAAGCCGTCCTCACTGTCTTATGCAGATACGGACCCATTTGTAAGAACCAAAATGGAAAAATTACGTGATAAAGGGAATGCCTTTATAGCTAAAATTGCGGATTTATCCAACGAGCCAATCAATTCTGCTTATGCAAAACAGATTGTAGAGTTTACTCTCGCCGTAAAAAAAGCGTTTGAGGAAGAAAAAGCTAAAAAGGCAGTTATGGATTTTTCCGACTGTGAGCATAAGGCGTATGAACTTCTTTGCAAAGAAGATATTCTTGAGGACGTAAAGAAAAAGTACGATTACGTTTTTGTGGACGAATATCAAGACACAAACCCATTACAAGAAGCGATAGTTAGCAAGCTGAAAAAAGGCGGAAATATGTTTTACGTGGGCGATATCAAGCAGAGTATTTACGCTTTTAGAAACTGCGATCCTAAGATTTTTAAGGATCATTACGACAACTATGAGTCTTACGGTTTTGCAGAGCCTATCGATTTTGTTACCAATTATCGTTGCGGACAAAAAATAATCGACTTTGTAAACGAGGTTTTCGTTCCGCTTATGACCAAGAATTTTGGTGGAATAGACTACTCTAAATATATGCTACAAGGCTTTGAAAAGACGAAAGAGGGCGAGGTAAAAGCCACTATTTTCAAACCCGTAGAAAAAGCGGGAGCTGTTGACTGCGATTATGATATATATAATAAAAACGACGTTAGCAACGTAGAAAAATTATCATATATGATAGCTGAAGATATTGCGAAAACCATTGATAAAATTAAGAAAAAGATAGAGGAAGAGAAAAAGAAAGAGGAAGAGAAAAAGAAAGAAAATAAAAAGAAGGAGGAAGACGAATCAATATTTTCTAATATTGCAGTACTAACTCCTACCCGTAATCCTCTTGCCGGCAAGCTTTACGAAATGTTAAATCAGCTTGGAATTCCTACGCACATGACAAAGGAATTGTATTTTTCGTCCAATCCTACTATACGTTATATATTAGATATTCTTGCATTTATTAACGATAACGAAAACGACGTAGCGTTTGTTTCAGCAATAACTTCATCATTTTTTAATATAACTCCAAGCGAGATTCTTACTTTTTGTAAAAACAGTAAAAAGAAGTATTCTATTGCATCTTCTGCTAGGTGGTATGCGTCGAATAATGACGACGAATTGTCGCAAAAATTGAAATACGTATTCGAGTTTTTTGACAAATATTACAATTATTCTATGTTTATGCCCGTAAAAGATACCGTTTCTAAGATAATTGTAGAGCTTGATTATTTTGATAAAATCATAAGAGATAAGGGAATAAAAGAAGCGGATATGCTTACAATGTTTTTGGATTCTCTCAATTCTTGTCCGTATGCAGACACTATTGAAAGCTATTTGAAATACGTAAACGACGGTGGGGATAAGTGCGAAATAAAACCTGATTCGGACTGCATTAATATTATGACCATACACGCGTCGAAAGGTCTGGAGTTTCCGTACGTATATTTTATTGGTAGCGAAACGCAAAATAAGCATAATAGTAGCCTGTGCCTAACAGACAAGCAATTAGGCTTGGGAATTAAGACTTTGAATACTAATGATAAAATGTATGAGGAAAACGCGCTTTATTCTCTAATGAAAGAAATTTCTGAAAAGAAACTGCTAGAAGAAAAAGCAAGACTTTTGTATGTTGCCCTTACTCGCGCAAAAGAGGGTTTGTATATATACGCTTCGGCAGAAAAAACAAAAAATAGTATTTACGATGGCTATCCTATCGATTCCGATACCATGCTTGGTTGGATGAGCGAAGCGATAATAAAGCTTCCGTTCAAAACCGTAGACGGTGCTGATGTTGAATTTGACGGCATACACAATAACAATATATACAATAACAGCGACGTTATAAAGCTTGCGGATGAAGAGTTTGTTACAGCGCTACAAGCTCGCTTTGATAAAATGAAGGAAGTTTACGCGTCTACGTCTAACGATATTCTTAAAACTTCGGTAACGCAAATAGCAAGCGAGTGGGCAGAAAGCGATAGCGAACAGCTTCCTCAGGTGGACGAAGAGAGGGCTTATAAACCTAAAAGCAAGGAAGATCCTATCAAAAAAGGTAACGCGTATCATAAAACAATGGAGCTTTTGGACTTTAATCTTGACTTTGAGGACGCTTACAGCAAGGTAGAAAGCGCAGGTATTGCGGATTTTGAACTTGTTAAAAAAGAAAAAATACACTCTGCGTATAATGCTGTAAAACCATTGCTTGAAAACGGTAAGGCGTATAAGGAAAAGAGCTTTATTTACAACGAGGGTAGCCGTCTTGTTCAGGGTATTATCGATCTTCTTATAATCCGCGACGGAGTTGCTACGGTAGTGGATTATAAAACTACTTCCGCATATTCGCTCTCTCAAGAAAAAACTATGTTAGAGTACGAAAAGCAGATAGCATTTTACGCAAAAGCCGCAGGCGAGATAATAGGATTAAAAGTGGATAAAGTAGAGCTGTATTCGTTTGAAAAAGATAGCTTTATAGATCCTGAAGAGGAACTAAAAAAGATAATACGTATTGAGTAAAAACGTACAAAAACAAAAATCACGTAACCAATTTAGGGCTACGTGATTTTTTATAATCATTGTTTTTATACCGAGAAAAGCAAATCTGAGTAGGTGGGGAAAGGCCAATATTTTTTACCCACTATTTTTTCCAGCTCGTCGCAGTGTTTTCTGAGTTCGTTCATAGTGGGATAAATAGCAGTGCGGTAGTTTACGCTGGCGGTGTGAGCATTTTTGTTAGCGCCCACTCTGTCCGTTGCAATTTCTAAAATTTTAACGGTGTCATACGCCTTGTCTACAAGCACGCTGATTTTTTTGAGAAGGTCGGTTTCGGTAAGAGCAGGAATACAAATGCTTGCTTTTTTGCTGATCTCGTCCGAAAGCATTCTCATATATTCCATACACGCAGGCAAGATTTCCTTGTTAGTCATCTCTATCATTGTGCGAGCTTCGATATTGAGCGTTTTGCAGTAGTTTTCGAGAAGAATTTCCATTCTGGCGTGGATCTCTTCTTCGGTAAATATGCCGTACTTACCCAAAAGTTCAACGTTCTTTTTGTCGGGATAGCGGAGTAAAGCTTCGGGAGTGTTGTCAATATTCAAAAGTCCCCGCTTAGCAGCCTCTTCTTTCCACTCTTCGGAGTATCCGTTTCCGTTAAATACAATGCGCTTATGCTCGTTGTACGTATTCTTAATAAGTTCCTTAGCCGTCTTTTGCTTGTCGTCGCTCTTTTCAAGCTCGGTAGCAAAGTAGTCTAAAGTTTCCGCAACTGCGGTGTTTATCATAACGTTTGGACAAGAAATGTTAAATTCGCTTCCTACCATACGGAATTCGAACTTGTTTCCGGTAAATGCAAACGGAGAAGTACGGTTTCTGTCCGTCGTATCCTTCTTAAACTCAGGAATAAGTCCGTCCGCCATGTTCATCTTTTTAGACTTCGCTTTTACGTAAGGCGTATCCGTGCTTATCGATTCCATAACCGCCATAAGCTCGTCGCCAAGATACATCGAAACGATTGCAGGAGGAGCTTCTGACGCACCAAGTCTGTGATCGTTGCCTGCAGACGCTACCGATAGACGGAGTAAGTCCTGATGTTTGTCTACGCCTGCCATAACTGCGGTTAAGAAAAGCAAGAACTGAAGATTGTCCTGAGGATTCTTGCCTGGCTCTAACAGGTTTTCTCCCTCAGCGGTAGAAAGCGACCAGTTGTCGTGTTTACCACTACCGTTGACGCCAGCGAAAGGCTTTTCGTTAAGAAGGCAAATTAGGTTATGTTGCTCGGCGATTTTTTTCATCATCTCCATGGTGAGCTGATTTTGATCTGCCGCAACATTAATAACAGTATAAATGGGAGCAAGCTCGTGCTGAGCGGGCGCAACCTCGTTGTGTCTGGTTTTTGCAAGCACGCCAAACTTCCAAAGTTCTTTATCCAAGTCTTCCATAAACGCCAAAACTCTTGGGCGAATGTTGCCGTAGTAGTGGTCGTCCATTTCCTGACCTTTGGGGGGATTTGCGCCAAAGAGCGTACGTCCCGTAAAGATAAGGTCTTTTCTCTTAAGGTACATATCCTTGTCAATAAGGAAGTATTCCTGCTCAGGGCCTACCGTAACGGTTACGTTGTCGGTTTGTTTGCCAAGCGCGGTAAGTAATCTTTTAGCTTGTTGAGATATAACCTTAGAAGAACGGAGCAGGGGAGTTTTTTTATCAAGCACTTGTCCCGAGTATGCGCAAAACGCCGTAGGAATACAAAGCGCGCCGTCCTTTACAAAAGCAAAGCTTGTAGGATCCCAAACCGTGTAACCACGTGCTTCAAAAGTAGAGCGCAATCCTCCGTTTGGGAAAGAAGATGCATCGCCTTCACCCTTGATAAGCTCTTTTCCCGAGAACTTCATAATAACCTTACCTTCGCTTATTGGCGAGATAAAGCTGTCGTGTTTTTCGGCGGTAATACCAGTCATAGGTTGGAACCAATGCGTAAAGTGTGTAGCGCCGTGTTCGATAGCCCAGTTTTTCATAGCTTCGGCGACAGCGGAAGCGAGTTCCTTGTCCAAAGGTAAACCCGCGCTTACGGTTTTTTTGAAGGAAGAATAGTCTTCCTCGCTCATTCTTTTACGCATTTCTCCGTCGTTAAAAACGTACGAAGAAAAAAGTTCGGGAACGTTAATCATAAAAATCTCCTTAAGGTTGTCCGCAATTAATCGGATAGTATTAATTATAGTCAAAATCAAATAAAAGTCAATCGATTGGCGAGAATTTGCCTAATAATCGTGATTACAAGTCTTAATTTTAAAAAAAACTGCAAAAAATTGTAAAAAACTGCAATAAATATTATAAACTCCCTTGAAAAAGAAGAGAAAGTATGTTATAATATATAAAAATTTTTATATATATAAAAGGGCATGAGTCGCCAACTTGCTTAGTTTTACTTTCAATATGCTCTAAACAACTACTAAAAGGAGTAAGTAAGTTTGGACGAGTTTATACAAAAACAATTTAGCGACGGTGAACTATATGATGCTTACAACTACTTAGGTTGTATTTATAATTCTGATACGAAAAAGGCTACCTTTAGAGTGTACGCGCCAAGAGCGATAGACGTATATGTTGTGGGTGATTTCAATTTTTGGGATAATACCGCAACGCCAATGTTTCGAACAGGATCGGGAATATTCGTTGTAGACGTGGAAAACGTCGAAGAGTACTCCAATTACAAGTATTATATCGTTACCGACACAAAAGGTGGAATTTATAAGGCTGATCCGTATGCGTTTCATAGCGAAACTGAGGGCGGAACAAATAGCAAAGTTTTCGACTTGTCCAAAATTTGCATAAAAGACGAAAAATACATAAAAAGACGTAAGAGAAAAAACGTGTACACGTCGCCAATGAATACGTATGAGGTTCATATAGGCTCGTGGCGCAAGTACGAGGACGGAAATTTCTTCTCTTACAGAAAGTTTGCGGATGAGATAGTACCGTATATGACGGAAATGAACTATACTCACCTCGAACTTTTGGGAATATCGGAACATCCGTTCGACGGTTCGTGGGGGTATCAGGTTACGGGGTATTATGCTCCAACCGCAAGATACGGAACTCCCCACGATTTTGCATATCTAATCGAGAAATGTCACGAAGCGGATATTGCGGTAATAATCGACTGGGTCCCAGGACATTTTCCTAAAGACGATTTTGGTTTGTCCGAGTTTGACGGTCATTCGCTCTATGAGCCCGTGTCTTACTTTAGACGCGAGCATAAGGAGTGGGGAACAAAATGCTTTGATTATGGTAAGGCACAAGTGCAAACGTTTTTATGCTCTAGCGCAATGATGTGGTTTGACATATACCACGTAGACGGACTAAGAGTGGACGCCGTTGCAAGTATGCTATATCTGGACTACGGCAGAAAGGACGGAGAGTGGGAGAAAAACTTTAAGGGCGGTAGAGAAAATATCGAATCGGTTGCTTTTATTCAAAAGCTTAATACTAAAGTGTTCCAAAAACACCCCGACGTACTTATGATAGCCGAAGAATCTACCTCTTGGCCTCATATGACCGATCCTGTGGCTTTTGGTGGTCTTGGATTTAACTTTAAGTGGAATATGGGTTGGATGAATGATATCTTAGTTTATGCAAAATCCGATCCTGTGTACAGGGGCGGATTGCACGATAAACTTACCTTCTCGCTAACTTATGCGTTTGGCGAAAACTACGTGCTTCCCATATCTCACGATGAGGTAGTGCACGGCAAGTGTTCGCTAATTAACAAAATGCCCGGACTGTACGACAATAAGTTTGCAGGGCTAAGAAACTTTTTGATGAATATGTACGCACATCCTGGCAAGAAGTTACTATTTATGGGCACTGAGTTCGGACAGTTTATAGAATGGGATTACAAAAAGGAACTTGACTGGTTGCTTTTGGAATATCCGCATCATCAAAGCATGAAAGCTTTTACTGCGGAGTTGAACCGTTTTTACAAAACTCACTCGGCAATGTATACGATAGAACGTAGTTTTGACGGGTACGAGTGGCTTGTTGTAGACGATAAATCTCAAAACGTTAGCATATATTCAAGAAAGGACGGCAAAGGTAACGAAGTTGTCGTTGTACTCAATTTTTCGAATATGGAATATAAAAATTATCGTTTCGGTGTGGACGAGGGCATTTATACCGAGGCGTTGGTCTCTACTGCAACAGACTGGAAAAAGAGCAGAAAAAGACATACGGCGCAACCTATATACTCGCACAAAAAGGAATACAGTCTAACGCTTGATATTCCTCCCATGTCGGGCATGTATCTTACGCACAAGAACAAGCAAAGGGGGAACAAATAATGAAAAAGAAAAAATGTATCGCAATGTTGCTGGCAGGCGGACAAGGAACAAGACTTTACGCGCTTACAAGCAAAATAGCTAAACCTGCGGTTTCGTTCGGCGCAAAGTATCGAATTATCGATTTTCCGCTTTCTAACTGCACAAACTCGGGTATAGACACGGTAGGCGTTCTTACTCAGTACGAGCCTTTAATTCTCAACGAATATATTGGTAGCGGTAAGCCTTGGGATTTAGACCGCGCTTATGGCGGAGTTTATACTCTTGCTCCTTATCAGGCAAAGAGCGGAGCTCAATGGTATAGCGGAACTGCGAATGCTATTTATCAAAACTTACATTTTATCGAAAAGTACGATTGTGAAAACGTGCTTATTTTAAGTGGCGACCACATTTATAAAATGGATTATTCACTTATGCTTGACGAACATATCCGTAACGATGCAGATTGTACTATTGCCGTTATTGACGTAACGATGGAAGAGGCAACTCGTTTTGGTATTATGAGCTTTGACGAGAGCAAGCGTATTACCGACTTTGAGGAAAAGCCCAAAAATCCCAAGAGTAATCATGCTTCCATGGGCGTTTACATCTTCAAAAAAGACGAGCTTGTTGCTCAGCTTAAGCGCGACGAGGCGGATGAAAAGTCTGTAAATGACTTTGGTAAAAATATTATACCCTATATGCTTGAAAAGGGTAAGAGAATGTTCGCTTATTCGTTCTCGGGATATTGGAAAGACGTAGGAACCGTAACTTCGTTGTGGGAAGCAAATATGGATTTGCTTGGCAATGATCCTGCAATTTCGCTCAATGCGCCCGAAATGAAGATTTATTCGCGTAACGAACCGCTTCCTCCTGCATACGTAGGCGAGAGCGCGTATATCAATAATTCGATATATACTGCAGGATGCGAAATTTACGGTGAGGTTAGCAATAGCGTTATTTCCGAGGACGTTTATATCGGCAAGAACAGCGTTGTAACAAACAGCGTAATTATGCGAGGCACTAAGATTGGCGATAACGTAGTTATAAATTACGGAATGATTGATGAGAACGTAAAAATTGAAGACGGAGTAGTTATAGGCGACGAAAATTCCGACAAGTACAATATTGCGCTTGTAGGAAGAAATCAAACCATTGCAAAAAACAGTAAAATCAAAAGCGGAGAGGTGATAGAGTCATTATGAAAACAGTAGGTATTATTTTCAGCAACATTCACGATAAAGAAATAAAAGAGCTCACCTCTAATAGAACTCTTGCATCAGTACCGTATGCATGCAGATATCGTCTTGTAGACTTTGCTCTTTCCAATATGACGAACTCCGAGATCACTAAGGTGGGTATAATAACAAAGAGCAATTACCAATCGCTTATGGATCACGTAGGCTCTGGTAAGAGTTGGGATTTATCCCGTAAAAATGGTGGCGTTATGATTCTTCCTCCTTTTGGAAACAGAGAGTCAAAGGTTTACAACTCCAGATTTGAAGCCCTTTCTAATGCAATTGGATTTTTGAAGACTTGCAACGAAGATTACGTTGTTATGACCGACTGTGATAACGTTTGTAATATCGACTATCAAAAGGTTATTGAGTACCATATCGAAAAGCACGCAGATATCACCGTAGTATACAGAAAGAAATATCTTCCAAACGACGATAACAAAGTAAGAACGCAGTTTATTTTAGACGACGACGGCAGAGTTATTAAGACTGTTATCAGCAAAAAGCACGACGTAGAAGTAAACAAGTTCTCTAACATTTTCGTTATTAACCGTTTGTTCTTGCTTAACATCTTAGAAAATGCGGAAGACTTAGAGTATACGAGCTTTTCGCGTGACGTTATGATCAAGGGCGTGGATATGTACCGTATTTACGGATACGAGTTCACGGGATATTACGCAAGCATTGACAGTCTTGCAAACTATTACAAGCACAATATGGAGCTTTTAGTAAAGGAAAACCGCGATGCTTTGTTCAGAGAGGGCGGTGCAATCTTTACAAACGTACGCGACAGCGCGCCTTGCAGATTCGAAGAGGGCGGAAGCGCTAAGAATTCGCTTATTGCGGACGGTTGCGTAATTGAAGGCGAGGTAATAAATTCCATTCTTTTCCGTGGCGTACACGTAGCGAAAGGAGCGGTAGTAAAAGATTCTATTCTTATGCAAAACACGGAAGTTGGCGAGGGAACTCAGCTTAATTGCGTAATTGCTGACAAGCAAGTTCACGTGCTAAAGGGAAGACTTCTTAGCGGACATCCCACACATCCGTATTTTATTACCAAGGATTCCATAGTATAAGGCTCTGTCCCAACATACGGTTGATTTTTAACGGAAAAACACTACGAAATACTGCGCGTTTTGCGCGGTTACAGACTATGCAGGTATGCGTCCTTGCAATAACACTTGTCTGTCTTGTGTTTTCCTCGTTAAATCATAAAATTAATCAACCGTTTATTGTGACCTAGCCTAGTATAAAAAATAGCATTACACTTTTATAAGGAGAATATATATGGCTGTAACAAAGAAAGAAACACAAGAAAAAACAGCAAAAAAGACAACCGGCGCAACAAAGAAGCCGGCAACAAAAACCACTGCAACCAAGAAGACTACTACCAAAAAAACGGTAGCTAAAAAAGCTCCTGTTGTTGCAGTAAACAAGAAGCACGTACTTTACGTAGCCTCCGAAGCTTTCCCCTTTGCAGGAACTGGCGGACTTGGCGAGGTAATAGGTTCGTTGCCACGTTCTATCAATAATTCTGCGGATATCGAAGCAAGAATTATTATTCCTCTTTACCAAAGCTTGTCGGCAGAAGATAGAGCAAAGCTTACCTTTATTACCCACATTACCGTTCCAGTTGCTTGGAGAAATCAGTACTGCGGACTTTTTAAGTACGAGCATGGCGGAGTAACCTATTACTTCATTGACAACGAGTACTACTTTAAGCGTAGTGGGCTTTACGGCTACGGCGACGATGGCGAAAGATTTGCATTCTTCTCCAGAGCTGTACTCGAGCTTATGCCTTACTTTGATTGGAGAGTAGACGTTCTTCACGCTCACGATTGGCAGTCGGCTCTTGTTCCCGTATACTACAAGCTTTACTATATGTACAAAGAGGGCTACGAGAATATCAAGACCGTATTTACCATTCACAACATTGAGTATCAGGGACAGTTCTCGCCCGCAATTTTAGAAGACGTATTCGGAATTTCGTACAAAGAGTATATGTCTATCGAGTTTAACGGATGCATCAACCTTATGAAGGGCGCAATCGATTACAGCGATTACGTAAGCACCGTTTCTCCCACCTACGCAGAGCAAATCAAGACTGCTGAATATGCTCACGGACTTGAGGGAATACTCCTTAAGAACGAAGATAAACTTCGCGGAATCCTTAACGGCGTAGACGTAGACACTTACAATCCTAAGACTAACAAGGCTTTGTTTGTAAACTATGACAAGAACTCTCTTGATAAAAAAGATATTGGCAAGGAAGAGCTTCAGAAAATGCTCGGTCTTCCCGTAAACCGCGACGTGCCCATTATTGCAATGATTACCCGTCTTGCTTCTCATAAGGGCATTGACATCGTAAGAAGAGCAATGAACGATATCCTCAAAAACGACGTTCAGTTTATTGTTTTGGGAACAGGTGAAATTGACCACGAAGAGTACTTTAAGTACATTCAGAACATCTACGATAACAAGGTACGCAGTATTATTTCGTTCAATAAAGACTTGGCACACAAGATTTATGCGGGCGCGGATATTTTCCTTATGCCTTCAAAGAGCGAGCCTTGCGGACTTTCTCAGATGATGGCGTGCAGATATGGAACAATCCCCGTAGTAAGAAAGACTGGTGGACTTAAGGATTCTATTATTGACTGCGAAAACGGTGATAAGGGTATCGGATTCGTATTCGACAACTACAATAGCGACGAAATGCTTTGCGCAATCGAAAGAGCAATCGGACTTTATAGAGATTATAAAGCAAAGTGGAGCGGACTTGTTAAACGCGCTATCACGACTGATTTTTCGTGGAACAAGAGTGCAGGCGTATATCTCGATTTTTATAGAGAGATTCTTGGCTAAGAATCACTGTCATTCTTTTACAACTTAATAAAAAACCGAAGTTTTTTCGTCTTTATCCTGCGGGTAGTGGAAGAAAGACGGGCGTGTGGCAGAAAACGCACGTAACCTAAAACACAACGAGGAGCGTTATGGATATAACTATAACAAAAATTCAAGAACTAATCGAAGACAAACTAACTAAGTATTTTGCAACGTCACACAAAAACGCAACGCCTATGCAAATGTACAAGGCTGCAGTTATTGTAATTCGTGACATTTTGCTTAAGAAAAAACAGGTAAATAACGCGGAGATTGCAAGAAAGCAGAAAAAGCGCGTTTATTACCTTTGCATGGAATTCCTTATCGGAAGAAGCTTGAGAAACAATCTTTTTAATCTTGGCATTGAAAGCAAGTTCAGAAAAGCTCTTAAGGGCTTTGGAACCGATCTTGACGAGATGTATGAACTTGAGTCTGACGCTGGCTTGGGTAACGGCGGTCTTGGTAGACTTGCAGCGTGCTTTATGGACGCTCTTGCAACCGAAAACTACCCTGCGATGGGATTCTCGCTTCGTTATGAGTATGGACTTTTTAAGCAAAAGATAGTAGATAATCAGCAGGTTGAGCTTCCCGATTTATGGCTTGACAGCGGAGAAGCTTGGATGATGCCTAGATCCGACAAGCACTTTACCGTAAAGTTTGGCGGAAGAGTTATCGAACATTGGGAAAGCGGAAAGCTAAAGACTGAGCACGTTGATGCAACGGTAGTAGAAGCAATTCCATGTGACGTTATGACTAGCGGATATGATAGTAACGGCGTTTCAGTTCTCCGTTTATGGAGAGCAACCACGCAAAATACTTTCGATATGAAGTCGTTCACGCAAGGCGACTACGTAACGGCTATGAGAGCGGAGAATGAAGCTCAGCTTATAACCAAAGTTCTCTATCCTTCCGACGATCACTTCGAGGGAAAACAGCTTCGTCTTACACAGCAGTATTTCCTTTGTAGCGCAAGCTTGCAGTCCATTTTCAAGGATCACCTCAAAGTATACGGAACGCTTGATAATATTCACGAAAAAGTTGCTATTCACATTAACGATACACACCCTGCTCTTGCAATTCCCGAAATGATGCGTCTGCTTTTGGACGAGTATGGATATGCTTGGGAGAGAGCGTGGTATATGACTATAAACACCATTGCTTACACCAACCACACGGTTATGGCTGAAGCTTTGGAAAAGTGGGGCGAGGATCTTGTTAAGACAAGACTTCCCCGTATATACAAGATTATCAAGGAAATTGACGCAAGATTTTGCGGAGAGCATACCGACTGCTACGAAGACAAGATTGCAAGAATGTGCGTTCTTGGCAACGGTCAGGTAAGAATGGCTAACCTATCAGTTATCGGTTCTCACTCCATTAACGGCGTATCCGCTCTTCATTCCGAGATAATCAAGGACAGCGTATTCAAGGATTTCCACGACATTCTTCCTCTTCGCTTTACCAACGTTACAAACGGTATTGCTCACAGAAGATGGCTTTGTCAGGCAAACCCTGCTCTTACTAAGTTTATCGATTCTCTTATCGGCGACGGTTACAAAAAGGACGCAAGCCAGCTCATAAAGCTTCTTGAGTTCGAAAATGACGCAAACGTACTCGAGAAAATCGGTCAAATTAAGCAGAGCAATAAGGATGATTTCGCTAAGTACGTTAAAAAGACTATGGGTGTAACGCTCAATCCTAACTCTAGATTTGACACTCAGATCAAGCGTCTTCACGAGTATAAAAGACAGCTTCTTAACGTGCTTAAGATAATTGATCTTTATATTGATATTAAGGAAAATCCCAACAAGGAAGTTACCCCACAAACCTTTATCTTCGGAGCAAAGGCGGCAGGCGGATACTATCACGCAAAGCGTATAATTTGCCTTATTAATTGTCTTTCTCAAGAGATTAGAAGTCAAAAGAATATCAAAGATAAACTTGACGTTTACTTTGTAGAAAACTACAACGTAACAAAGGCCGAACACCTTATTCCCGCTTCCGAAATCAGCGAACAAATCTCGCTTGCAGGAAAGGAAGCGAGTGGAACTTCTAACATGAAGTTTATGCTTAACGGTGCAATCACTTTAGGTACGGTAGACGGCGCAAACGTAGAAATTATGGAAAACGTAGGCAACGACAATATCTTTACCTTTGGTCTTAAGTCGCACGAGGTTGACGAACAGTGGAAGCAAGGCTACAACGCATCAGCATTGTATTCTTCTTCGCCCAGACTTCGTAGAATTATCGACGCGCTTAATATCGGTTTTGCAGGTCAGTCCTTTGCTGATATTGCATCCTATCTTGTAACTGGTTCTAACTTCGTTGCAGATCCCTATATGTGTCTTAAGGATTTTGGCGACTATATGCGCGCTTATACCGATATGGATAAAGCGTATGCCGACAAACAGCGTTGGAACAAGATGGCTCTTAACAACATTGCAAAGTCCGGAATTTTTGCATCTGACAGAAGTATTCGCGAGTATGCTAAGAATATCTGGAACTTAGAAACCGTAGAAGAATAAAAAAGTCTTTCTTGCGTCGTTATAGTGCGCAAGCGAGAACCTACCTTTGGTTGTGTACGCTAAGTACACGCCCTGCAGGTAGAACCTCGTTTGCTTCTCTAACTCGCAATAAATCCTTTTTTTTGGGTGTGCCTACTGAAGCAAAACTTAACTTTTAGTTATTCTTAATTTCAAATTCAAAACAATATTAACAACATTTTAAGAAAGGGGGTTTATTTGTCCCCTTTCTTAACTCATTTTTTACAAGAAACTATTATGAGAGAATTATTTTACAAGCCGTATAGTCCCGAGTATAAATTACCTGTGGGCGCAGTTACGGTAAACGAAAACTTTATAATAAAAATCCGCATAACGGAGCGCGACGATATCGAAAGCGTATACTTTGTTCTGAAAAAAGAGAACGAAGCTAAGATGTACTACCGTATGTATACCGAAAACGATTGCTATTGTGTGGATATGCCCATTACAAGCGTAGGACTATACTTCTATCACTTTGAAGTGCGTCAGTATGGCGGAGGATACTTTAATATTTTCGCTTCCCCCGACCTTACTCCCGTGTTCCATTACGGCGAGGATTGGATTATGCTTGCAAGAGAGCGAGTGTACGAGTCGTCCGATACGCTAAGAGGCGGACTTATCTACCAAATAATGGTGGATAGATTTTGCGCGGTAGAACGTAATAAAACGCAAGCGGACGCGGTGTATAGAGATGATTGGTACGGTGTTCCTTATTATAAGCCCGATAAAAAGGGTGTAGTCAGAAATAACGACTTTTTCGGAGGAAACCTTTCGGGAGTTATAAGCAAGCTCGACTATCTTAAAAGCTTGGGCGTAACGTGCATATACCTTAATCCTATTTTCAAGGCAAAATCTAACCACAAGTACGATACTGGCGACTATTCTATGGTTGATCCCGATTTTGGAACGGAAGAAGATCTGAAAAACCTTATAAAAAAGGCAAAGGATAGAGGAATAAAGATTATGCTCGACGGAGTGTTTTCTCACACTGGCGACGATAGCTTGTATTTTAATAAGTACGGCAACTATCCTACGCTTGGTGCGTACTCGGGTAAGGACAGTCCGTACTACAAATGGTATACGTTCCGCTCATATCCCGACGATTATGAGTGTTGGTGGGGTATAAATACGCTTCCAAACGTTGTGGAAACCGAGGAAACGTACAACGATTATATTAACGGCGAAAACGGAATTATTGCCAAGTATACAAAAATGGGTATAGGCGGATGGAGATTGGACGTTGCGGACGAGCTTCCCGATATATTCTTACAAAACCTTACCAAGCGTGTAAAAACCATAAATCCCAAAGCAATCGTTTTAGGCGAGGTTTGGGAAGACGCTGTAACCAAGGTTGCGTACTCTGTGCGCCGTAAGTATTTTTGGGGCAGAGAGCTAGAAAGCGTAACAAACTATCCTTTCAAGGCGGATATTTTGGAGTTTATACTAAACGGCGATGCTCAAAGACTAAACCGAACGGTTATTTCGATTGTTGACCACTATCCCAAAGATGTTAACGATTCGCTTATGAATATGATAGGAACTCACGATACTGTAAGAGCTTTAACCGCCCTTTCAACTGACAAAGTTCCTTCCGATCGCGATGAAAGGGCTACAAGGCATATTAGCGATAGAGCACAAGCAATAGAAAAGTTAAAGCTTGCCACTGTGTTACAGTATACTCTCCCTGGTGTTCCGCTGGTTTTTTACGGCGACGAAGCTGGGCTTGAAGGTTATGAAGATCCGTTTAACAGACGATGCTATCCATGGGGTAAGGAAGATAAAGATCTTATCGAGTTTTTCCGTACTTTAGGTAAGGTAAGAAGCGACAACGCAAACGTTTTAGCAGAGGGGTTATACAATCCGATAATTGCAAAAAATGGACTACTTATCTATGAAAGAATAGCTAACGGTGAAACTATCAAGGTTATTGCAAATGCTCAAAAAACTGAGTACGTGTTGGATAAAATTGTACACGATGAGGTTACAAACAGCGACGTAAGCGCGCTTTCTCCGTATAGCGCAATAATAATTAAATGTTAAAAATAAAAAACGTCAGACCTAAAATATAGCGTTTGGCGTTTTTTGTATGCTAAAAAATCAAAATAAAATTTTTGCGATAAATTAATTAATAATTTTATTATTATTTTAACAAAAACTATTGCAAAATAAATTAAAATAGTGTATAATCTAGAAGATAGACAATTAAGCATGTAGGAGAAAATGATGAGTGAGTTCGTATTTAAACGTTACGAAATCAAGTTTATACTTACTCCCGAACAGCATAAAACTGTTTTGGAGGAAATTTCTCCGTATATGAAAATGGATAAATACGGCGAAAGCACGATCCAAAGTTTGTACTATGATACCCCTGATTATCTACTTATTCGCAGATCTATTGACAAGCCCGAATATAAGGAAAAAATAAGGGTGAGAAGCTACGGTTTGGCAAGCGAAAATGATAAAGTTTACTTAGAGATAAAGAAAAAAGCGTTCGGCGTAGTTTTTAAGCGTAGAATTTCCTTGCCTCATAAAGAAGCTAGAGATTTTTTTATTAGTGGACTTAAGAGTGATAAGGGACAAATAGGTAGAGAACTCGAGTATTGTAGGAGTTTTTACAAAAATTTACGTCCGTCAATGATGATACTATATGATAGAACGGCGTATTATCAGGACGGAACTGATCTTAGAATGACGTTTGATAGAAATGTAAGATACCGCACGGACAGACTTAATTTATCTAGCGGATTAGACGGTATACACTTGTTGGACGGTGGAAAAATTATGTGGGAAGTTAAGTCGTCGGTTGACGCATTTCCCTTATGGTTAGTTAAAATTTTGAGTAAGCATAAACTGTACAAAGCATCTTTTTCAAAGTATGGAACTGCATACGCAAGAGAAATATTAAAGCAAAACACCTTGGAGGTAGAGAAAGTTGGTAACGTTATTTGATAAGTATACTTTATTTGATTCGGTTTTTCAAAACGCGGATAATCGCGCTATTGAAATTTTTATAAGTGTAATTGCCGCTTTAGCGTGTGGATTTTTGTTTTCGTGGATAGTGTCCTACAAGATTAAGTCCACAAAGAAGTTCTTTGTCGTAAGTGCGCTTTTGCCTTGTATAGTTTCAATTATCATCATTACCGTAAACGGTCATTTAGGAACAATTTCGGGAGCAGCTGGCGTAGGTCTTGCCGTTGCAGGTGCGTTCTCGCTTGTTCGTTTCCGTTCAGCTCAAGGTAGCGCGGAAGAAATCGGCGCAATCTTTATTACCATGTCGGGTGGTTTTGCTTTCGGTATGGGATACGTTGCTTACGGAATAATCTTTATGATTTTACTTACTGGCGGATTCTTCTTGTTTAGTATGATTAATATTTGGGAGCATAAGAAAAAGAAGGTTACGCGTCTTATGAGAGTAACTATTCCTGAAGATCTCAACTATACTCATATGTTTGACGATTTGTGGGAAAGATACACTTCAGCGTGTGAAACCGTAAAGGTTAAAACCACCAATATGGGAAGTATGTTCAAAATTACATATCGTATTGTTCTTAACAACAAAGAGGAAGAAAAAGAGCTTATCGATGCAATTCGTTGCAGAAATGGTAACTTGGAAGTTATGATTGAAGAGGATATTTTGGAAGTACCAGTACTTTAATATTCAATAGAAAAAGAATTAACAACGGACAATATTTGTGCCCGTTGTTAATTGTCTTAAATGATTATATTCAAATTTATAACATCATACAATAAAATGCTTGTGTAAGTTGTATATATTATAAAAAGACTAATAATTTTCCCAATCAAAAGGATAAAACAATGAAAAGAAATAAGTTTTGGCAAATAATATTATGTTCGTTAATAGCGCTTGCAATCGCGTGCGCGCCAGTTTTTGCGTGTTCGTCGTCCTCTAAGCAGTTTTCAGGCTTGTCGATGGATGATAAAACCGTAGTTTATACTGGCGATAAATATACGCTAGAAGTGGACGGATTAATTGACGGCGCAAGCGTGTCATACACGTTTAATGGAATAAAAGCCGACGGGGTTATGGAAGAGGGTGTGTACGATGTTGTAGCAAAGGTGAGTAAATCCGGTTACACAACGAAAACTCTTACTGCAACGCTTACGATTTTAGAACCACAAGAAATGGTTGGTATAAGACTAGACAATAAAGAATTTGTTTATGACGGACAAAAACATTCGCTTCAAGTCGAGGGTGCGCCAGAGGGGGCAACCATAATTTATACTTATAACGGCGAAAGAATAGATGGAGCTGTTGAGATTGGTAGCTATGACGTTATGGCTGTTGTTTCTAAAAAGGGGTATAAAACTAAAAACCTTTTCGCAACATTGTTGATTGCTCAAAAAGACGAAATAATAGGCGTTTCGTTAAAAGGCGATACAATTATTTACGACGGACAAAAACATTCGCTTCAAGTCGAAGGCTTGCCACAAGGCGCAAGCGTAAAGTACACGTATAATGGTATAAACACAGACGGAGTTACGGAAGAGGGCGAGTATGAGGTTGTTGCCACAATCAGCTTAGATGGATATCAGGATAGAGTACTTACCGCAACTTTTATTATCCACAAACCCAAGTTTACCTTTACTACTTCCGTTGTAGGAAATACTGGTATTCCAACGCTAAACACAGCATACCCAGCTTTAGTAAACGTGCCCTTAGAGGCTGATGCTTTCTCTAATAAGGATTTAGAAGCAAGCCACACTCCAATAAGCCCCGTAACGGTAACGCTATCGGCAAGTGGAGCAACTTCTAACGGCGCAAATGCAAAAGTGGATTCTAGCGGTGTTATCACAATAAGTTCTGCAGGTTCGTATTATATCAAGGGTAATTCCAAGATAACTTCAACAGCTCAAATAGTAGTAAATGATACCGTAAAATCCGATAATGTATACATTGTTTTGCAAAATGCAAAACTTACTAACAACGGAAAAGCTCCTTTGTACGTAAAGAGCGCAAAGAAAGTGTTCTTGTACTTAGAGGGGGAAAACTCGTTTGATTCTACTGGAGCATTTCCCGAAACTGATGAAGATGGAGTAGACGCTACCATTTTTACAAGAGCTAATCTTACAATTAAGGGAAGCGGAAGTTTGACTATAACAAGCGTTAAAAAGGGTATCGTTGCAAAGGATAATCTTAGAGTAACAGGCGGTACGCTTACTGTAAACGCAACTGCAAGAGCTATTGATGCAAACGATTGCTTTAGTATAACGAATGCAAACGTAACGTTAACGTCTGTAAACAACGATGGTGCAACAATAGAAAATCTCGAAGATGCAACTAAGGGATACTTCTTTATGAACAGCGGATCGCTTAATATTACGTCTAAAAAGGACGGAATACAAGCTAGCGGAGCTTTTGAGGTGCTTGGCGGAACTATTAATATCAAGTCAGGTGGTGGAAGTACTGTTGTTTCTGATCCGTTACTAACGTCTGCAAAGGGCATTAAGGCAACGGGTGATATGTTTATAAGCGGTGGAAGCATTACCATTGATGCAAGTGAGGATGCTCTTCACGGATCTTCGTCAGTTCATATAGGCGGTGGCGTATTAAACCTTTCGTCAAATAAAGATGCTATCGACGTGGATAAGGCAATAGTTGTAGATAATGCTACAATCACTTCGCTTGTTTGCTCGGACGGACTTAAGGGCGAATCAGTTACGATAAAGAGCGGAACGGTTACGATTAAGTCAGTGCAAGACGGTCTTAAGGCAACAGAAGAAGTGGGAGATAGTATAAATGAAACTACCACTACACCTGTTGCAAACGATCATGCATGCTTTATAAATATAGCGGGCGGAACAATTAGCTTGGATGTGGAAGATAATGCGCTTGATAGTAAAGGTAACGTTAAAATTTCGGGAGGAGAACTTTCAATAGTTGGTTCGTCGCTTGGCGCTAAAGTGCTCAATTATAACGGAACAGCAATAGTAACTGGCGGAAAAATAGGAGCAGTAGCGCTCAAAGATAAAGCAGTAAACTTTAGTAGCGTAACATCAAAAAGTTTACTAATTGCGCTTGACAAAATGCTAAGTGTAGGAACTACGATTTCAATCAAAAAAGATGGTGTTGCTGTATTTGAAACAACTCTTACAAAGCAAGCAAACTCGATTTTGATTGTGAACGGACTAACTTCAGGGGAATACGATTTTACAATCGGATCTAACACCGAGTCGTTGGTTATCTAATATTAAAAATAAAACACGCTGTACTTAAAAGGTAAGTACAGCGTGTTTTTTGCTATTTAGAATGTTGTGTTCTGTCTATTATTCCGTCCTGAATGTCCGAGTTAAGGCGTACGAAATAATCCGAAAAGCCCGATACTCTAACTCTTAGGTTTTTATACTTATCAGGCGTTTCTTTTGCCTTTAGCAAGTCTTCTTTAGATACGTACGTTAGCTGGAAATGCACACCGCCAAGCATAAAATACGTTTCAAAAAGCGAAACAAGTTTATCAAAGTTATCGTCATTTTTTACAAGCTGTTCGTCAATCGTAACGTTGGTAACAGTGCTTCCGCAACATATTCCGTTGGGGTCTGCTTTTGCAATAGAGAGAAGATACGACGTAAGCCCGTCCCTATCCCTGCCTAACGTTTGCTGAAGTCCAAACGATACGCTATCGCCACTCTTTCTTCCGTCTGGAGTAGCTAGCATATTGGCGCCGTACCAAACGTGGTGCTGATTGTATCCAAACAAGTCGCCTATAAGAATGGGATATCCAAACAGGTTCTTTTTATCTTTCAAGAAGTGATAAATACTTGCGTAAAATCTTTGTGCAATCTCGTTAGATCGAGGAGTATCGTTGCCGAAAAAGTCGCCCTTTTTCTTAATGAGCAGAAGTAGCTCTTCGTAGCCTTCCCAGTTGTTCTTTACCGCGTCGATAAGAGTGGACATTGATACTATTTTTTCGTCGTATACAAACTGTTTTACGATAATAAGCGAGTCAATCGCGGTGGTTGCGCCCATAAGTATGGGTGAGGAAACAACTGTATCGCTTGCGCCTTGCGTGGGGCTTAATCCTTTTTCTACACAGCCCTTAAACAATAGCGCCGACAGATAATTAAAGTCTTCTGCGCGCTTGGAAATGAACTTTCTGTCATACGCAATAATCGTAGCGAGATCGCTCGTCATTTCCTGCTCGAAAAGTTTGTAAAAATCGTCAAACGTTTTTGTGTTTTCAATAGTATCGGTTTTTGTGTGGAATAGAGTTTCAATGCATTTTGCAATATTACCCTTTGTGGTAGCTCCCGCAGGACCACCGGCAAAAGAAGGTTCGTTACAACCAAGCGTGGTGTATTTTACAGCGTCTTCATACTTAAACCCGCAGTACTCGGTGTAGCATTTTATGCGCTTATCATCGTTTTGGAATGCAATGCGCTTATTGGGGTCTTTGCGTTCTTTATCCATTACCCAATAAAAGTTTTCTCTCCCTGTCTTTTTAGTCCATCTAAACGTAACTTGAGGAATCCATGTAGGAAGATCTAAAAGAGCTTCGATAATAAGTTTGGAAAACTCTGAAAAGCCGTCTTCGCCGTTCTCTGTATAACCGCCTACGCAGAAATGCGATTCTCCACCTCTGGTAAAACGCGCATCGTTGTGCGGAGTAGCGATTTGCACCATAAGGAAAAGTTCTTGCAAAAATTCGGTTGCCTCTTCTTTGGTAAGAACCCCCTTTTCAATGTCAGCAAAGTAAAACGGTGCAAGATATCTGTCAAGAGTGCCCAAGCTATCGGGGTCGGTAGCAAACCAAAAATACACGGTAAGTACAGCCTCATAAAAGTTTTGTGGCGGATTTTCAGGGATACGTTGTAGCGAATTTGCTAATCTTTCGAGGTTTTGTCTATATTCTTCCTCTTGCACTGTCTTTGCAAATTCGCGTGTAGCTTTAGAGCAAATACGCGCCCAATCAATAAGTGTTTCACCCACTTTTTTAAGTGCTATTAAGTACTCTTTTTTCTCGCCCTCAAACTTTTCAATAGACTCATCTACCTCTTTTAGTATGCCGTTCATACCAATTGTAAGAGCCTTAGTGTAGTCAGCCGTAGCGTGTTGCCACTCTAGCGTAACTAGGTTGTTAAGGGGCTGGCAGTAAAATTCTCGGGAAATGGATTGCCATCCTTTGTGACCCTTACGTCTGAACATATCTCCAACAACCGAATTGTCGGTATTGAAGAATCCCGTCATTAGAGAGTATTTATTGATGATTGGCTTTTGATTTAGTATATATTCACAAAGCTGTTTACTTTCCCTTTCAAACTTTGGTAAAAACACGTCTTCTCTATCAAATTTGGTAGGGATAGGATGTGCGTAAGTTTCGCCGTTTAGCGTAAGCTCTAATAAATGTTTAATTCTATCATTCATAGTGTTGCTCCTAAAATAATTACGATTTTATTGTCGCAATATCACTTTATCATATTGTATGCTTTAGCACAATGCAAAAAAGATTATATTTGTAATTTTAGACACAAAACATTTCAAAACGTATTGACTTTTCTATCGTATGTTTGCTAAAATAAAGACGTAAGGAGTGCGTATGATAGATAATTTTGTAATAACACAAATAACTAGGGTATGCTACGTTGATAAAAACGAATACCCAGAAAAAATAACTAAGTTTAGATCAAAAGAGCTTACGACTAATGAGATTATTTTCCATTACTCTGGCAAAGCGACCGTGTATTTTAACGGGCAAGTTCTACAAACGAGTGCAAATACCGTTCGCTTTTTACCTAAGGGTGAAAATAAAGAGTATATAGTGGATAGAGAAGAGCAGGGCGATTGTATTCTTATTTGCTTTAACGCGGATAGAGAAGTTGGAAGCATTGCCGAAACTATGCTTGTAAAAAACGAGAAAGTAGGCGCGCTTTTTAAGAAACTGTTCCTAAAGTGGGTGCAAAAGGACGAGCAGTATTATTTCGAGTGCATATCGCTTCTTTATAAGATTTTTGCCGAGCTTAAAAAAACGCAGTACGTGTCGTCTGTTCAGTATGAAAAAATAAAGCCTGCGATAGATTATATCCACGCAAATTTTCTCTCTCCAGAGCGCATTAGTGCTGAAAAACTGAGTGAGCTTTGTAACGTAAGTTATTCGTATGTAAAAAAACTGTTCATGCAAAAATTCAAAGTTTCGCCCAAACGTTACGTGATTTCGCTAAAAATGAACTACGCAAGCGAGCTTATCAAGTACGGCGAGTATTCTATTTCTAAAATTGCCGAAATGTGCGGGTATACGGATATCTATGCTTTTTCGCATCAGTTCAAGTTAGAGTTTGGTCAATCCCCTACCGACTTTGCAAAAAATTACGTTTCCTCCAAATAGATGGGCAGACACACTATCAATTATTGCGCTTTAGCAAACAACCAATTACCGAATCATCCCATCCATTACGAGAAAAAAATTATAAGCAACGAGTTAAATTGTTTTTTTATCTCGTTAAAACTTGCCAAGAGCGTAGTTATTGTGTTATACTTGCTAAGAAAGGAGAATAGCAATGGAAATATTAGAAGTGTTTTTAACCTCGCTTATCCGCGTTGGATTGCTTGTAGCAATGGCGGTACCGGGGTTTGTGCTTAAAAAACTAAAGAAATTACCCGAAAATTCAATAGCCGTAATAAGCGCACTCATTATTTACATATCACAGCCTATGCTTTCGCTGTATTCGTTTATAGAAGCGTCGTTTAGTAGCGAACTTTTACTGAATATGGGTATAGCGTTTGTGCTTGCAATAGTGTTTAATCTCGGTTTGTTATTGCTTGCAAAAGTAGTGTTTATTAAAGATAAAAACGTAGAAGCAGGCAAGGTTTGCACTATCGGTTCAGCGCTTTCAAACTGCGGATTTATGGGTATTCCCGTAATAAAAGTACTGTTTGACGATTCGCAAATAACCATTTACGCGCTTATCTATATGATAGTGTTCAATATTGTGCTTTGGACGATTGGAGTATACGTAATTACGGGCGACAAAAAGTACGTATCGGTAAAAAAAGCGTTCCTCAATCTTCCCACGATTGTGCTTGTAATCGCGCTTCCTATATTCTTCCTGAACCTCAATCTTACCGCATCTACAAATGATGCAATACAAGCTATAATGCAGTTTTGCGATTATTTTAACAATTTTAACGCGCCCCTTCCTATGCTTATTATGGGAATACGCCTTGCCGACGTAAAGTTTAAGGAAATATTCAACAGTGGTAGAGTGTACTTAGTGTCGGCGTTAAAATTGCTTGTTTTCCCAATTATTGCGCTTCTACTTATGTGGATAATAAGCATAATTCCAGCCTTTGGCATTGATGCAAAAATGGTAACGAGCATACTTATTTGCGTGGCAATGCCAACAGCTACTATGACTATGACGTTTGCCGAAATTTTCAACGGCGATAAGTATACCGCGGTAAAAATAACGCTTCAAACAACGCTGTTCTCTATCCTTACAATACCGTTGTTCGTAACCGTCCTATCTGTTATGGGTTTTGTCGCCTTGTAGCAAAAACTTACATACGTATGAGGTATTTCGTTGCAAAACACAGCCTTTGTTGTGTTAAAAACAGGACGAAAACGTAAGTGAAAAACAATATTAAATCAATAAAAAAGTTTCCCTGTCTATTGTTTTTAGCAAAAAAGCGGGGAAATTTTTTTATTTTTTCGACTTTGTTTTTATTTATTTTAGGATAAAAAAGACTTGATTTTATTTTATTATTATGTTATATTATAAATACTGCGCTAGGCGGGGAGCTAGCGGTGCCCTCTTCTTACAATCCGCTACAGTAAGGCTGAAGGCCGTCTAGGCATCTTATATGGTATGCAGTTACCACTAAGTGGTGATGATCCCGGGGTCTTGTGCAACGTTGCACTATGAACCGTGTCAGGATGTGATGTAGCAGCACTAAGTAGACCGTAACGTGTGCCACAGGGTAGCTTCGGTGGAGCTAACTGGTGGGGAGGCGGTATTGTGTAAGGTGACAACAACGGATGCGCAGTTTTTTTTGAAGTAACGCTTTGAGAGAAGGACAAAGGAATGGACTTCTCTCAAAATTACTATAAACGGAAAAATTTACTACGAAGAGAAAGGAGTAAAACATGTACGAGAAAATTGATTCGAACCTTGATTTTGTTCAGAGAGAAGCTCAGATTCTTCAGTTTTGGAAGGATAACAAAATCGTTGACAAGGTAGAAGAGAAAACCAAAGACGACACCGAATTTACGTTCTATGACGGACCGCCTACCGCAAACGGTAAGCCCCACATCGGACACATTCTTACCCGAGTAATCAAGGATATTATTCCTCGTTACAAGAGTATGAAAGGCTACCACGCTTCCAGAAAAGCTGGTTGGGATACACACGGACTTCCCGTAGAGCTCGAAGTAGAAAAAGTTCTCGGTATGGACGGAAAACAGGATATCGAAAAGTACGGCATAGAGCCCTTTATTAAAAAGTGTAAGGAAAGCGTTTGGAAGTATAAGGGCGAATGGGAAAAAATGTCGGATAGAGTAGGATATTGGGCGGATATGGAAAATCCGTATATCACCTATGAAGACAATTATATCGAGTCGGAGTGGTGGGCGCTTAAGACCATCTACGAAAAAGGCTTACTTTATAAGGGACACAAAATCGTGCCTTATTGTCCTCGTTGCGGAACTGCGCTTTCTTCCCACGAAGTAGCACAGGGATATAAGGACGTAGAAGAACGTTCGGCTGTTGCTGCGTTTAAGCTTGTAGATAGCGACGCTTACGTGCTTGCTTGGACAACCACGCCTTGGACTCTTCCCAGCAATATCGCACTCTGCTTCCACCCCGAGCATGAATATGCGGTATTTACCGCAAAAGGCGCAACTTTCGTAATGGCAAAAGCCCTTATCGAGAGATATTTTGACGAATACGAAATTAAGGAAGTTAAGAAAGGTAAAGAGTTCGAAGGAATGCATTACGAGCCCCTTTATACTTTTTCCGACGTTAAGGGCGACGGCTATCGCATTGTAACCGACGAATACGTAACCTTAGAAGATGGTACCGGTGTTGTTCACAACGCTCCTGCGTTTGGTGACGACGATAACAGAGTTTGCACAAAGTACGGTCTTCCCTTTATCCAGAAGCTTGACGATAGAGGAATGATGTGCGGAGGAACGCCGTTTGACGGAGTGTTCTGTAAACAGGCTGACAAAATGATCATAGACGATCTTAAAAAGCGCGGTCTTTTGCTCAAAGCTCCTATGTACGCGCACTCTTACCCATTCTGCTGGAGATGTGATACGCCCCTTTTGTATTACGCTCGTTCTACTTGGTTTATCAAGATGACGGCAGTAAAAGACAAGCTTTTGAAAAATAACGATTCTATCAACTGGATTCCTGCAAACATCAAAAACGGAAGAATGGGAAATTTCCTCGAAAACGTTATTGACTGGGGACTTTCACGTGAAAGATATTGGGGTACGCCCCTTCCCGTATGGGTATGTTCCGACTGTGGCAAAATCCACGTTATCGGATCTAAGGCTGAACTTAAGGAAAAAGGCGGAATACAAGGCGATATTGAACTTCATAAGCCTTACGTTGACGCAATTACTTTTAAGTGCGACGAATGTGGTGGAACAATGAAGAGAACGCCTGAAGTTATCGACTGTTGGTTTGACTCTGGTTCTATGCCTTTTGCTCAGCTTCATTACCCCTTCGAGAACAAAGAGCTTTTCGAAAAAACCTATCCTGCTGAGTTTATCAGCGAAGCTATCGACCAGACTAGAGGCTGGTTCTATACGCTTATAGCAATTTCTACCCTTCTTTTCGATAGAGCGCCCTTTAAGAACTGTATAGTTTTAGGACACGTAAACGACAAGAACGGTATTAAAATGAGTAAGCACAAGGGTAACGTAGTAGATCCTTGGAGCGTGCTCGACAAGCAGGGTGCAGACGCTGTCAGATGGTATTTCTACACAGGTTCTAACCCCTGGCTTCCCTCAAGATTTTATAACGAAGCAGTATCCGAAGCTCAGCGTAAGTTCTTAGGCACGCTTTGGAACACATATTCGTTCTACATTCTCTATGCAGACATCGACGAGTTTGATCCTAGCAAGTACGAGCTTGACAAGTGCGCTCTTACCCTTATGGACAAGTGGGTGCTTTCCGAACTCAATTCGCTTGTATCTTACGTTGACGATTGCCTCGCTTCTTACAAGATTACTGAGTCCGCTCGAGCAATCAGCGACTTTACTGACAAGCTTTCTAACTGGTACGTAAGAAGATGCAGAGATAGATTCTGGGGTAGCGGAATGGGAGAAGATAAGGTTGCAGCGTTTATGACGCTTTACACCGTGCTCGAAACTCTCGTTCGTCTTTCTGCTCCCTATACTCCCTTTATTGCAGAGAGCATCTATCAGAATATCGTAAGAGTACCTTTCAAGAATGCTGAAGAATCCGTTCACCTTACCGCTTTCCCTGTTGCTGACGACAAGTATATTGACAAGAAGCTCGAAAAGGATATGGACGCAATAATCAATATCGCGGTACTTGGACGTGCTGCAAGAAACAGCGAAAATATCAAGAACCGTCAGCCTCTTAACGGTATTCTTATTGCAGGTGTAGAAGACAAGATTTCCGACGAGCTTATCGAGGTTATCGCTGACGAGCTTAACGTTAAAAAGGCAGAACAGGTTGATAAGGCTAGCGGATACGTATCGTACGAAGTTAAGCCACAGCTTAAGACCTTAGGACCTAAGTATGGAAAGCTTTTGGGCGCTATCAGAAACGAGCTTGCTTCTAACCCCGACGCAGTAGTTTCGGCAGTAGAGAACGGTAACTACGTGTTTGATGCAAACGGAACGACTATCGAGCTTTCTCGCGACGACGTGCTTATTTCTGCAAAGAAGAAAGAAGGCTTTGTTGCTCAGGAAAACAATGGTGTAACTGTAATTTTGGATACCACAATTACCCCCGAACTTATCAAAGAGGGTTATATGCGTGAGTTTGTGTCCAAGGTTCAGCAAATGAGAAAGGACTCTGACTTTAACGTTGTAGACCACGTAAAAGTAACGGTTGAGTGCGACGAAGAGCTTGTAATTGCATTAAAGGATTATGAGGACAGAATTAAGTCCGACGTGCTTGCCGACGTTATTGCTTTTGCTAGCGACGAAAACGCAAAAGAGTGGGATGTAAACGGTAAAATCGTTAAGATTGCGGTGGCAAAACTATGATAGCTGACAAGTGGCAGGATTTCGAAGTTATTGCCACGGGTAACGGCGAAAAGCTGGAGAGATGGGGCGACGTATACTTGCTTCGTCCCGATCCTCAGGTTATATGGCAACCGCCTTTCGACCTATCTTCGTACAAGGGGCTTAACGCGCATTACTATCGCGACAGTGAGGGCGGTGGAAGATGGCGTACTAAAAAGCCGTTCAAGGACGAATGGGTTGTGTCGTACGGAGAGTTGAAGTTCTTGGTAAAACCAATGGGCTTTAAGCATACCGGACTTTTCCCCGAACAGGCAATAAACTGGGATATTTGTTCAAAAATAATCAAAAACGAAAAGAAAGAGGTTAAGGTGCTCAATCTTTTCGGATACACGGGCGGAGCAACGGTGGCTTGCGCAAAAGCAGGCGCATTCGTAACGCACGTAGACGCGGCGAAAGGAATGGTGGACAGATGCAAGCAGAACGCTAATCTTTCTCAAATTCCTACCGACCGTATAAGATATATAGTAGACGATTGTAAAAAATTCATTTTGCGAGAGATAAAGCGCGGAAAGAAGTATAACGCAGTTATTATGGATCCACCTTCTTACGGAAGAGGTCCAAACGGCGAAGTTTGGAAGATTGAGGATAGCTTGTACGATCTTATCGAGCTTGTAAAACAAGTGCTGGAAGAGCCGGTATTCTTCCTCATAAATTCCTACACAACAGGACTTCAGCCCACGGTAATAAGCAATCTTTTATCTATCGCAATGTCGGACTATAACGGAAAAACCACTTCTTATGAAGTATGTCTGCCCATTTCCGACAAGAGCAAAGGCGAATTGTTGTTGCCTTGCGGATGCTCTGGATTGTGGCAAAAAAATTTCAAAGGATAAAGCCCTATGGAAACTAAATTAGACGTATTATACGAAGATAATCACCTTATCGTGGTAGTAAAACCGCAAAACGTACCCACTCAGGGCGATAGTAGCGGAGATACCAGCCTTCTCGATATGGTAAAAGAATATATCAAAGTCAAGGAAAACAAACCCGGCGAAGCTTTTGTGGGACTTGTTCACAGATTGGACAGACCTACCGGTGGCGTTATGGTTTTCGCCAAGACCAGTAAGTGCGCAAAACGTCTTTCCGAGCAACTTGTGGATGGAAGTTTTGAAAAGAGCTATTTCGCAGTTACCGTTTCTACCCCTCGCGAAAGACAGGGTAGAATTGAAAGCTGGCTTGTAAAAGACACCGCTAACAATATGGTAAAGGTTGTTCCTGCCGCTATCGAGGGTGCTAAAAAAGCAATACTTGACTATAAGGTGCTAGAGGATAATGCAAAGGTTGCGCTTGTGGACGTTAAGCTCATAACAGGCAGAAGTCATCAGGCTCGCGTTCAGTTAAAGTCCTTGGGAACACCTATATTCGGCGATGCTAAGTACGGCGGAGATACGCTTGCAAAAGGTCATAACCTCGCGCTTTGGGCATATAGCTTACGCTTCTATCACCCTATAAGCAAAGAGCCGTTTGTGTTTAAGGTAAGCCCTCCTCAGGAAAAAACGCCTTGGAACTGCTTTCCTCTTGACAAGTACGTAAACATCGTAAAACCCAACTAAGAAATAACGGAGCGGTTACGTTTTGTGGCATACGTATTCGCAAAAACCGTAAATAATGCCAACAATATAAAAGGAGAAATAAAAAAATGATTATTGATGTAGCAGTTGAAAATCTTATTCAGTACGCAAAAAGCCATTTGCTTTTGGACGACTTGGACGAAATGTACGTTCGTAACTCGGTTTTAGATCTTCTTAAAGTAGATTCTTACACTCAGTACGAAATCGACGAAGACGCTATCGACGAAATGAATTGCCCCGACGAAATTATCGCTCCCCTCGTTTCTTACGCTCTTTCTAACGGCGTAATTAAAGAAGGCGAAGAAGATTATTTTGCAACCAAGCTTATGGGACTTGTTTCCTTAAAGCCCAGCGAAGTAGTTGATATGTTCGACGATCTTCACGCCCATTCCCCCGCAAAAGCTTTCGAGTGGCTTCATGACTACTCTATCAAAAACGATTATATTAAGCTTACCGCAATCAGCAGAAACAAGCATTGGGAAGCTAAGTCCACCAAGGGTAAGCTTGAAATTACTATTAACCTTTCCAAGCCCGAAAAGAGCAATAAGGATACGGCAAAGCTTGTAGGACAAAAGGCTAGCACCTATCCTGCATGCGCAATTTGTAAGGAAAACGTAGGCTTTGCAGGTCATGGCACTTTGCGTCAGAACTTGCGTTATATCCCCCTTAATTTGGGTGGAGAAGAATGGTTCTGGCAGTTCTCGCCATATGCATACTTTAATCAGCACGGTATTGCAATCAACGCAGAGCATACTCCCATGAAGGTTATTCCTGCAACTGTTAGAAAGCTTCTCGACTTTATCGACTATGCTCCTCAGTATTTTATCGGTTGTAACGCAGCTCTTCCTATCGTTGGCGGATCAATCCTTACTCACGACCATTTCCAGGGCGGGCTTAAAAGTCTTCCTATGCATAAAGCTCCCTCGCTTGCTCGTTATAAGTCCACCGACGAAGAGTTCAAGTACGTTGATACCTACGTAGTAGATTGGTACAACAGCGTTATCCGTCTTATTTCTTCCAATAAAGAACTTCTTGTTGCGTATGCAGGCAAGATAATCGAAGGCTGGAAAGAGTATAGCGACGAAAGCGTAGAGATTATCGCAAAGGACGAAAACGGACAGCATAATACCCTTACTCCTATCGCAAGAAAGGCTCCCGACGGAAGATATATCGTAGAACTTATCCTTCGTAACAACCTTACCAGCGAAAAGTATCCCGACGGTGTATATCACGTTCATCCCGAATATCAGAATATCAAGAGCGAAAGTATTGGTCTTATCGAAGCTATGGGTATGTTCATTCTTCCCGGTCGTCTTGACAGACAGTTGAAGGAAGTTGAAAGCTATCTTAAGGGCGAGAAAGAATATAAGGAAAAAGAGCTTGCCCCAGATATGAAGATCCACGCAAAGATGATTAAAAAGCTTATCAAAGAGCATGGAACAAATTGCTCTGACGTAGAAGCTTCTCTTGCTATCAAGGAAGAAATCAACGACGTTTGCGAGCATATCTTAGATAATACTGCAGTATTCAAAAAGGATGCTCAAGGCGTTGAAGCGTTCGATAAATTCCTTGCATCCGTTGGCATTGTAAAAGCGTAGTAAGTACCCAAAACTCGCATACGTTATATAAAAAACGGTAAAATTAATAAATAGTAGCATAAAAACGGACTTGGTTTTCAAGTCCGTTTTTATTATATATGAACATATGTAAATATGCGCATATTAGAGGAAAGTGGAAAATACATTTTAATTCTTGGAGAAATTAAATTGATATTTATTGACAAAGGTTATATGTGAGATGTATACTAAAAGTGTTATAAAGGAGGTTAGATTATGTTTAAGAATAATGATAGGATTTATTATATTGCAAAAATAGTTTTAGTAGTAATTACGGTAGCGTTAGTTTGTGCTTCTATGTTCTCTTTTGCATATTGTCTTGCACAAAGTGGAGAATATGAAAAAGAAGCAAGTGTCTGGGTTGGCTCTGCTGTTGGTTGGTTAATAGGAGGTTTAGCTTCGTCTGGCTTATTCTTTTTAATAGGAAGCCTTTGCTTATCTATAATGTATGATTTGAAATCTATTAGAGATAAACTATATAATGTAAGAAATTCCCAGTTTTCAGGGGACAGAGAAGATGAGAATTTAGACAAAGTATTAGATGATTATAAAGAGAACTAAAAACAATAAAAACGTAGCAATCAAGCTACGTTTTTTTTGAGGTTTTAATGTTTATATTTTGTAAGCCACGTTCCTTTAATAAAGCGTGGAACGAAAATTATTGCTCTGAAAATCCAGTCTACAACCATTGCAATCCATACCGAGTACACGCCAAGACCGAATACGTAGTGGATAAAGTAGCTTCCTGCTACCCTAAATACCCACATAGAAGCAATGGAAATAATCATAGTAAACTTAACGTCGCTTGCCGCCCTAAACGCTGATGGAAGAGTAAATGACAGTGGCCAAATGACGGTTGCGGTAATACAGTTGAAATATATTATGTTTTTACAAATAATGCTAGCTTGCGAAGAAAGATTGTAAACGCTAGAGAAAAGGTCTACGGTTGAAGCAAAAATAATGGAGAAAGCGAAGTATGCTATATAAACCATTAACGTTATGTGTTTAGTATACTTTTTTGCTTGCTCTTTTTCGCCTGCGCCTATACAAATTCCCACCACGGTAGTAAGTCCTGTGTTTATTGCAGTTCCTGTCGTAAAATGGAAGTTTGTGAGCGTTTGAGCAACAGCGTTTGCTGCAATGCTTGCCGTTCCAAATCCTGAAATAAGGCTAGAAACGAGTAACTTTCCTAGCTGAAAGAAAGAGTTTTCTAAGCCGTTTGGTATGCCAATTCCGCAAATTCTTTTTATAAGGTTTTTATTAAACCTAAACCTAAATAGCTTGTCGACGTATATTAGGTTTTTCTTTTTATTACAAACGAGAATAAGCGTAAGGACAGCGGTAACAACTCTAGAAAATAGCGTTGCAATACCTGCGCCAAGCACACCCATACCAAATCCATAAATAAGAAGGGCGTTGCCTGCGATATTGATTACGTTAGAAACGATAGAAGAGTACAGCGTGATATTCGACTTTTTTTGCGCTCTAAAAATCGCGTTTGTAGAGCCCATAATAGCAACAAATGGATAGCTTATTCCCGTTAAAAGGAAGTAAATTTTTGCGTTTTCCATAACGGAAGACTCTACTTTTCCAAAAATAAGGTTAAGAAGCGGAGCGCGAAGGAATACGACCAAAATTCCAATAACTAACGCAATTATAACGGTTATGTAAATAATCTGTTTCGATGCTTCGTTGGCAGTTTGCGTGTCCTTTTTTCCTAAAAGTTGAGATAAAACTATCGCGCCACCCGCTGAGAGCGAAAAGAAGAACATAGTCAAAAAGACGTTGACGGAATCTACAAGCGATACGCCCGATACCGCGGATTCTCCTTGCGACGAAACCATAATAGAGTCGAACATTCCTACCGTTATGGCAAGAAGCTGTTCTAGTACAATTGGTACAATTATTTTTAGTATGTCCTTAGTGGTAAATCGCACGCGATATTCTCCTATTTGTTTTTTGGTTTCTATTATTCTATAATAATATATAGTGTTTGTCAATTAGTTGATAAAAAAATATTTGCGTAAGATTTTCACTTGTTGACCGACGCAAACGGAGCGAAGTGTTCCTTAGATATATTGTTTATTAAAGTAAAAGCTAATAGTTTATTAGTTATGATGTAGGGGCGATTCACGAAGCAACGTGACGTTGCATCCAATATGTTGTACTTTAGCAAAGCAAACAATTAGAAACCGTTAGTTCTTATGTAGGGGCGATTCACGAATCGCCCGAAATATTACAACCATATTGACAGTGGGTCTGCCCACCGATTCACGAATCGCCCGAATTACAGCAACTCTCATATTGACAGTGGGTCTGCCCACCGATTCACGAATCGCCCGAATTACAGCAACTTTCATATTGGCAGTGGGTCTGCCCACCATCTCGACCGAAGCGTAGCGCGCGGAGAGATCCCAAGAGATTCCTAGGCTTACCGCTCGAAATGACCAGGCGTGGCTAATCCGTATACGGTATAGATGTAGGGGCGATTCACGAATCGCCCGAAATATTACAGCCAATATAGTTCACTTTAATAATTGTTTTCTCCCCACAACGTCATTATGAGCTTTTTTCTGCAATTATTCCTTTCCCCCTGTCATTGCGAGCTTTTTTCTGCAATTATTCCTTTCCCCCTGTCATTACGAGCTGAAAGCGAAGTAATCTCAAAACAATCATACAAAAAAAGCGTAGCAACTAAGCCACGCTTTTCGTAAATTCTTAAGAAATAATTGTTATTTATATCAAAATACTTATCTTAAATAACAGTATTGGGAGCTAACCTTATATTAATATGCTCTACCAAAGTAAATCTTCTTGTTTGCGCACTTTCCGCAAACACAGCACTTATCGCCAACAGGAGTTTGATCGAAAGGCATATTACGCGTAGTAACCTGCATTTCTTCCTTAAGCGAATCTTCGCAAGCTCTATCGCCACACCACATACCAAGAGCGAAGTTGCCTGTATCAACGGCTTCCTTGATTTCCGCTTTAGTGGAAACAGTTTTTACGTGAGAGTTGTTGAAGGCAAGCGCCTTGTTGTACATATTCTCGTGAATATCCGCCAAAAGCTTGGGAAGCTCTTCGGTAAGATTTTCTAACGACATAGTGAACTTTTCGCCCACTTTATCGCGACGAGAGTAGGTAACAACGCCGTTTTCGATATCTCTAGGACCAAGTTCAAGACGAACAGGAACGCCCTTCATTTCGTATTCGTTAAACTTCCAACCGGGAGTTTGGTTAGACGCGTCAAGCTTAACTCTGATACCTGCCTTTGCAAGCATAGCTTTTACTTCTTCCGCCTTTTCTACAACGCCAGGTTTGTGCATAGCAATGGGAATAATAACTGCCTGAATGGGAGCAACGTAGGGAGGCAAGCAAAGACCTCTTTGGTCGCCGTGAGTCATAATAAGCGCGCCGATAAGACGTGTGGAAACGCCCCAAGAAGTCTGGTATGGCGACTTTTGGACACCGTCGCTGTCAAGATACTTGATGTTAAACGCCTCGGAGAAGTTTGTTCCGAAAAAGTGTGTAGTACCTGCTTGCAAGCTCTTTCCGTCCTGCATCATGGCTTCCATAGAATACGTTTCTTTCGCGCCTGCAAACTTTTCCTTTTCTGACTTTCTGCCTGTAAATACGGGAATAGCAAGCACGTTTTTAGCAAACTCTTCATAAACGCCAAGCATTTTGAGCGTTTCTTCTCTTGCTTCTTCTTCAGTGCGGTGAAGCGTATGACCTTCCTGCCACAAAAACTCTGAAGTACGAAGGAAAGGACGAGTGGTCTTTTCCCATCTTACAACGTTAGCCCACTGGTTGATAAGCACGGGCAAATCGCGGTAGGACTGGACCCACTTTGAGTACATATCGCAAATAATGGTTTCGGATGTGGGACGAACAACCAATTTTTCGGGAAGCTCAGTGTCGCCAACGTGTGTAACGAGCGCAACTTCGGGAGCAAATCCTTCTACGTGTTCAGCCTCTTTTACAAGATAAGAATAAGGAATAAACATAGGGAAGTATGCGTTTTCGTGTCCCGTTTCCTTAAATCTTCTGTCAAGCTCTCTTTGAATGTTTTCCCAAATTCCGTAGCCGTAAGGACGGATAACCATCGTGCCTTTTACAGGGCCGTAGTCTACAAGCTGAGTTTTGAGCACAACGTCGGTGTACCATTGGGGAAAGTTTTCGTTCATATCGGCAATTTCTTTGACGAATTCTTTTTCCTTAGCCATAAAAATCTCCTTTATTTACCTTAAAAGGTAAAACTTAAATTATTTTCCTTAGCATTATATATGATTTTTTTCTATTTGTCAACTTTATCTATTATAAATTCCATTCTATTCCTGATTATGAAGCCTAAATTCCGGAGTTTCTTTTTCGGTATTGTGCAGGCGTGCAACCAATAGACTTTTTGAACGCATTACAAAAATAGAAAACGTTATCATATCCGCATTTTTCGGAAATTGCGGTTACAGTAAGAGCTGTTGTTGTTAAAAGTTGTAAAGATAGGCGCAATCTTGCTCCAATAACGTAGTCGTACACAGATTTTCCCGTAATGGAAACAAACTTGCTTTCCAGTGAGCTTACGGATAAGCCTACTGCGTTTGCAACGCTTGCAACCGTGATTTTATGCTTTAGATTACTTTCAATAAATTCTATCGCGCTGTCAATCGCGGTTTGTATCGGAATGGCGGTTTGCGGAGCTGTTTTGTCGGATTTTGTGAGCAACGTTATCAATAAATCGTTAAAATAATGGTTTCTAAATTGCAATGTTTGCCCTGTGTGGTTTGCGGATAATTGCTCTATAATTTCCAAATCTTCTTTTAGTCGTCCTTCCGCCTTAATCGGTTTTGTTAGAATGGTTTTATAAAGCTCGTTCTTGTTTGGATAAAACTTGATATACAGCATTTCAATCCTGTCTAAAACCGTTCGTTCCATCTTTGTAGACTTGTTAAATATTATAAAATCGCCGGCGTTTGCTGTGTACTCTCCGTTTTGGGTTTTATAGCTAAAACTTCCGCTTTTAACATAAAAAAGGCTGTCAATCGGCTGGTATCCGCTCGTAAGTTCAAACTCTTCACGTGTTGTAAGATAGCTGTCTGCAAGTGTTGCAATCATTTTTTCCTCGCAAAATTTGGTAGATTTTATATATAACATTATAATATTTTCTATTGCGCTTGTCAACATAAACAGTTATAATAAATCAAGAATAAATAATTCGGAATTAAAGCGATTAATAAAAGGAGAAGTGTAATGGAATTTACCGCGCAGATTAAAAAGAAATTTGTATGCGACGTGCTTGTAGTTGGTGGAGGTGTAGCAGGATTTTCCGCTTCGGTATCTGCTTCAAGGTGCGGAATGAACGTAATATTAGCAGAGCAAGGCGGATATCTTGGTGGAACAGCGACGGCAGGGCTTGTCGCGCCCTTTATGACTTGTTACGACGCAAAAGGCGAACAACAAATTATAAGAGGAATTTTCAAAGAAACCATTGACCGCCTTATAAAAATAGACGGAGCAAAAGATCCGTCCGAGTGCAGAAAGTGCGACAGCTACTCTGGGTATAAGCTAAAAGGGCATTTAGGTACAACTCCTTACGATAGAGAAAAGCTTAAGTTTGTTATGGAACAAATGTGTGAAGAAAGCGGTGTTCAGCTAAAGTATCACTTTATGTTAGTGGGCGTAAATGTTGAGGAAAAGCGCATACGTTCGTGTGTTTTTGCGACAACTAATGGGTTTTATGAGATAGAAGCAAAGCAGTTTATCGATTGTAGCGGAGATGCGAATTTATGTTATTTAGCAGGTGGTGAGTATGAATTTTCGGACGAAAGCAAACAGCTTCAGCCTGTTTCTACGTTTATGCTCATAGACGGAGTTGACAAGCAAGCGATGGATAAAGCCGTTCTTGACAAGGACGCAAGAGGCAGAGCTTTTATGGAGATTGTCGAGGACGAAAAGAAAGAGGGAAGATTTCCTTGCGGAACGAAAAAAGTAAGGCTTTACGAGCAAATGAATGGAGTTTGGGCTGTTAATATGTGTCAGATAGACGAGCCGTTTGACGTTACCGATCCTGAACTTATTGCAAAGGCGGAGATTGAGGGAAGAAAACAGGCTTTTATAATTTTCGATATGCTCAAACGTCGCGTGCCTGGATTGCAAAATATCCGTTTGCTTCAAACTTCGGAAACGTTAGGCGTAAGAGAGTCACGACGAATGAAGGGCGAGCATAAACTAACTCTTGACGAAATACATTCCTCTACCGTGTTTGAAGACGCAATAGCGGTTGTAGCCTCGTCGGTGGACGTGCACACAAAGGGCGCAGTAAATTATAAAGCGTTTGAAAACGATAAGCCGTATACTATTCCGTATAGAGCGTTGGTACATAAGGATTTTGATAATCTTTTGGGCGCAGGAAAGATAATTTCTTCGGACAGGTTTGCTCACGGCGCTGTTCGCGTTATGCCCCCTGCTATGGCAACGGGACAGGCGGTAGGAGTGGGAGCTAGCCTTGCGATAAAAGAGAACGTGAAAGCAAAAGATGCGCCGATAGACAAGCTCAAAACTGTTCTGAAAGAACAGGGCGCGTATCTGTTTGATTGATGGAGCAAAATTAATAAGTGCGCATTGTCGTAAAAAAAGTACGGCAGTGCGTTTTTTTATGGTTTTGCATAAGCAAAATTCTTGACTTGTAGCTAGTAAATAGTGTAAAATAATAAAGTATACTATAATGCACCCGTATGCGCACGCGTAAGAAGCGAGCAAAAAGACGGGAAAGAAGAGGAACTTATGAAAGACGAAATCAGACTTTTTTCAAGTGAAAGCGTTACGGAAGGACATCCCGATAAAATTTGCGACAAAATAGCCGACTCGGTTCTCGACGAGGCTCTCCGTCACGATCCAAACTCGCATATCGCGTGCGAAGTTTGTTGTACTACGGGCCTTGTTTTCGTAATGGGCGAATTTACCACAGAAAGCTATATCGATATTCCTAAAATCGTGCGCTCGGTTGTGGAAGAAATCGGTTACACCGACGCTAATATGGGTTTTGACAGCAAGACCTGTTCTGTAATTACCAGTATTGACGAACAATCCCCCGATATTGCAATGGGCGTAAACAATGCTTTAGAGAAACGTATGAGCGAGGACGATATCGCATCGTCGGTAGGCGCAGGCGACCAGGGAATGATGTTCGGTTATGCGTGCAAGGAAACAGAGGAGCTAATGCCTCTTCCCATCTCTCTTGCCCACAAGCTTACAGCTCGTCTTACCGAGGTCAGAAAGAACGGAACGCTTGCATATCTCCGTCCAGACGGAAAGGCTCAGGTTACCGTTGCTTACAAAAACGGCGTACCTGAGTATGTAGACACGGTAGTCGTATCTTCTCAGCACGCTCCTGCTGTTGCTCACGATAAGCTCGAAAAGGATATTATCGAGCACGTAATAAAAGCGGTAGTACCTCAAAATATGCTTAAAGAGGATACCAAGTATTTTATCAACCCCACGGGCAACTTTGTAATCGGCGGACCTCAGGGCGATAGCGGACTTACGGGCAGAAAGATAATTGTTGACACTTACGGCGGAATGTGCCCTCACGGCGGTGGAGCGTTCAGCGGAAAGGATCCCACAAAGGTAGACCGTTCTGCGTGCTACTATGCGCGTTACGTGTGCAAGAACCTCGTTGGCGCAGGCGTTGCGGACAGAGTTCAGCTTCAGGTTGCTTATGCAATAGGAAAAGCTATGCCTGTATCGGTATGCGTTGATACGTTTGGAACGAGCAAGTTCAGCGAGGAGCAGATTGTAAGCGTGGTAAACAAGGTGTTTGATTTCAGACCGTATAGCATAATCAATAATTTGGGACTTAAAAATCCCATTTATGCAAGCACGACCAACTACGGACATTTCGGAAAGAATTATCTTCCTTGGGAACAGCTTGACAAAGTAGAAGAAATCAAAAAGGAATTGGGACTTTAATGATAAAAGGCGACGTTGTTGACATTATCTACCGTAACGAGGAAAACGGCTTCTCTATCGTCGTAATGGACGTAGAGGGCGATCCTATTGTTTGCAAGGGAACTTTCCCTGCGGTTGTAGAAGGTCAGACCATGTCGCTGGACGGAAAATTTATCGTTCATCCCAAGTATGGCAGACAGTTCGACGTAACAAACGTTACTATATGTACGCCCGACAGTATCGACAGTATCGTCAGGTACTTAGGTAGCGGAATAATCAGAGGCATAGGACCAAGGCTTGCGCTCAGAATTGCGTCTTACTTTGGAGAAAAAACTTTCGAAGTAATAGAGTTTACTCCTCACCTGCTTGCAAAAGTATCGGGAATAAGTAAGAATAAAGCTCAGGAAATTGCCGAAGCGTATATGAGCATTAAGGTTATGCAAGACGCAATAATGTTTTTGCAAAAGTATGGCATAACACTCAATATGGCGCTCAAAATTTATAAAGTTTACGATAAGGAAACCGTGGACTCAGTGTCTTCCAATCCATATATTTTGGTGGAAGACGTAGACGGAATAGGCTTTCTTACCGCGGACAAAATCGCCCAAAATATGGGTATAAGCCACGATAGCGAGTTTAGGGTGAGAGCAGGCGTTATCTACGCGCTAAAAGAAAGCGTTAGAGGAAACGGCAATACGTATCTTCCCAAAGAAGAACTCATTGCGTTTGCGTCCAAGCTTCTTACCGTTGATAGCGAGCTTGTGGAAAAAGCGATAGACGATTTGTCGGTTTTGCGCAAGGTCAGACTTATAGATACAGAAAACGGCGTATCGGTAATGCTGTATTCGGTGTATAAGGTAGAACACGAGGCAGGATATCTGATAAGTTCTATTGTAGACGACGGAAACTTTATCGACTATGACGTAAGCTCGGAGCTAGCCACCTTTGAAAAAATTCAGGGCATAACCTTCCACGAGTCGCAAAAGCAAGCAATTAATCTTGCGATAAACAGCGGAGCGGTTATTATAACGGGTGGTCCCGGAACAGGAAAAACCACGATAATAAAATGTATTATCCACCTTTATATGACGATGGGTAAAAAAGTGGTTTGTATGGCGCCAACAGGTAGAGCTTCCAAGCGAATGAGCGAAGCAACGGGTTTTGACGCAGGTACTATTCACAGAGTACTGGGAATTACACCTGATAGTGAGAACAATTGTAAAGAACCGCTTGATGCCGACGTAATAATTGTGGATGAGTTTTCTATGGTAGATATATTCTTGTTCAGAACGCTTCTTACAAGAATCCCAAAGGGAACAAGGCTTGTTATGGTTGGCGATAAGGATCAGCTTCCGTCGGTAGGCGCTGGTAACGTTTTGGCGGACTTGATAGCAAGCGGAGTAGTTCCCGCGGTAAGCTTAACTCACATCTACCGCCAATCCATGCAAAGTTTGATAGTTACAAACGCTCACGCTATAAACAGAGGCGAAATGCCATCTCTTGGCGTGAAGGATAAAGACTTCTTCTTTATGAGAGCAAATCTACCCGACGAGATTGCGTCTTTAACAACGGCGGTTGCATCCGAGCGTATTCCCAAGTATCTGGGCGTTACGCCAGACAAAGTTCAAGTACTATGCCCTCTAAAACTGGGAAGCGCAGGCGTTATAAACCTTAACAGACAACTGCAAAACAAACTGAATCCAAGACGAATCGACAAGATTGAAACGGAAGATTACGAGTTTGCGGTAGGCGATAAGGTTATGCACACTCAAAACAACTACGAGCTGGAATGGAAAATAGTTCAAGGCTACAAGGTTGTGGAGGGTAAAGGCGTATTCAACGGCGATATCGGTACGGTTACCGAAGTGGATAAAACCGCGCGCACGCTTGTAGTAACGTTTGAAGACGGACGAAGAGCAACGTACGGCGGAGAGGATATAAGCGAGCTTACGCTTGCGTACGCAATAACCGTACACAAAAGTCAGGGTAGCGAGTTTGATGCGGTAATAATGCCAATTGTATCGGGAAGCCCCATGATAATGACAAGAAACTTACTGTACACGGCAATCACGAGAGCTAAAAAAACAGTGGTTTTAATAGGCGAAGAATACAATATAAAAAAAATGGTCAACAACGACTACGTAGCAAAGCGCTATTCGGCGCTGGTTAAGTTTATAGACGAGGCGATAGATAAGCGTAAAATTCTCTATGGCGACAAAAAACCGACTACGTACGAGGAAAAGTTCGACAATGCGTTCGGACTTAATATACAAAACAATAACGAAACTTTAGAAACTTAAGGAGTTTTTTATGGGTAATTTTATTGAAGAAATAATCGAAAAGGACCTTGCCGAAGGAAGGGTAGACAAGATTATTACGCGTTTTCCTCCAGAGCCTAACGGCTACTTGCACATTGGACACGCAAAGTCTATTTGCCTTAACTATTACGGCACTGCGGTAAAGTATAACGGAATTTGTAATCTCCGTTTTGACGATACCAATCCTATCAAGGAAAACGAAAATTTCGTTAAGTCCATCATCGAAGACGTTAAGTGGCTTGGATGGCAAGGCGAAATTTACTATGCGTCCGACTATTTTCAGCTTATGTACGAATGTGCGGTTAAGCTCATAAAAAAAGGCAAAGCATACGTGGATGACATCACTCCCGAACAAATGAAACAAATGCGTGGAACGTTAACCGAGCCGGGTGTGGAAAGCAAGCATAGAAACCGTCCTATCGAAGAGAGTTTAGCGCTTTTCGAGGATATGAAAAACGGCAAGATTGCAGACGGCGCGCTTGTTTTAAGAGCAAAGATTGATATGGCTTCTCCAAACATTAATATGAGAGATCCCATCATTTACCGTGTGCTCAAAGCTTACCATCACAACACTGGCGACAAGTGGTGCATCTATCCTATGTATGACTTTGCGCATCCTATCGAGGACGCTGCTGAAAATATCACGCACTCTATTTGTACTCTCGAGTTTGAGGATCACCGTCCTTTGTACGATTGGGTTATAAACGAGTGTGAGTTCGAGCATAAGCCTCACCAGTACGAGTTTGCGCGTCTTAACATTGAACGAACCATTATGTCCAAGCGTTATCTCAAAAAGCTTGTTGACGAGGGCTTTGTAGACGGTTGGGACGATCCTCGTATGCCTACAATCGCAGGACTTAGACGTAGAGGATATACTCCCACGTCCCTTAGAGAGTTTTGCGAGAGAATAGGCGTTGCTAAAGCTAACAGCGAGGTAGAGGTTGGACAGTTAGAAAGCTGTATCCGCGATGAGCTTAACGCAAAAGCAGAGCGTGCTATGGCTGTACTTGATCCTATCGAAATGATTATCACAAACCGCGAAGACGGATATAGCGAAGAGGTTGATTTCGATATTAATCCCAACGATGAAACCGCAGGTGCAAGAAAGGTAACCTTTGGTAAAAAATTATATATCGAAAGAGCAGACTTCGAGGTTGTTCCTCCTCCCAAGTATAAGCGTCTTATTCCCGACGGTTATGTAAGACTTAAGGGAGCATATATCGTTAAATGTGTAGGCTATGACGAGGAAGACGGAAAGGTTGTAAGAGTATATGCAGAACTTGTAGAGGGCTCACATTCTGGAGAGGATAAGAGCGGAGTTAAGGCTAAGGGCGTTATCCACTGGGTAAATGCTGACGATGCAATCGATGCAACCGTTAGACTTTACGACTATTTGCTTTTACCCTACGACGGCGTTCACGAGGACTTTTCCGAGCGTATGAACCACAATTCGGTAGAGGTTAAACACGCAAAGATAGAAAAGTATCTCGCATCTTCTTTGCCCTTGCAGTCCTATCAGTTTATGCGTCAGGGATATTTCTGCAGAGATAACAAAGAACAGGGTTATGTCTTCAATCAGGTAGTAAGTTTGAAGGACGGATATAAAAAATGATAGATAACGCTTTGTTCGATTGGGACGGAACTTTGGTCGATTCGTCCGAGGGCATATTAGAAAACCTCAGGTACGCAATCGATAGCGTAGGATATCCTGTTCCCGACGAAAAAACGTTACGAACGTTTATTGGACCCTCGCTTGTCTGGGCGTTTACCTGCGTGCTTGGCATGGACGAGAGTACCGCTACGCAAGCTATAAGCAATTACGTGTATGGCTATTCAAACAAGGGCGGTTACAAAAAATTCAAGCTGTTTGGTGGGGTAGAGGATTTGATAAAAACCTTGTACCTATCGGGCGTAAAAGTTTCGATAGTATCGGCAAAACCGACAGCTCAGCTTAGAATGGTTGTGCAAGAATCGGGGCTTATGCAGTACGTGGATAAGGTAGTTGGCCCTGACGGCGAAGGCAAAAAGGATTCGGATAAAAGCGAACTTATAAAGCGCGCGATAAGCGGAAAGAACGTGGTAATGGTGGGCGATTCAACCTATGATATCACGTCGGCAAAAAAAGCGGAAGTAACTTCCGTTGCGGTAACGTACGGCTTCGGTTTTACTAAAAACAGCGAAACGTATGCGGATTATACGGTAGATTCCGTACAAGACTTGAAAAGAATTTTACTTAAAGAACTTTAAGGAGCAATATATAATTATGAAAACTGATATTACAGCAAAAGAATTAAGAAATATGTGGTTGGGCTTTTTTAAGGACAAGGGCCATACGGTAATTTCCTCGGCTTCCCTTATTCCCGACAACGATCCTACGGTACTTTTCACTACCGCTGGTATGCATCCCCTTGTTCCCTATCTTTTGGGTGAAAAGCACCCTGGCGGAACAAGACTTACCGACGTTCAAAAGTGCGTAAGAACTGGAGATATCGACGACGTTGGCGACGCAAGCCACTGTACCTTCTTCGAGATGCTCGGAAACTGGTCGCTTGGCGATTATTTCAAGAAAGAAATGATTCCTTGGTCTTATGAGTTTTTGACTAGCGAAAAATATCTTGGCATTGATCCCGAAAGATTGGCAGTAACTGTTTTTGAGGGCGATAGCGATTGTCCTCGTGACGAAGAAAGCGCCGATTTGTGGGCAAACGCAGGAATTAAGAGAGAAAGAATTTTCTATCTTCCCAAAGAGCATAACTGGTGGGGACCTGCAGGTGTTACAGGACCATGCGGAAGTGATACTGAAATGTTTATCGATACGGGTAAGCCTGCGTGCTGTCCCGAGTGTTCTCCTGCGTGTCATTGCGGAAAATATCTCGAAATCTGGAATGACGTGTTTATGCAGTTTAATAAGACCGCAGATGGTAAGTATGAACCCTTAAAACAGAAAAACGTTGATACGGGTATGGGATTAGAGCGAACTCTTGCAACCTTGCAAGGCAAAAAATCCGTATACGAAACCGATGTCTTCAAACCCATTATCGGACAGATCGAAGCAATTTCGGGCTCTAAGTACGGTGAAAGCGAAGAGGTTACTAAGGCTATGCGTATTATCGCTGACCACATTCGTACGTCCGTATTTATGATTGGCGACGAAAAGGGTGTTTCTCCTTCTAACGTGGATCAGGGATATATCTTAAGAAGACTTTTAAGACGTGCTATCCGTTTCGCTAAAAAGCTTGGTATTGAGGTGGGTAAGCTTTCTTCTATCGCTCAGGTTATCGTTGACGAGTATAAGGAAGTGTATCCAGAGCTTAACGTAAACAACGAGAGAATTATCAACGAGATTAATACCGAAGAATTGAGATTCGAGAAGACTATCGCTTCGGGAGAAAAGGAATTTGAAAAGGTAGCGCATTACCTTGTTGGTGATACGCTTTCTGGTAAAGCAGCATTCCGTCTTTATGATACTTACGGATTCCCTATCGAAATGACTATCGAGCTTGCTCAGGAAAAGGGCTTAAAAGTAAACGTGGAAGACTTTAATAAAGCGTTTGCTGAGCATCAGGCAAAGAGTCATGCTGGCGCAGAACAGAAGTTTAAGGGTGGACTTGCAGATAATACCGAAGCTACCGCAAGACTTCATACAGCAACTCACCTTATGCATAGAGCGCTCAAAACTGTTCTTAACGACGAGAACGCTAACCAGAAGGGTTCTAATATTACCGAAGAGCGTTTGCGTTTCGACTTTACTTTCCCCCGTCCTATGACCAAGGAAGAAATTGCGGAAGTTGAAAAATTAGTAAACGAGGCAATCGAAGCAGACGTAGAAATCGTTTGTGAAGAGATGTCGGTAGAAGATGCAAAAGCGCAAGGTGCTGTCGGTCTTTTTACTCAAAAGTATGGCGAGAAAGTAAAAGTTTATACAATGGGCAAGTTCTCTAAAGAAATTTGTGGAGGACCTCATGCAAAACGTACGGGCGAGCTTGGAAAGTTTAAGATTGTAAAAGAACAATCCTCGTCAGCAGGCGTTAGAAGAATTAAGGCGGTATTGGAAAATTAACCGTTTTGCGCATACGTATCGAGAAAATTGGTAAAAAACAAAGGAGCAATATAATGAAAAAAACGGGAAAGCGCAAATTTTACGGAGAAACGTTGGCACTTAGAAGCTTAACAAATCAATGCGCCGACTGGCAATTTGTATTTATAAAAGGAACTGCGTTCGTAACGCTTTCGACTGGTGTTTTCGTAACCGACGGTGATTTGCTTATTTTGCGACCAAAAGAGAAATGTTCTCTTCCCGAGGGTTTTAATGCATATAAGTGTGTTGCAGTTTCCGACTCGTTTATCAAAAAGACGCTCGATTTGTTTTCTCCTGCTCTTAATGATAAATGGTTAAACGCAGAAAGCCTAATAATTTCGCTCAACGGTGGAGGAGATGAGTTTTTTGAAATCCTTACCGATGCGGAAAATGCAGGCGATGGATATAGCAGAACCTTTATGATAAAACAGGTCGTAGTCAGCTGTATCGCCGAAACCGTACGAAAAGATAAGTACGGTCAGCAAGCGTTGCCAACAGTAGTTGTATCAGCGCTCGAACTAATGAAAAAGCCCGAGATACTTGCAGGAAGCTTTGCTTCGTTCAGGAAAAAAACGGGAATGAGTGAAAGTAATATGGTTCGACTCTTTGCAAGATGCAATCTAGAAGTGCCTTCTGAGGTTTTTAGAAAAGAAAAATTCGCCAAGGCGCGTGAGCTTGCAAGAAGTGGCGAGACTTTAAGCGATATAGCCAAGAAAATCGGCTATTCCGTAAAAGGTTTCGTATCGGTTTATAAAGATTATTACGGAGTATCGCCTATTGCAGACGGTGCCGTAACTAAAAAGAATACGCCTGAATTTAAGGAGGTAGAATAATATGGACGGAAAAGAAAAGCTTTTAGACGAACTTTTTGTTGCTGAAGATGATGTTGAAGTTAATCCCAAGCAAAATGCGGAATCCGCGCTTGCGTCAACAGCAAAGGACGCTGATACAAAATCTATCAACAATGCGGTAAACGAGTTGTCTAAAGAGTTTGAAAAAAAGAATAAAGAAGAGCTTAATAAGCGCAAAAAAGGAGAGAACGTAAAAAAAGACGTTGAAGAGGAACTTGATAAAGATGAAGAGAAGAAGCCTCGCAAAAGCAAAGTTTCCTTCCTTTTATCTGTACTCGCTTTCCCCTTTGTTCTAGTTGGTGGAGTGCTTATTTGGAACTATTTTATTGCAGAGCAAAGCATTCATCCGCTTGCAATTATTACCGTACTTATGTGTGTTACGGGCTTTGCGTTGGGTGTAAAATCATTTATAGACGGCGTTATGCTCAAAGCTCCGTTTAAGCGAAAAATCAAGCCTTTGGGAGTTGGTTTGTTATCTGTAATAGTAGCTGTGTTAATAATTGTTTTTAGAGGAGCAATTGAAAAGTATGCCTTCTTAGTTGCAGGATGTATTAGCGCCCTTATTGCGTTTATCGCATTGCTTTCATCCGCGTTTAAGAAAGATAAGAGTAGAACCAACATTGTAAAAATCGTATTTAGCGGACTTTCCGTTATTGCTTCGGTTTTGCTTATATTGGCAGGAACGGCGTTAGTGGATGTTGTTGTGTATCTTCAAATAACGGGTATATATCTTGCTCTTGTAGGATGCTCGCTTTTTATCTATTAATTATTAAAAAGTATCAAAAAAACGCATACGTATTGCATATTTTTATGCCAGAACATACAAAAGGAGGAGCCTATGAATCATATTCTTATAGTTGAGGACGAGTATAAAATTGCTCGTTTCGTATCGTTAGAGCTTCAGCATGAGGGATATAAAACTACAATAATTGCCGATGGTAGAGAAGCGCTTGATAATATGCTCGAAAATGACTATGATTTAATAGTTTTGGACGTAATGTTGCCATCTTTAAATGGAATAGAAGTGTTGCGTAGGCTTAGACAAAGCAAGGATACTCCAGTTATTATTCTTACCGCAAGGGATCAAATTGTGGACAAAGTGAATGGTTTGGATATAGGTGCGAACGATTATATGACAAAGCCTTTTGCGATAGAGGAGTTACTTGCGCGAATTAGAGTTAATATCAAAAAGAATAACGCTCAGTTTGAGCTTGGTGCCCTTACAGTGGATGTAAAGAGCCATCAGGTGCGTTATAATGATACTCTTATCGAGCTTACTAAAAAGGAGTTTGATTTACTCGTATTTTTGCTTACTAACCGTAATAAAGTCGTAACTAGAGAACAAGCTTTAGACGTGGTGTGGGGGTATGATTACGTTGGAAATACAAACGTAGTCGACGTGTACGTAAGGTATTTGCGTACCAAGATCGACGACGCATTCGGCATTACTTTGATAGAGACGATTAGAGGTTGTGGGTACATAATTCGATGAATAACATGAATGAAAATCCCAAAAACGCAATCGAGGTAGAAGAGAACGTAGAGGAAACTATCGAACGTATTATAAAAGATAAGTCCGAACAAAAGAAGGGCTCGGCGTTTGGTAGGGCGATAAAAAAGTTTTTCTTGTCTATCGGTCATAGTGTGGGAAAGGTGAAAAAAACCTTGCTTAATATTACTATACGAACAACAGCGATAAACTTTTTACTAGTTTCTTTTTCCGTTGCCATACTTTCGCTAATACTAGTCTTTTCCGTGGAAATGTATTTTTCTCAAAACGGAATAGACGCGGAGCAATTGTTTGTTATACAGCTTAGAGTTACCGCCGTTGTAGTTAGTGTTTTGATAGTTTTTTTCGTAACGTTCCTATCTTTTCTTTCGTTAAGATTTACCTTAGCTCCTCTTAGACGAATTATAAAGCAGGTAAAGGGTATAACGTCCGAAAATCTAAGTATGCGTCTAGATGAAGAGGGTAGCGAAAATGAACTTAAGGAGCTTGCTGTTGCAATAAATAGACTTTTGACAGACGTTGACGAAGCATTTAGTCGACAAAAAAAGTTTGTGTCCGACGCAAGTCATGAGTTAAGAACGCCCATATCCGTTATTCAAGGTTATTCAACCTTATTAATGAGATGGGGCAAAGATGATAAAGACGTGTTAGACGAGAGCATAGAAAGCATTGCAATGGAAGCGGACAATATGAAAAAAATAGTCGAAAGACTATTGTTCCTTGCAAAGATCGGAAAATATATTGTAAATAAGCAAGAGTTCGCGTGTTCCGAAATTCTCAATCGTATTATAGACGGATATAAAATGGCGGACGTAAAACATAACGTGATAGCAAATGTTTTAGATGAAGGACGCGTTATTTCTGATTATTCGTTACTTACAGAATGTGTTAGAGCAATGGTAGATAACGCTATAAAGTATTCTCCAGAAAATACCGATGTAATTCTTTCTTGTGGGAAGGACGGAGATAAAGTTTTTATTAGCGTGCAAGACTTTGGTGTGGGAATTAAGGAAGAAGATCAAAGACGAATTTTCGATAGGCTGTATAGGTGCGATAACGTAAGAGGAAGGGATGGTAATAGTTGTGGGTTAGGTCTTACTATAAGCCAGTCCATAATCGAGGTTTTAGGTGGAAAAATAAAAGTGGAAAGCGAGGTAGGAAAAGGCTCTACTTTCACGATAATTCTTCCACTAAAGTATAACGCTATTGAAGCTGATAAAAAATAATTTGTAACGAAAAAACAGTAACGTATATGTCAAATTCGACAATTGCTACTGTTTTTTTTGTTGTAAAATAAGCTAAGAATAAATAAAAAACGGAGCAAGATTATAAAGCTTTACTCCGTTTTTTATTGTTATTTGTCTAAAAGTTGCATAAGGGTGGGAAGGGCTGTTTCGAACTTTGCGCCGTACCAATGTTTTTTGTCGCCTTGTGTGTTTTTAATACACTGAACGGTAAAGTCTGCCGCGATAGAACCTGCTTTTAGTGGCTTTTTGCCTCTAAGCAAAGCGCCAACAAATGCAGATGCGTAAATGTCGCCAGTACCATGCGCGCCCTTTGGCATTTTTTCATGTTCATAACGTTGAATTTTGCCGTTATCATAAAGCAATATGCCTGTTTTTTCCTTGTTAAAGCTAATGCCTGTCATAAGAATTGTCTTACAACCAAGAGCGGAAAGACGAATAAGAATTTGAAGGATATACTGTTCGTCGTAGTCTTCTTTATATTCTACACCGCTTAAAAAGCAAGCTTCCGAAAGATTTGGAACAAGTATATCGCAACATGGGCAAAGCGTCTTCATTGCGTTTACATAGTCCATATCGAAAATGGAATAAAGTTTTCCGTGATCGGCAAAAGCAGGATCAACAACTTTCACGCACTTTTCTTTCCCCATTGTGTTTAAGATGTCTTTTACGATTCCCACTTGTTTTATACTTCCCAAGTACCCTGTGTAAATCGCGTCAAAGCTGATTTTCTCCTTTTTCCAATGCTCGACAATTGCAGGCATATCGTCGGTAAGATCTCTAAAAGTAAAACCGCTAAATCCGCCCGTGTGAGTAGAAAGAACAGCGGAAGGGAGTATGCATGTTTCGTGTCCGCACGCAGACAATATAGGCAAAGCTACCGTAAGAGAGCATTGTCCAACGCATGAAATATCTTGTATTGTAAGAACTTTTTTGTAAGCCATAATATAAACTCCTTTATGTGCTTGATTTTTTACAAAAGTTATTATATAATAAAATTGACCATATTAAAATAGTCAAAACAGGAGAATTTTATATAACCAGATGAATATCAAAATCGATGCAAAAATTTCAAAGCCTATATATCTTCAGTTGTATGAGGCGTTAAAAAAAGATATAGTAAATGGCGTGTACAAGCAAGGTGATAAGCTTCCGTCTAAGAGAGTGGTAGCAAGCGATACGGGCATAAGTGTAATATCGGTAGAACATGCATATGGACTGCTTTGTGACGAGGGGTATGTGGAATCGCGTGAACGTAGTGGATTTTTCGTGACGTTTTCTGCGTTAGACGGTTTTATGTCGAGCGAAAGCAATGCTGTTATAGAACATGTTACGCAAACAAGTGGTGGCAGGCAAGAGTTTCCTTTTTCGGTCCTTACAAAAACTATGCGTAAGGTGATTAATGATTATGGTGAGCGAATATTGGAAAAATCCCCATCGCAAGGTTGCATGGAGTTTAGAATGACGCTTGCAAGATATTTGGCGCGAAATAGAGGTATTTACGTAGAGCCCTCGCAAATAATTGTAGGATCTGGAGCTGAATATTTATATGGGCTTATTGCGGGGCTTTTGGGTAAAAATCTTGTCTATGGTATAGAAGATCCGTCTTATGAAAAAATCGAAAAGGTGTATAGAGCGGAGGGGGTTGAGTGTGAATTACTTCCGTTGGGCAATAACGGCATAAAGAGCGGAGCGCTTCAAAAAACTAAAGCCGACGTGTTACACGTTTCGCCATATCGAAGCTTTCCAACTGGCGTAACTGCAAACGCGTCTAAACGCCACGAGTACGCAAGGTGGGCAAGTAAAAGACCGCAAAGGTATATTATAGAAGACGACTTTGAGTCTGAGTTTTCGGTGTCAACAAAACCTGAAGAAACGCTTTTTGCGCTGGGAAACGATAACGTTATATACATGAATACGTTTTCGCTCACGGTGTCGCCATCACTAAGAGTGGGGTATATGGTTATTCCAAGAAAACTTGTATCTAAGTTTGATGAAAAATTAGGATTCTATTCTTGCACAGTACCTTCTTTCGAGCAGTTCGTTCTGACAGAACTTATTAAAAACGGAGATTTTGAACGTCACGTAAACAGCGTAAGAAGAAAAAAACGCGCGGAGCAAAATCACTAGACTAATACGGGTGTGAGGAGCGATGATATCCTCATTTTATACAAATTTGATAGCCTGAACGCAATCTTTTAACGTGAAAAAATAAAGGGTTGCATTTTTTTGTTTATAAAAAGAAATCCTTAAAAATTTGTTGAAAAATTTTCTAAAAAATATTTATTTAAAAATGCTTGACAATGCTTGAAATTTTGTGATATTATTATATAATGCTGTATTCTGCGGAAGTGTCGGGAAAATGCCAAATTTAAGGCTAAAAAATCGACGCGAACCTACGGTTATATAGCAAAAACATCCGAAAAAGACAATTTTCAAACAAGGAGAAGTTTAATGGCCGACAGAACTATTAAAAAAGTTAAGTACGGAAACACGGAACGTCATTCTTTTGCTCAGGTAAAAGACGTTTGCGCAATGCCATATCTTGTGGAAGTGCAAAAGGATTCTTATCTTGAGTTTATGAAGAACGGCATTGGAGAGGTTTTCAAGGATTTCTCACCCATCAGAGATTATAGCAACAAGATGGAATTGTGGTTTGAGGATCATTGGCTTGAAATGACCCCCAAGTATTCCGAGAAAGAGTGTAAAGATAGAGATGCTACTTATTCTGTACCTCTTAAAGTAAAGGTGCGTCTTGTAAACAAAGACACTGGAGAAATGGTATCGCATGACGTATTCATGGGTGAAATACCTCTTATGACTCCCAACGGTTCGTTTATTATCAACGGTGCAGAACGTGTTGTTGTATCACAGTTAGTGCGTTCTCCAGGCGTATATTTTGATTTTACAAAGGACATCAAGACTGGAACTAAATACTTTACCTCTACAAACATCCCTACTCGTGGCGCGTGGCTTGAATGGCAAGAAGACGACAAGGGTGTATTGTGGGTACACGTGGATAGAGAACGTAAAGTTCAAGCGTCCGTTCTTTTACGTGCTCTTTGTTCTGCAGCAAATACCGAATATGAAGATGACGAGCTTGAAATTTTAGAGCCGTTTAAGGGTAGATCCTTTATTACCGACGAAGAAATCTGTGAGCTTTTCCACAACGAGCCTCTTATTCGTTCTACTTGTGAAAACGACCAGAATAAGACGGAAGAAGATGCGTTGAAAGAACTTAATCGTAAGCTTCGTCCTGGCGAAATTACAAACACGGATTCTATTCGTCAGTATATTAGAAGCCTTATGTTTGAGCGTCGTAAGTACGATTTGTGTAAGGTTGGTAGATATAAGTTCAACAAGAAGCTTGCGCTTTTTAAGAGAATTACCGACCAAATTGCATACGAAGACGTAATTTCACCCGATGGCGAAGTTATCGTAGCTAAGGGCGATTATATCGACGAAGAAACTGCTATTAGAATTCAGAACTGCGGTATTAACGAGGTTGCTATTGAGGTAGAAAACCCCGCAACTCACGAAATGCAGGGACACTACGTAATTGGTAATAACCACGTAGACCTTTCTGCTTATATTGGTTGTCCTGCAAGAGATATTGGAATTACCGAGCTTGTTTACTATCCCATGCTTAAAAAACTTCTCGAAGCATCGGAAGGCGACGTAGAAACTCTTAAAGATCTTGCTAAGCAGAATGTTGATATGCTCGTTGTTAAGCATATTCTTATTGACGATATCATTTCTACAATTAACTATATTACAGGCTTGCGTTATGAAGTTGGAACTTGTGATAATATTGACCACCTCGGCAATCGTCGTGTTCGTTCTGTTGGTGAACTTTTGCAAAATCAGTTCCGTATCGGTATTGCAAGACTTGAAAGAGTAGTAAGAGAAAGAATGCAAATTCAGGGCGACGCAGAGCCTCCAACTCCTCAATCTCTTATAAATATTCGTCCTGTTGCAAGCGCAATCAAGGAGTTCTTCGGATCTTCTCAGCTTTCACAGTTTATGGACGAAACAAACCCTATTGCAGAGCTTACGCACAAGAGAAAACTTTCTGCGTTAGGACCTGGTGGTCTTAATAGAGAAAGAGCATCTTTCGAAGTTCGTGACGTTCACTATTCGCACTATTCAAAGATGTGTCCTATCGAAACGCCTGAAGGACAGAACATCGGTCTTATTACCTCTCTTACTTCTTATGCAAAGATCAATGAGTACGGTTTCATTACCGCTCCTTATAGAAAGGTAGATAAAGAAAATCATAAGATTACCGACATTGTAGAATATCTTGACGCGGATCAGGAAGATAGATATACAATTGCTCAGGCTAACGAAGAAATTGACGAGGAATCCATGTGGTTTACTCACGAGCGTATTCTTGCTCGTCGTCAGGAGGATATCGGTGAATTCCACAACGAAGAAATCGACTATCTTGACGTTTCTCCCCGTCAGATGATATCGGTAGCAACCGCGCTTATTCCTTTCCTTGAGAACGATGATACTCACCGTGCGCTCATGGGATCTAACATGCAACGTCAGGCAGTTCCTCTTCTTACTTGCGAAACACCTGTTGTAGGAACGGGTATCGAAAATAAGATTGCATACGACTCTGGCGTAATGGTTTGTGCAAGAAAGGGTGGTAAAGTAATTTACGTTGATGCAAAAACCATCCGTATTGAAGAAGACGAAAACAACGGCTTGAACCTTAGCGATAACAGTCTTGAAATTATCGAGAACTGCAAGCGCACTTTGGTTGGAGATAAGACCGTTGCTGAATATACCTTAAGAAAGTTTGTCGGCTCCAACCAGGGAACCTGTATTAACCAGAAGCCCATCGTTAACAAGGGCGATATCGTAAAAGCAGGACAAGTTATTGCTGACGGACACTCTACAAAAGACGCTGAGCTTGCTCTTGGTAAGAATATTCTTGTCGGCTTTATGAGCTGGGAAGGTTATAACTACGAAGACGCAATCCTTATCAGTGAAAAAATTGTAAAAGACGACCTCTTTACTTCTATCCATATCGAAGAGTACGAGCACGAAGCAAGAGATACAAAGCTTGGCGAGGAAGAAATTACTCGTGATATTCCCAACGTTGGTACCGACGCTTTGTTGAACCTTGACGAAAACGGTATCGTAAGAGTGGGCGCAGAAGTTGTATCCGGCGATATCTTAGTAGGTAAAGTAACTCCCAAGGGAGAAACCGAGCTTACTCCCGAAGAAAGACTTCTTAGAGCAATCTTCGGCGAAAAGGCAAGAGAAGTTAGAGATACTTCGCTTAGAGTTCCTCACGGTGAGGGTGGAATTGTCGTTGACGTAAAAGTATTTACGAGAGAAAACAAGGACGAAATGGCTCCTGGTGTAAACAAGCTTGTTCGTGTTTACATTGCTCAAAAGCGTAAGATTGGTGTCGGCGATAAGATGGCAGGCCGTCACGGAAACAAGGGCGTTATTTCTAGAGTTCTTCCTCAAGAAGATATGCCTTTCATGGCTGACGGAACACCCCTTCAGATCGTTCTTAACCCCCTCGGAGTTCCTTCTCGTATGAACATTGGACAGGTTCTTGAAGTTCACTTGGGACTTGTTGCAAAGATGCTCGGCTGGAAGGTTGCAACTCCCGTCTTTGACGGAGCATTAGAGAGCGACATTGAAAAGCTCTTAAAAGAAAATAACCTCGGCGTAAACGAAAACGGCGAAGTAGACGGAAAGGTACAGATGTACGACGGACGTACCGGCGAACCGTTTGAGAACCGTTCAACCGTAGGTTATATGTACATGATTAAACTTAACCACTTGGTAGACGATAAGATTCACGCACGTTCTATCGGACCTTACTCACTCGTAACTCAGCAACCTTTGGGCGGAAAAGCTCAATTTGGTGGACAGAGATTTGGAGAAATGGAAGTTTGGGCGCTTTATGCATACGGTGCGGCAAACGTTCTTCAGGAAATTATGACTGTAAAATCCGACGACGTAGTAGGTAGAACCAAGACTTACGAATCTATCGTAAAGGGTAATAACCGTCACGAACCTGGTATCCCCGAATCTTTCAAAGTTCTTATCAAAGAATTGCAAGCACTTGCTCTTGACGTTAAGGTTCTTAACGAAGAAAAGCAGGAAATTAGCATTAGAGAGCTTATGGAAGACGAGAGAGATATCTACGATGAAAGACCCGAAAAGCCCAAGCGTTTCGTTCCCGATCCCACGTTTGAAGACGAAATTGACTTCAGCGCTAACGCGTTTGCAGAAGATCTCGGCGAAGATGACGAAAGCAAAGATGTTTCTGGTAACATTTTCGAGGAAGAAAGCGGAGAAATTGATTTTGACGTTTTTGATGACGAAGTATTACCCGACGACACTTTTGATGGCATTGAGGAAGATGATATCCTCGGCGATGACGATTTCGGCGATTTGAACTGAAACGACGAAAATAAGGAGATTGAATAAATGTTTGAATTAAATAACTTCGATTCAATGCAAATATCTATTGCCAGTCCCGATAAGATCAGAGATTGGTCGCAAGGCGAGGTAACTAAGCCCGAAACCATTAACTATCGTACGCAAAAGCCCGAAAAGGACGGACTTTTCTGCGAGAAGATCTTTGGACCTACTAAAGACTGGGAATGCCACTGCGGAAAATATAAAAGAGTTAGATATAAGGGCGTTATCTGCGACAAGTGTGGCGTAGAAGTAACTAGAGCAAAGGTAAGACGTGAACGTATGGGACACATCGAACTTGCTACCCCCGTAACTCATATCTGGTATTTTAGAGGAGTGCCCAGCCGTATCGGTCTTCTGCTTGATATGTCGCCCAAGGCGCTCGAGCAGGTAGTTTATTATGCTAACTTCATCGTAACAGATCCAGGCGAAACTTCTCTTGAGTATAAGCAAATTCTTACCGACGGAGAAGTGAGAGATTTTCAGGATCTTTACGGTAAAGATTCGTTCAAAGTAGCAATGGGTGGTGACGCTATCAAGCAACTTTTGGACGATATCGATATTGACAAAGAGTGGAAAGAACTCAAAGACATCGTAAGTAAGTCTAGTGGACAAAAGAAAGTAAAGGCTGTTAAGCGTCTTGAAATTCTCGATGCGTTCCACAAGAGTGGCGCAAAGCCCAGCTGGATGGTGCTTGACGCGTTGCCCGTTCTTCCTCCCGAGCTTCGTCCTATGGTACAGCTTGACGGCGGTAGATTTGCAACAAGCGACCTTAACGATTTATATAGACGTGTTATTTCTAGAAATAATAGACTTAAAAAACTCTTGGAGATTAGCGCTCCCGATGTTATCGTAAGAAACGAAAAGCGTATGCTTCAAGAATCCGTTGACGCTCTTATTGACAACGGTAGAAAAGGAAAGGCTGTAAGCGGAGCTGGCAATAGAGAACTTAAATCTTTGTCTGGACTTCTTCGTGGTAAGCAGGGACGTTTCCGTCAAAACTTGCTCGGAAAGCGTGTTGACTACTCTGGACGTTCGGTTATCGTTGTAGGACCCGAACTTAAGATGTATCAGTGCGGTCTTCCCAAGGAAATGGCTCTCGAACTTTTCAAGCCTTTCGTAATGCACGAGCTTATTGCTGATAATTCTGCTCACAATATCAAAAACGCTAAGCGTTTGGTAGAAAGAGCGGATGATAAAGTTTGGGGAGTATTGGAAAAGGTTATCAAAGAGCATCCCGTTCTTCTTAACCGTGCGCCTACTCTTCACAGACTTGGTATTCAGGCTTTCGAACCCATCTTGGTAGAGGGTAGAGCAATTAAGATTCACCCCCTTGCATGTTCAGCGTTCAATGCAGACTTCGACGGTGACCAGATGGCAGTTCACGTACCTCTTTCGATAGAGGCTCAGGCAGAAGCAAGGTTCTTAATGCTTTCTTCCAACAACATTCTTAAGCTTTCCGATGGTAAGCCCGTATGTACCCCCACTCAGGATATGGTACTTGGATGCTTCTATATGACTATGGATAAGCCCGGATGTAAGGGCGAAGGAATGTCGTTTGCTGACGTTGACGAAGCAAAGATGGCATACTTCAATCACGAGATTCAGCTTCAGTCTGCAATTAAGGTAAGAATGTCTAAGGTTATTGACGGAGTTGAAAAGTCCGGAATTATCGAAACAACTGTTGGACGTATTATCTTCAACGAGTACATTCCTCAGAACCTTGGCATTGTTGATCGTTCTGTTCCTGGCAACGAGTTTGCTCTCGAGATTAATTATAGAGTAGGAAAGAAAGAGCTTAAAACTATCGTTGATAAGACCTTCAATATTTCAGGCGCAACCGAAACTGTAAGAGTTCTTGACAACATCAAAGCTCTTGGTTATAAGTATTCTACAATCGGTGCTATCACCACCTCCGTCTTCGATATGCATATTCCCGACGAAAAGAAGAAGATTCTTGACGATGCGGAAAACGACGTAATCAATATTGAGCAAAGATATAACGAAGGTGAACTTACCGATGAAGAAAAGCATAGATTGGTTGTTGACAGATGGTCGGCAGCAAACAAGGATGTTACAGATGCGCTCTTTAAGAACATGGATAACTATAACCCCATCAACATGATGGCAGTATCAGGTGCCCGTGGTAGTAAAGATCAGATCGGTCAGCTTTCTGGTATGCGTGGACTTATGGCTAACCCTCAGGGTGAAATCATCGAAACGCCTATTCGTTCTTCTTTCCGTGAAGGCTTGTCAGTACTTGAGTACTTCATTTCTTCTCACGGTGGACGTAAAGGTCTTGCCGATACAGCTCTTAAGACAGCAAACTCTGGTTATCTTACCCGTCGTCTTGTAGACGTATCTCAGGACGTTATCGTAAGAGAAGAAGACTGTATGACAAAAACCGGTATTGACGTAGAGCCTATCAAGGACGGCGACTCTATCGTAGAATCGCTTGCAGATAGACTTTCGGGTAGATATCTTGCTCAGCCTATTATCGATAAAGAAACTGGCGAAGTTATTGCTCCTACCGATGTTATGATCGATGACGCTACCGCTAAAAAGGTAGACAAGATCTACATGAAGTGGTATAACGATCCTCACAAAGATCCTACAAAGCCTCCCTTTAAGGTTAGCATGCGTTCTGTACTTTCCTGCAGATGCTTACACGGTGTTTGCGTAAAGTGCTACGGAAAAGACATGTCGGGAAGAAATCCAGTAAGAGTGGGCGAAGCTGTTGGTATTATTGCAGCTCAGTCTATCGGTGAACCCGGTACACAGCTTACAATGCGTACATTCCACTCGGGTGGTATTGCATCGGGTGAAGATATTACAAGAGGTCTTCCCAGAGTTGAAGAACTTTTCGAAGCAAGAAGACCTAAGGGTGTTGCAACCATTACAACTGAGTCTGGTGAAGTTAAGTTCGTAGAGAACAATGGTCGCCGTGACGTAATCGTTAAGAATGCTGAAGGCAAAGAAAGCACCTATTCTATTCCATATTCTGCAAAGATGAAGCCTGAAATTAAGACTGGTGCGTTTGTAAAAGCAGGCGATCCTCTTACCGAAGGTCCTATTGATCCTCATGATATCATCAAGACTAAGGGCCATAAAGAAGTTCAGGAATACATCGTTAAGGAAGTTCAGTCCGTATACCGTTCTCAGTCAGTAGAAATTTCGGATAAACACATCGAAATTATCGTTCACCAAATGCTTAAAAAAGTAAGAGTTGAAGATAGTGGTGACACCGATCTTCTTCCTGGTGAAATGGTTGACGAAAGCTTGTTTAAAGAGGCAAACCTCAAAGCAGTTCAAAGTGGTGGAAAGCCTGCGTTTGCTAAGTATACCTTGCTTGGAATTACCAAGGCTGCTCTTGCAACCGATTCGTTCCTTTCCGCTGCGTCCTTCCAGGAAACTGCAAGAGTTCTTACCGAGGCTGCAATCAAGAACAAGATCGATCCGCTTATCGGCTTGAAGGAAAACGTTATTATCGGTAAGCTTATTCCTGCTGGTACGGGTATGAAAGCTTATAAGAACGTTTATCCAGCTGAAGAAAGTTCTTTCATGATGGAAGAAGCTCATTCAGAAACTGAAACGGAAAAAGTAGCTGAATAAATTTTAGAAAAAATTCCATAAAAAAATTAGGCGTTACGCAAGTGAAAAAGTTTGTCGTAACGCTTATTTTTTTGTCAAAACGTGCATAGTAAAAAATTTAATAATGTATCAAAAAAACGTTAACGTATTGCTCTAAATGCGACAAAATGATGTTTTATCTTGCAAAAGTATCTGAAAAAAAATAGCGAAAATAACAAAGTAATCGCAAAAACAAACAAAAAGCAAAAGACTATGTATTGTGGATAACTAAAGATGCAACCACAATATAACGGAGTGGTAAAAAACTTGACTTAAAAGTTTTTATTTTGTATAATAAATATACCTTAATAAAGTATTACTAGCTAAAATTACCGGCAAGGTTTTGCCGTGTTTTTTTTGCCCTCTTTTAAGAGGATGCAGTAAGATTAGATAGTGAGAGGAGAAAAATGACGGCAAGCGAAATCATTCTTAAATATGCACAAAACAAGAGCATAGTGGGAATTGGAGTAAGCGGAGGAGCTGACTCTATGACTTTGCTTAACATTGCCGTAAAAACTTTGGGCGCGGACAAAATTACCGTTCTTCACGTAGAGCATGGGATTCGAGGACAAGCGTCGCTAGACGATGCTGAGTTTGTTAAAAATGCTTGTGAAAAGCTGGGAGTAAAGTTTTGTTTGTTCAGCGCTGATATTCCTGCGCTTTGCAGTCAAAGCAAACGTAGCGAAGAGAGCGAAGCTAGGATTTTCAGACACGCTATTTACGAGCAGTTTGCAAAGGAAAATAACACTTACGTTTTGCTCGGACACCACAAAGACGATAGAAAAGAAAGTATACTAATGCACGTTTTACGCGGTTGCTCTATTAGCGGTCTTGTAGGAATGACGGAATGTGACGGGCATATTGTGCGTCCGCTCTTGTATACAAGCAGAGCTGAGATTGAAAAGTACGTTAAGGAAAACGGTATTGATTATGTTACCGACGCAACAAACGCTCAAACTGTTTACAATCGCAATTACCTGCGAAACGTGCTTATTCCGATGATTGACGAACGCTATGATAGCGATGCGTTACTTAGACTTTCCGATATTGCTAAAGAAAATGAAGAGTTTGTAAACAAGTTTGTTAATACGGACGAAATAATTTGCGACGAAGACGCTTTTTTAGTTCCAATCAAATGCTTTGATAATAACGCAATAGCGTCAAGATACGTAATGAAAGCGTTTGCGCTTGCAGGCTTTAGCTATGATATGGAAAGCAAACATATAAGTGAAGTTTGTGCTCTTGCAAATATGGAAAACGGTTGTAAAATATGTTTGCCTCATTCGTATATCGCAAGCAAAGAGTATGACTACGTTGCGATATACAAAGAGGTAGAAAAGCCCGAATGTGTGGAAGAGTACGGACTTGGGTTTACGCCATTTTACGAAGGCATGGTAACCGTGCTTCAAACGGACGAAAAACCGCAAAAGGGTAAGCTTATTTTCGATGCTGATAAAATTCCCGAAAATGCGGTAATCAGGTTCAGACAGGACGGCGACGTTTTTAAGCCGTATAACGGCAAAACTAAAAAACTAAAGGATTATTTCATCGATAAAAAAATTCCGCTCAGAAAGCGTGATTTTATTCCCATATTGGCTTGTGAAAACGAAGTTTTGCTTGTTGCAAATATTGAGCTGTCCGACAAGATAAAAGTGGACGAAAACACTATCGAAAAGTACGAATTTATATACGAAAAATAATAGTAACAAAAAGAAAGAGGAAGGAGTTATGCAACTGAAAACTAATGAACGTATTGACGATTTGCAGTACAATCAGCTGAAAATCATACAAAACTCCGACTTTTTCAGGTTCGGAAGCGACGCTGTTGAGCTTGCAAATTTTGTAAGCGGAGGATATAGGGATAAGGCGGTGGATCTTGGAAGTGGCAGCGGAATAATCTCTATATTGCTAGCAGGTAAGAAAAATATTAACGTTACCGCGGTGGAAATTCAAAAAGACGTTGCCGAAATGTCTGTTCGTAGCGTTGAATTAAACGGACTTGAAGACAAGATAAAAGTGCTAAATATTCCTATGCAGGAGATAGGAAAACACCTTGCTTGCGGAAGCCAGACGATAGTAGTTTCAAACCCTCCATACAGAAAAGCGGATAGCGGAGAGGTTAGCCTTACCGATACGGTGGCAATATCCCGTCACGAGATAAAAGTAACGCTTGACGAGGTTATCGCAACTGCGTCATACCTGCTTTCTAAAGGCGGAAAGTTCTATATTGTACATCAATGCGAGCGTATGGCGGAGGTTATTGCAGGTTGCAAAAAACACCGTCTGGAACCTAAGGTTTTACAGGTTCTTACGCCCGACGACAACAAGCCTCCACACATCTTTTTGCTCAAGTGTATTAAGGACGGAGCAGAGGGGATAGAGGTAAAAAAGCAACGTAAAATAGTTGCGTACTGCTAAAAAATCAAGGAGAAAACAATGTTATACATCGTAGCAACGCCCATTGGCAACATACAGGAAATAACATACCGCGCGGTTGAAACCCTCAAAAGCGTGGACGTTATCCTTTGCGAAGATACAAGACATTCGCGTATTCTCCTGTCTTATTACGATATTAAAAAACCGTTGATATCCTATCAAAAATTCAACGAGCGCGAAAAACGTGAAAGCATTATCGAAATGCTCAAAGATGGTAAAAACGTAGCCCTTATATCAGATGCAGGAATGCCCCTTATTTCAGATCCTGGCGCAACGATTGTAAAGGAAGCGCAAAAGCAGGGCTTGGAATATACGGTAATAAGCGGGCCTTGCGCTTGCATTAACGCCGTAGTTCTCTCTTCTTTAGATACCTCGCGCTTTTGTATGGTAGGCTTTTTGCCGGAAAAAGAGGGTGAAAGAAAGAAGACTTTAGCGCTTTTTAAGGATTTGCAAGCAACGCTTGTGTTTTACTCTCCGCCTCATGATATTGACAAAGACCTTAACACGCTCTACGAAAACTTGGGCGCGAGAAAGGTTGCGGTTGTAAGAGAAATAAGCAAGCTGTACGAGCAAGTTTGTGTAGGAACGCTTGGCGAAGAAATGGATTTTATGCGTAAGGGCGAGTTTGTAATTGTAGTAGAGGGAGCTCGACCTCAAAGCGAATCACTTAGCGAGCTTACGATAGAAGAACATATCAAACATTATCTAACTTTAGGTAAGACGGAAAAGGAAGCAATCAAAGCAGTTGCTTCTGATAGAAACGTAGCTAAATCGATTATTTACGCTGAGGCTATTAGGATGAAGGAGAACAGAGAATGAACGAAGTGAAAAAAATATGGTTAGACGTTTTGGGAATACTAGAGCGTGAAATATCGTCTACGATAACCTATGACGTTTGGATCAAAACATTGGAAGCCGTGGACATAGAGGGCGAAAAACTAATACTTTGCGCTCCAAGCGAAAGCAATAAACTAAAGGTAAATAGAGAGTTTAAAACTCTTATTGTAAGTGTTCTTAAATCACTCAATACTCTTATTACCGATGTAGAAATCGTTGTAAATGGAGAGTATGAAAAGCGCGAAGAATTTGTGGAAGAAAAGATAGAAGATCTTCCTGCAAAGGTAGAAGCAAACGTAATTAATCCAAAATATACGTTTGATAATTTTGTTGTAGGAAAGTGTAATCAGCTTGCGTACGCAGCTGCGCGCGCAGTTGCTGAAGAGCCTGGTCAGCACTATAATCCATTGTTTATCTATGGGGGAGTTGGTCTTGGTAAAACACATATTATGCAAGCTATCGGGAACGCAATCCGCAAGCAAAAGCCCAATCTTAAGGTTTTGTACATACCTAGTGAAAAGTTTGTTAATGAATACGTTATGAGCGTTCGCAAGGGCGGAAATTCTTCGGACTTTGGTAAGCAGTTTAGGGAAAAATACCGCAATTTAGACGTTTTGATGATGGATGATATACAGTTTGTGTCTAAAAAGCCCGAAACGCAAAATGAGCTTTTCCATACCTTTAATGACCTGACTCAAGCTGGAAAACAGATTATATTCGCTTCCGATCGCGCGCCGAGCGAGATTCCTGACCTAGAAGATAGGCTTCGCAGTAGATTTGAGTGGGGGCTTATAGCTGATATTCAGCAACCCGATATGGAAACAAGAATTGCTATCTTACAAAAGAAAGCGCTTGCTCAAAAGGTCGTAATAGCTAACGACGTTCTGACGTACATGGCTCAGCGACTTGCAACTAATATTAGAGAGATGGAAAGTATGCTTAACAAAGTTATATTGCTTGGCAAACTTTACAACAAACCCATAACTGTCGAACTTGCTCAAGAAACGTTTAAGGATTATTCAGAGCCTACCGAAGAGGCAGTAGGAGCTGAGGACGTAATAGATTGTACGTGCAAGTATTTTGACGTTAAAAAGGAAGATTTGCTTGGTAAAAAGCGTGATAAAAAGATAGTAGAGCCAAGACAGATTTGTATTTACGTAATATCCGAAATGTTGCCTCTTCCCCTCACTACAATAGGAGAGATAATGGGAGGAAGAGATCATACTACGGTATTGCACGCAAAAAACAAAGTGGCTTCGCTTTTAGGTAAAGATGAACGTTTTGATAAAGCAATTACCGATATTAAGAATATGATTTACAAAAAATAAAGTCTTTTAGGTAAAAATACATAAATTGTACGTATTATTTATTTAAATGTTAAACTAAATTACTTGACAAAGAATGCTAAAAGTTATATAATACCATAGCAAGAAAAGTTTTAAGGAGAAGTACTATGAAACAGAATATACATCCCGATTATCATGAGGTTACCGCAGTTTGCGCATGTGGCGCTACTTTCGTAACAGGATCTACTAAAAAGGGCGACGTTCTTAAGGTAGACGTTTGCTCTAAGTGTCATCCTTTCTATACCGGTAAGCAGAAGCAGGTAGAAACCGGTGGACGTATCGACAAGTTTAATCGTCGTCGCGCAAGATAATTTCAACCGTAAAACAGGAAAAGCCATGCCCATAATGCGTTATCGGGTATGGTTTTCTTTATTATAACGCCATTATGACGCCTTATTTACTTCGCAATACAGCATATTTCCACAACCTTACTTGGTTGTGTGCGCCTAGCACACGCCCTGCGCAAGAACGTGTAAATCTTTGTCTTGCTCGCAACTAAGCCGTCATAGCTATTTACTTCGCAATACAGCATATTTCCACAACCTTACTTGGTTGTGTGCGCCTAGCACACGCCCTGCGCAAGAACGTGTAAATCTTTGTCTTGCTCGCACCAACGTGGACGTTGGATCCAATATGTTGTGCTTTGAGTAAAGTAAATAATTGAGTATAGTTGGTTTCTTAACTTGCTGTACGCACCGATTCACGAATCGCCCTTATATTGACAGTGGGTCTGCTTGGGAGTGCGCCTACGCACCGATTCACGAATCGCCCCCTCATATCGGCAGTGCGCCTCCGCACCGTTGGATCCGAAATGTTGTGCTTTGAGTAAACATTGGTAAATATTTATCGTCAGCTCTTCATGTTGACAGTGGGTCTGCCCACCGCCCTCATATTGACAGTGGGTCTGCCCACAGGATTGATTATCTTATAAAAAAACAAGGAAAACAAAATGAAAGAAAAACAAAAATGTGTTGCCATAGGCGGACAGGCTCTTATCGAAGGCGTAATGATGCAAAGCAGAACTACGCAAGCAATGGCGGTAAGAAATCCTGACGGATATGTGGAAGTTAAAGTTAAAAAGCTTAAAAGTATAGGATTTTGGGCAAAGGTGCCTATCGTCAGAGGTTGCATATCCTTTGTTCGTTCTCTTATAAGCGGAACAAAGACCGTGTATGAGAGCGCAGAGGTAGCTTTCCCCGAAGAAGACACGCCCGGTTCTGTTGCAATGGGAATATCCGGCGTTATTGGCGTGCTGTTTGCAATCGCGTTATTTTTCGTATTGCCATCGCTTGCAGTAAACGGAATTGAAGCGCTTTTCAAAGTTGATATAGATGCGTATCTCGTATCTCTTATTGAGGGCGGTATTAGGATTCTTATATTTATAGTATATCTATTGCTCGTGTCAAGAATGAAAGACATCAGGCGAACGTTTATGTATCACGGAGCAGAACACAGAACGATAAACTGTTTTGAAAAGGGTATGGATCTTACTGTTGATAACGTTCAAAAGTGCAGTACTCGCCATAATCGTTGCGGAACGACTTTCTTGTTCTTTGTAATGGTTATGAGTATTCTTATCATCGCTCTTTCCACACTTATATTCTCGCTTTGCGGAATTGGCTGGGTAATGGAAGATAAGTGGCTTAGAATTGCAGTACGTTTGGGACTTTTGCCGATAATCGCAGGATTTTCGTTCGAGCTTTTACAAGGCTTAGCAAAACTTCCCGACAACTGGTTTGTGGATATATTCCGCGCCCCCGGTCTTGCTCTTCAGCGTCTTACAACTTATCCGCCCGAGAGCGATATGGCAGAGGTTGCAATTCTTGCGTTTAATACTGTAAGAACGTATGATGCAAACCCCGATAAACCTCTAATTGTCTTTGGTCAGTATGAAGTGGGCGCGCTCAGAAAGTTCATTACTCAAAAGCTTAGCGAAACGGATGCGGACGAAGCGGAAGCTGATTGGATACTTTGCCATGTGCTGAAGATTAAAAGAGCCGAGCTTGCCTTGCGTGAGCCCTTAAATAAGGAAGAGTACAAGGCGGTTATGGAAATTGTTAATAAGCGTATAGATGGAACGCCACTTGATTATATCTTGGGCGAAAGCGAGTTTTATGGGCTTAAAATCAAAGTGAACGAAAACGTGCTTATTCCTCGTCTTGATACCGAAGTTGTTGTAGAACACGCACTTAAGAACATAAAGAGTGGAGATAAAGTTTTGGATCTTATGACGGGTAGTGGTTGCATTGCAAAAGCAATAGCAAACAATTCAACTGCGCAAGTGTTTGCTTCTGATATTTCCGATGGCGCAATCGAGGTTGCAAAGAGCAATCTAAAGAGCGATAACGTGCTTGTATTAAAGAGCGACGTGTTAGAAAATGTTGATGACGTATTCGACGTAATAGTATCAAATCCCCCGTATATCAAGACCGAAGTTGTAGATACTCTTACTAAAGAAGTTCTTGCTCAGCCTCGCTTAGCGCTCGACGGTGGTGCGGATGGTTTGGATGTGTACCGCAAGATAATAAATCAAGCTCCCGCCCATTTAAGCGACGAGGGAACACTCGTGTTGGAAATCGGCTACGACCAGGGCGTAGAGGTTGCTGATTTGCTTTTAGAAAAGTTCTCTTTTGTGCGTGTGCATAAGGATCTTAACGGAAATAATAGAGTTGTTATTGCTAAAAATAAAAAGGTGAATTAAATGAACATAACGAAATTAGAAAACATCAAAAATAAGTTCGAAGAGCTTACAAAAGCTATTTCTGATCCTGCTATTATTGCAGATAATAAGGAGTGGACAAAGCTTGTTAAAGAACATTCTGAAATAGAGCCGATTGTAAACGAATACAACAATCTTATCCGTATTCAAGACGATATTAAGGGCGCGGAAGAAATGCTCAAAGAAGAAACTGACGCCGAACTTATCGAAATGGCTCGTGAGGAAATTCAGGAAAAGAAAAAGGAAGAGGAAGAGGTTACCACACGTCTTAAAATTTTGCTTTTGCCCGTAGATCCTAACGACGATAAAAACGTTATTATTGAAATTCGTGGTGGTGCAGGTGGCGATGAGGCAGCGCTCTTTGCCTACGAAATTATGCGTATGTACAAGATGTACGGCGAAAAACGCAGATGGAAGATTGAAGACATCGACATTAACGATACCGAGCTTGGTGGAGTTAAGGAAGCCGTTTTCTCTATTTCCGGACAGTCTGCATACTCGTTCCTTAAGTTCGAAAGCGGTGTACACCGTGTTCAGCGTGTGCCCGAAACCGAATCGCAGGGCAGAATTCATACCTCAACCATTACCGTAGCGGTTCTTCCCGAAGTTGAGGAAATCAATATCGAAATCAACGAAAAAGACCTTAAAATTGATACCTATCGTTCGTCGGGTGCAGGCGGTCAGCACGTTAATAAAACTGAGTCCGCTATTCGTATCACTCACCTTCCCACTGGTATTGTCGTTCAATGTCAGGACGAGCGTTCGCAGATTAAAAACCGCGAAAAGGCTATGCGAGTTTTGAAGAGTAAGCTTTATGAAAAGCAGCAGGAAGAAGCGGAAAAAGAATATGCTCAAAACCGCCGTTCTCAGGTTGGAACCGGTGATAGAAGCGAAAGAATACGTACCTACAACTTCCCGCAAGGCAGAGTTACCGACCACCGTATCGGTCTTACCTTATACTCTCTTGACACCTTTATGAACGGAGATCTCGACGAGATGATCGAAGCTTTGCGTATAGCGGATCAGACGGCGAAGTTGGAAGCAGAAATGGAAGAATAAAAAAACGGCTTATAAACATCGTTATAGTGCATAAAAAGACCGCTCTTGTTGGTTGTGTACGCATAGTACACGCCCATCCAAGAGCGGTCTTTTTCTTTCTCTAACTCGTTTCTAAGCCGTTTTAACGTTAATCTGGTGTAGAGGTAGGATAACTTTTTCATATTGGGAGTGCGCCCTCGACCTCATTGCGAGCAAAAGCATGGCAATCTCAATAAATTTTATATAATTATTTTTGCTTACAAAAAACACACTATATTGTTTGAATGAACCCTAAAAGTGTCTAAACTTTCGGGTTTACATCATAGATAGTGTGTATTTTTTCATAATAAGCTTTATTTTTGGTGATACTCTTCAAATAAGTCGTTTGGTGTACATTCCAAAATATCACAAATAGCCTTTAGGTTTTCAAACTTAATGCTCGTCGTTTGGTTGTTGATTATTTTGTTAAAGTTTTGATAGCTTAGTCCTAGTTGTATATAAAGCCAATATTTGGTTTTGCCCTTTTGTTCCAAAATTTCTTTTATTCTTAATTTCATAGTATACACCTACATTATATATTGTACACATTATATATGATAAAAATACTTGACAAATAGGCTTGCACATTATATAATGCACACATTAATAATAAGGATTAAATATGAATAAATGCGTAAATTTTTCATACAAAAAAAGACTAACGGTGTTTGTTTGGTTAGTCTTTTGTATTTGAAATTTTCAGTTATCTGTTTAATTTTCCAGCCCTGCTAAAAAGTCTATGGTAACGTTAAAAAACGTAGCAAGCGCAATGAGATTAGAAAGTTTTGGTTCTCTAAGTTCGTTTTCCCACAAACTTATCGTGCCTTTACTAACGTTAATGGCGGTTGCAAGTTCTACTTGACCAACCTGTTTTTCCACTCTTAACTCTTTTAATCTTTCCGCAAATTTATTCATAATCCTATTATCTCACAAAAGTAAGAAAATTACTTGACATCTTACAAGAGTAAGAAATATAATTATTTTGTCAAACTTAACGGAGAATATTTATGAATAGAGAGAAAATAATTGAAGAAGAGGTAAAAGCGTATTTAAATAACGATTTAGCTGGCGTTTACGAGCTTGATTTTTTAGTTTTGGAAGTTATAGATTTTTTGGATAACTTTATAAAAATAGTCATGGATGCGTTTAAGGACGAGAGTGCAAGTTTAATGGAGCAAGTTTTATCTGAAATTGACCTTGATAACGAAGTTCAGGTTCGTGATTATATAAGATTTTATTTGCAAAGTTTAGGATGTTGTTTTCAAAATCGTTGGAAAAGAGATAAACATCTGTTTTTCTAATATTAATACTTTTTTATTATATACTTGACGATTTAGCCTTTTGCGTGTATAATATATTAATCATATATAAAAGGTAATAGAAAAGACATGAAAATCGTAGTAAAAGTAGGAACGTCTACGCTTGCGCACAAGACGGGAAATCTTAATATTCGCCACGTTGAAGAGCTTACAAAGGTGCTTAGTGATCTTAAAAATGCAGGACACGAGATTGTGCTTGTGTCATCGGGCGCAATAGGAATGGGAGTTGCAAAGCTTTCGCTTTCCAGTAAACCCACAGATATCCCAACAAAGCAGGCGGCTGCTGCGGTTGGTCAGTGCGAGCTTATGTATATTTACGATAAGCTCTTTTCCGAGTACAACCATACCGTTGCGCAAATACTTCTTACCGGCTCCGATTTTTCAAACGAGGAGCGCCACAAGAATTTCGAAAACACAATGAAGCGTCTTTTAGAGCTTGGCGCGCTTCCTGTAATTAACGAGAATGATACCGTATCTACCGACGAGATAAAGGTGGGCGACAACGATACGCTTTCCTCTCTTGTTGCCGTTAGCGTAAAGGCTGATCTTTTGGTGCTTCTTTCCGATATCGACGGATTGTATACGGGAGATCCAAGAAAGGATAAGAACGCTAAGCTTATTGCCAAAGTTCACGGTATAACAGACGAAATCCGCGCTCTTGCAGGCAAAGAGGGTAGTTCTCTTGGTACGGGTGGTATGATAACCAAGCTTAACGCCGCCAAAATTTGCAATGATAATGGTTGTGATATGATTATTGCAAACGGTAGCAACCCTTCTGTTCTTTATGATATCGTAGAGGGTAAAGAGGCCGTTTACACACGCTTTTTTGCCTAAAAAGGAGAATACGTATGCAAGATATTCAAACAATTTTAGCTCGCGCTAAAAAGGCTTCACGTACGCTTGCCGTGCTTGATACCGAAGCTAAAAATAACGCGCTTACCGCCATTGCAAACGCTCTTGTAAAAAATGCTGAGCAAATACTGTCAGCTAATAAAACAGACGTGGAAAATGCAAAAGGCAAGATCAGCGACGTAATGATCGACCGCTTGTCGCTTAATCAAAAACGCATTGAAGGAATGGCTCAGGGAATTTTGGACGTTGTAAAACTTCCCGATCCTGTGGGCGAAGATATAGAAGAATTTACCCGTCCTAACGGGCTTGAAATCAAGCGGATTTCAGTGCCTTTGGGCGTTATTGCAATTATTTACGAAAGCAGACCAAACGTAACGAGCGACGGCGCGGCATTGTGTCTAAAAAGTGGCAACGCTTGTATTTTAAGATGCGGAAAAGAAGCGTTTAACACGTCTAAAAGCATTGTTCAAATTATTCGTGATACCCTCGAATGTTTGGGATTAAATCCCGATTACGTAAATATGCCGTCTTCGCCATCGCGTGAGGATGCAACTGCGCTTATGAACGCGGTTGGGTACGTAGACGCGCTTATTCCAAGAGGTGGCGCAGGGCTTATTAGAGCGTGTGTAGAGAACGCAAAAGTTCCGTGTATAGAAACAGGAACAGGAATTTGCCACGTGTACGTGGATAGGTATGCAGACTTTGACAAGGCGCTAAATATAATAGAAAACGCTAAAACCAGCCGTCCTTCTGTGTGCAATGCCGAAGAGGTTTGTCTTGTTCACTCTGCCATTGCGCAAAACTTTTTACCGCTCTTAAAGCAAAGATTGGTTGACAACAGAACTGAAAATCCGGTTCAGCTCAGACTGTGCGAAAGATCAGCTCAAATTATAGACGGAATAAGAGCAACTGAGGCTGATTTTGATACCGAATTTTTGGACTATATTCTAGCGGTTAAAATAGTGGATAGCGCCGACGAGGCTATCGAGCATATTGCCGATCATTCCACACATCATAGCGACTGTATAGTCACTGAAAACTCAATCGTTGCAAAACGCTTTATCAAAAACGTGGATAGCGCGGCTGTTTATCACAATGCGTCAACACGATTTACGGACGGTGGAGAGTTTGGCAAGGGTTGTGAAATCGGTATTTCCACGCAAAAGCTTCATGCCAGAGGACCTATGGGACTAAAGGAGCTTACCTCGTATAAATACGTGATATCTGGCGATGGACAAATTCGTTAAAAGGAGCAAAAAATGAAATACGTATTCGGATTTTTAGGTACGGGCAATATGGGTTCGGCGTTAGTTCGCGCGGTTTGTAAAACCGTTGATAGCAATAAAATTTGTATTTGCGACCAAAATAAAGACAAGACCAACTCGCTTAAAACAGAGTTGGGCCTAAACGTAGAAAACGCCGAAAACTTAGTAAAGAATAGCGAGTTTCTTGTGCTTGGTGTAAAGCCTCAAATGCTTGAAAGTGTAACAGGAGAGCTTGCCGATGCAATGCAAGATAATGCAAGTCTGAAAATTATATCTATGCTTGCAGCAGTTGATACTCAAAAATTAGCTTCTTGCTTTGGCGATAGAGAATATATCCGCATTATGCCAAATACCCCTGTAAATCTTGGAGAGGGCGCAGTTTTGTATTGTGTGAGAAACGCTTCTCAATCTACTGAAAAAACGTTTACAACCGCGTTTGAAAAGGCAGGAAAAGTAGTCAAGATTGAGGAAAACCTTATGGACGGGGGAATGTCGTTATCAGGCTGTGGTCCTGCGTTTGTATATATGTTTATCGACGCGTTAAAGCAAGCGGGCGAAAAGCTAGGACTTGATAGTGAATTAGCTCTCACTCTTGCAACTCAGACTGTAAAAGGATCTGCGATGATGGTAGAAAAATTTGGAAATCCCGAGCAACTCAAAATTAACGTTTGTTCGCCGGGCGGAACAACGATTGAGGGTGTAAAGAGCTTAGAAAACGACGACCTTTATAAAGCAGTGGAAAATGCGCTTAATGCAAGCTATGAAAAGTCAAAAATATTAGCTAAAAAGTAAAACAAAAATCCGTTCTTAAATCAAAAAGAACGGATTTTTTATATACGTATGTTAGATTTTTGTACTATTCGGCAGTTTTTTCGTTTACTTTACGCATTATTAATAACACTAATTTCCATATTCCATACATTATGAAATATACAGCGCACGAAGCAATGCAGAAGCCGATTATATAAATAAGTAAGAACACAAACCAAGGAACAGCGGTATAAACCATGCTTAAAATAGGTAAGTGATTTTCAACGTGGCTGCTTACATAGAACATGCTGAAATTTTCACCGGTAGATACGATATGAGCGCCGAGCGTTTCGTTAAGAAGAACAGCGATAGCAAGCATAACGATAAATACGGGAATGGACTTGAGGAAGTATTTAATACCGCCTCTAGCGCGGAAGTGAACCGCATACCAAATTCCGAACACAACCTGCAAACCGTGATGAATCATAGTTTGAATGTTTATAGCGGTAGTTTCGATAAATACGTCGTTTGGATAAATTAAAACCACAAGACCGCCAAAGAGTGAGAACGTTGATATGAAAGACGTGAAAAACTCGCGTAATTTGCAATCTTTCATAAACGCTACAAACGGTAAGATGTATAATGGCGACGAGCAGAGCTGGTAAGGGAAAGCGTACCACTGGAAGTCAGCTACAATTTTGTTGTTTTCCACCGAATATGTGAAGATAAATTGTTTCATTATTTCTAAAAGAACTATAATGATCCAACCAATAAGTGTAATAAATCTAAACGTTTTGTCCGAGCAATCTCTAAGTTTTATGCAAAATAAAACCGTTATTGCTATTACAATACCTAAGCACATAAAATGGTACCAGCCGAATGATACCGGTGTTTCCATTTCAGCGCTGATAAATTTTAAAAATTCCATTAATACCTCTCTAATATTTTAATTTAATGACTAATATACTATAATCCTTTTTTAAGCAAAGGTCAAGTAAATAATTAAAACAAGAAAATATATAGATACTTGTTATAGAATTAGAAAATGACAAATTTTATAAATTATAATACTTATCAAATTCTGCAGGATGAGGAATCTTAGAAAGTTCTCTAACTTCTTCGCGCTTTGTCTTAATAAGGTTCTTAATTAGCTCTTCAGGGAAAACACCGCCTGCTGTAAGGTAGTCGTGGTCGTTTTCAAGAGCAGTAAGGGCCTCGTCAAGAGATGTGGGAAGGTGCTTAAGCTTAGCTTTTTCCTCTTCTGGCAAATGATAAAGGTTCACGTCATAGGGGCCCCAACCGTTTGCGTGAGGATCAATCTTATTCTTAACACCGTCAAGACCTGCCATCAAAATTGCAGCATAGCAAAAATATGGGTTGCACGTAGCGTCTGGGTTACGAAGTTCGAATCTGCGCTTGTCGGGACTTTTTGCGTAAGCAGGAATACGAATTACCGCGCTACGGTTACTTGTTGCGTATCCAACCGTTACAGGCGCTTCAAATCCGGGAACAAGACGCTTAAACGAGTTAGTGGAGGGATTAGTAATTGCGCAAAGTGAGTTGATGTGCTTAAGCAATCCACCCATAAAGTAATGCGCTGTTTCAGAAAGTCTTGCATATCCGTTATCGTCCGAGAAAACGGGCTGACCGTCTTTGAGCAAAAGCATGTGAACGTGCATTCCACTTCCTGCCTCGCCATAAATGGGTTTGGGCATAAATGTTGCGGACTTGCCGTATTTTAGCGCAGTATTGTGAATGATATACTTAATCATCATTGTAGCGTCAGCCATAGTAGACATCTTGCCAAGTTGTGGCTCGATTTCAAACTGACCGGAAGCAGCAACTTCGGGGTGATGGTAGTTAATCTCAATGCCTGCGTCTTTCATGTGTAAGCACATTTCGCTTCTGCACTCATAGGATGCATCGAAAGGTTTTGCAATATGATACGCTTTTTGTTTGGGAACGATTACGCCCTTTCCTCGGTAGCGCTGTTCCAATAAGATTGCTGAGTGTCAAGAGCAACGCCAATGCTGTTGGGCGCAACTTCCCAACCAACCTGGTCGAAAAGATAAAACTCAAACTCGGGCAATATAAGCATAGTATCTGCAATACCGCAATCTTTCATGTACTGTTCAGCGGCAAGTACGATATTTCTAGGGTATTGAGCAAGAGGTCGATTAGTGGGGTTGTCGATAATCATTGCGTTACCCGTCATAGAAAGAGTGGGAATCTCGCAGAAAGGATCGATAAGCGCGGTATCGGGATCGGGAATGAATACCATGTCGCTCTTTTCAACTACCGCATATCCGTAGTTGGACGCGTCAAATCCGATTCCGCTTATCATAGTGTCTTCCGAAAAATTCTCGGCAGGAATTGTAACGTGACGGAACTGACCGTTGATGTCAACCATCTTAAAGTCAACCATCTTAATTCCTTCTTTTTTAATAAGTTCAATAATGTCTTTTGCAGTCTTTTTCATAATTTATATACCTCTGAAAAAAATTTGATATAATTATATCAACTTATGGAAATTTAGTCAAGCCGTTACAATACGTAAATAAAAAACTCTGATATTTTACAATTGTCCAAACTCTTAATTTTTTAGATGAAAAACACCAAAATAATACTTCTATGGAAGTATAAAGTAAAACCACGCTATAAAACTACTTCCAAAGAAGTATAAAATATAAGGTTTTAGCTATGGTTTTGAAAGTGTAAGCAAAAACTAAAACTTTTTTAATAAAAGCAGTTTTGTTATAGACTAAACGGTTTAAGCTGTGTTACAATATGAACGTAGGAGGTAACCAAAATGTTGATTACTGATAAAACCGAACTTAAAAATTACAGCACTCCTTACCGTATATGGCAAGGAATTCCGGGAATTGCAATAACTCAAAAAGGCAGAATATTTTCCGCGTTTTATAGTGGAGGAACAAAGGAAGAAGAGGGAAACTACGTAGTTTTGTTAAAGTCCGACGACGACGGTAAAACTTTTTCCGAGCCGATAACCGTAGTATTTAACAAAGAGGGAGGAAGGTGTTTTGACGAGGTTATTTGGATAGATCCCAAGGGTAGGTTGTGGTTGTGTTGGGCATATATGGGAAAATATAATGAGGGCGAGTACGCAAGCGTGTGTGAAGATCCGGACGCGGATGAGCTTGTTTGGAGTGAGCCTAGACTTATTGGCAACGACATTATGATGTGCAAGCCCACAGTTTTAACAAGTGGCGAATGGCTTTTCCCTATTGCCGTGTGGGAAGATTGGTTGCGAAACCTCAATAATATGCCACCGGTAAACATGGACGAGCGCAAAAACAAGCAAAAGGGAGCGTTTGCTTATTTCAGTTCTGACAATGGAAAAACCTTTATAAAAAAAGGTGGAATAATTGCAAAAGATCGCTCTTTTGACGAGCATATGATAACCGAGCTTTCAGACGGTAGATTAATGATGCTTATTCGTACTACTTACGGTATTGCTGTTTCATTCTCTTACGATAGAGGAGTAAGTTGGACGAATGCGCAAGACAGTAAGATTGGCGGTCCGTGTTCACGTTTTTCTATAACAAGACTAAAGAGCGGAAGACATTTGCTTATAAACCACTATAACTTCAACGGAAGAAATAACCTTACTGCCCTTCTTTCCGATGACGATTGCAAAACGTTTAAGTACAGCTTGCTGCTTGACGAACGCAGTCAAGTTTCTTATCCTGATATTCAGGAGCATAATGGGTATATTTATATAACGTACGATAGAGAACGTGGCGGGTTTAAGCCCTCGCTAGACGTTGCGTACGCTGATGCTAGAGAGGTTTTGTTTGCAAAGATTACCGAAGAAGATATCATAAATGGGAAAATTGTAAGCAAGGACGGAAAGCTCAAGCAAATTATATCCAAGCTTGGCAAATACGCCAAAGAATACGAAAATCCGTATGGGGAGTATAATCGTTTTTCAGAAGTAGAGCTTGCAAAATTTTTGATGGAAAAACATCCTGATAATATCGTAGAAAAGATATTCGATTACTACCAAGTCGGATGCGAAAATATGCACAAGGTTCAGTGTGAAAAAATGGACGAGCTTGTAGAACAACTAAACGAAAAAGAAAACAAGCTTACCACGATTGTTGACATAATTACGCTGGTACGTAGTGTAACAAACACGACAAAAGAGAGTATTCCCGTTGTAGAATTAGTAAAGAAAATGATATCAAGCGGTGTGGAAAACTTGAGCGAAATTGCCGAAAAAACAGGCGTTTCAAAATGCTATTTGCAACACGTTTTCAAAAAGCAAACGGGAACGACTATAACCGAGTACAAAAACTCTCAAAAGCTGACAAAAGCAAAGGTTTTGCTTATTACAACCGACAAGACGATAACGGATATTGCAACGGAATGTGGATTTGAAAATTCGAGTTATTTTGCCGAGTTATTCCGCTCTTGCGAAAATGTTCCGCCGTCAGAGTACAGAAAGCTAAATAAATAACGATAAACCCCGATGCCTTGTCGGGGTTTAATTTTACAAAAAAACAAAATACATTTGCAATACTTTATCGTATGTGCTATAATAAACAAGTTGAAATGTGCAATTTGTTAAGATTGTATTCCACTTTTATGAGATAAATAAGGAGAAAAAAATGAAAGTAAGCGTAATTCAGCCCTATTATTCGTTTGACGGAAAGGACAACGACAAGTGTTATGCCGAAATGGTAAAGCTTCTCGATTCGTGCGACAGTGAGAACGGTATAATAGTATTGCCCGAGTATAGCGACGTTCCTAGCGATCTGATAAGAGAAGAAGAGTATTTTGGTTCGATTGAAAAGTACAACGCTGACATTATGCAAAGAGCGAAAAACACAGCAATAAGGTGTAATAGCATTGTATTTGTAAACTGCGCCGAAAAGACCGAAAAGGGCTGGGCAAACGTTACGCACGCGATAGACAGACAAGGATGCGAGGTGGGAAAATACTTCAAAGCGCACCCGGCTCCTAGTGAAGTAAGACCGTCTGCGCAAGGCGGTTATGGATTGGACGTAAGCTATTCTTACGAGTTTGCCGAGCCTTACGTTGTTACGATTGACGGCATACGTTTTGGGTTTATGACGTGCTACGACTTTTATTTTTACGAGAATTTTGCAATGCTCGCCAGACAAAATATCGACGTGATTATCGGCTGTTCGCATCAGCGTACAGATACTCACGAGGCGCTTTCCATTATTAACCGGTTTCTTTGCTACAATACAAACGCATACCTTCTGCGCTCGTCCGTATCGCTTGGAAAAGACAGCAAAATTTGTGGATGCAGTTGCATAATAGCGCCTTCTGGAGAAGTTCTTGTGGATATGAAGAGCGAGGTTGGCGTGGGTAGTGCGGATATTGATATAAGCAAAAAATACTTCAAGCAAGCAGGCTATAAAGGCGCGTTAAAATCGCATTACGAATACATAGAAGAGGGCAGACGTCCTTGGCTTTACAGAAACGGCGGAGCAAGCGTAGTGGTATTTGATAAGTTTATGCCATACCCTCGTCTTTGCGCGCATCGCGGATTTTCAACCGTGGCTCCCGAAAACACAATGCCAGCCTTTGGCTCAGCTATTGCGCTTGGAGCAAAAGAGATAGAGTTTGACCTGTGGGAAACTAAGGACGGTGAAATAGTGTCTTGTCATGATCTTACCTTAGAGCGTGTAAGTAACGGAATGGGACGTTTGACGGAAAAAACGCTCGACGAGCTGAAACAGCTTGATTTCGGTTGTAATTTCTCCGAAAAATTCAAAGGTCTTTCTATTGTAACTTTTGAGGAAATCTTGCAAAAGTTTGCAGGCAGAGTGATTATGAACGTGCACGTAAAAACGCTTTCTGACCGCTATAACGAACAGTCTATGAAAAAGATTGTGTCGCTTATTCGCAAATACGATTGCGCGCAACACGTGTATTTTATGATTTCACACGACGGTGTTATCAAGCAATTCAAGCAGTACGCTCCCGATATTGCAATGTGTGTAGGTCATTTAGACGAAAGACCTTGGGAGATTGTAGAGAGAGCAATAGAAATGGGATGCGAAAAAGTTCAGCTCTTTAAACCATACTTTAACCAAGAAACGGTTGATAAAGCACATAAGAATGGAATTAAATGTAACGTGTTCTTTGCGGACGAGGAAGAAGAGGCAAAAAGATATATCGAAATGGGCATTGATACCATTTTAACAAACGACTACCTCAAAATTTCTACTGCGCTTAATATTAAATAAAACGCAAAGCCACTCTCTAAAAATAAGAGGGTGGCTTTGTTGCACCAAAATTAATATTTTTTGCATTAAATTTAATACTTTTATAAGAAATTGTGTGTTATACTATTGCTAACGTAATTAAAGGAGAAATTTATGAAAGCTAAGACTTATCATCTTAATGAAAATTGGTTTATAACTACCGATCCTAAAAACGTGGGAATAAACGATAATTGGCAAAATGCAATACAAGAGAGTTGTATTCCTGCTTTCGTGCCTTCTATTATTCAGCAATTTTTTCCAGCTTATCACGGAGTTGCTTGGTATTGGAACACGTTTAAAAACACGTTAAGTATGGGTAATGATAGGGTTTTATTACGCTTTGGTGGTGTGGATTACAAGGCTACGGTATGGCTTAACGGAATACTTTTAGGTTCGTACGAAGGTGGAGAAACACCGTTTGATTTTGACGTTACGGACTATTTGAAAGAAGATAATCTTCTTGCAGTTCGCGTTCTTAATCCTAGCGATAAAATGATAGACGGTATGACGCTTATGTCTACTCCGCACAGAAATAAGGTTATGAAACCTTCGGCAGGTAGTAATTTTAATCACGGTGGGATTTGGTATGGTGTTACGCTTGAGTGTGTGCCTGAAGCCAGAATAAGCGATAAAATGCTTGTTGGGGACATAAAGGGAAACCTTACTGCGTTCGTTACAGTTTTGTCGGAATTTGCTAATGAAGAAAAGGCAAATCTTTCGTTAACCGTATATGAAAAAAGTGGTACTAATGCAATTAGAGCGCAAAAAGATATAGAGATTAGTATACAAAAAGGCGAAAATAATTTCGAGCTTACAACTTTTGTCGAACAAGTGGAGCTTTGGGATTGCGATAATCCGTATTTGTATACGGTGGAAATAATACTAAAAGGCAAAGATTTCGAGCATAAATATAAGCAATCGTTTGGATTTAGAGAGTTTTGCGTAAAGGACGGTTATTTCTATCTTAACGGTAAAAAGATTTTCATAAAGTCTGCGCATAGTGGAAATGCTTTCCCGATAGGACAAGGTTTTCCCGTGCATCCAGGACAAGTTAGACAGGATTTTGTGTATGCAAAGGCGTGTGGATTTAATATGCTAAGAGCAATTGCAGGATTATTCCGTCCCGAACAGCTTGATATTGCCGACGAATTGGGATTGCTAGTATACGAAGAAAGTTTGGCGTCTTGGTGTGTGGCTTATTCACAATGGAATTTTTGGAATAGTAGGGAAGAGTTTGAAGAAATTCGTAAGAGAAGAGCTGTTACCGATATGCCGATAGATAATATCGAAAATATAGTTCAGCGTTGGAAAAACTCCAATACGTGTATGATAAATCGTGACAAAAATCATACTTGCGTAGTGGTTTGGGGACTTTTGAACGAAACGTTGCGTAACGATATTTTCTATACTGCGGTAGATTATATCAAAGAGTTAAGGGCAATTGATAAAACTAGACTTGTCCTTCTCAACAGTGGAAGATTTGATTATGATCATTCGATAGGTTCAGCAAGCAATCCTTATTCTGATAGTTGGGATAACGTTATGGGAAGCGATGGCGACGAGTCGCAAAATTTTTGGGGGAAATGGAATGACAGTGCAGGATATATCGCATCAACTCCAAATGCAGGCGATCACCACAGATATTCAGACGCTCCGGTAGATTATCAAATGCGCGAATGGTATAAAACTCTTGGTAAAAACGCAGAGTTGCCAATATTCCTTTCCGAGTTTGGTATAGGCTCTTTGTTCAACGTAATTGAAGAGTATAAACATTTTATTCAGTATGGTTATAGCGAAGAATTAGAAGATTATGCTTGGCTAAAGCGTCAGGGCGATGCCCTAGAAAAAGATTGGGAAAGACTTGGACTAAAAAAGGTTTTTCCGTTTGCCGAAAGTTTTTTGAAAGAAAGTCAGCACAAAAATGCTAAAGAGCGTAAAAATTTGTTCGACGTATTAAGAGCTAATAACTATTTATCGGGCTATTCTTTAACAGGTCTACTCGATCACGGAATGTGTGGAGAAGGCTTGTGGTCGTACTGGCGTAGGTTTAAGCCCGAAATGTTCGACGCTATATCAGACGGCTGGGCAAAACTTAGATTTTGTATTCTTCCCACTCGTTGCGCTCAAGTTGGTGAAAACGTGGAATTTGAAGCGTATCTTGCAAACGACGGAGTGCTTAAAAGTGGAGAATATCACGCTACATTTGCTATAACGAGCGACGACGGAGTGATTGCAACTTTCGATAAAACGTTTACTATAAACGGCGATGACTTCTCTACTTTTATATTAAAAGAAAGGGCAAAGATAGAAAAGGCTGGAACGTATAAAATTCTTGCATCTCTCAAAGAAGGCTCTCCCGCAGGTTTTGAAACTGAGTTTTACGTAATAGACAAACCAAAGCGAGTAGACGCTTGTGTAAAACTAGTGGGTGTAGAAGAGAACGTTCAATCCCTTTTATCTAGCTATGGTGTAACAAGTGATGAAAGCGACGTTATTATTGCAGGAAACGTAAATGATAAAGAGATTGAAAACCTTATCGAAAAGGTAAAGAACGGCTCAACCGTAGCGTTTGTTGACGTTAGTGTATTTAAGGGCGCAAATAACGAAAAGCTACTAAAGCTAAGAGAGATAATTCCCGATCTTACCGTGTTTGACGGAAGAGATTGGTTGTATCACAAAGAGCTAGTGGTTGCAAACAAAGACGTATTTGACGGACTTAGTAAAAAAATTGTCGATCTCGACGTGTTTATAGAATGTTTCCCACACGTAGTATTCAAAACTAATCAAACTCCTACCGACGTAATTTGTCCAGGTTTTCAAACAGGATATCATTGCGAATCTGGCGCGTATGGATTATACCACGCGATAGAAGGCTTTAAGGTGGGAAAAGGTATGATATATCTATTTACGTTCCCCCTGAATAGAAACTATTGTTTTGATAGATTGTTTATGAATTTTGTACAGTATTTGAGCAAACGTAACTGACTTTTTGAAACAAAACGATAATAATTAAAGCGATGAATTTACTAAAAATAAGGTAAGTTTGTCGCTTTTTTTCACACTCTATATCTTTTTTAAGTATAATGACAAGAGAAAAGGAGGGTGAGAAAAAATGACAGTTGCGCTAGTTTTTGGGGGAAAATCTTCCGAGCATTCCGTATCGGTTGCAACCGCGGTGTTAGCATTTGACGCGCTAAAGCGTAAGTATGACGTTTTGCCCGTGTACATTGACAAAAAGGGAGTTTGGAGAAAGGGTAAATTTAATAAAAAGCCCGTGCTTAAAAAACTGAGAAGAGGACGAAAAATCAAGATTTGTTTTACAAAGCCGTATTTATACTGTGGGCTTAGCAAAATAAGGATAGATTGCGCTCTTTTGTGTTTGCATGGTGCTAATGGTGAGGATGGCTCAGTTCAGGGGGTTTTGCGCCTTGCCTCTATTCCCTTTACAGGTTGCGACGTAACTTCTAGCGCTGTTGGAATGGATAAAATTTTGATGAAAGACGTTTTCAAAAGCAACGGAATTTCCTGTGTGGAGTACGTTGGAATAACAAAAGAAGAGCATGAAACGTATCCATGTGTTACAAAAGCAAAAGTGAGGAAAATGGGTTTTCCTGTTATTGTAAAGCCGTCGAATGCGGGAAGCAGTATAGGAATAAGCTTGGCAAGAAATTCTAAAGAGCTCGAAAAGGCGATAACGTATGCGCTAAAATACGACAATCGCATAATAATCGAGAAAGCTCTTGTAGATTTTCGCGAAGTAAATTGTGCCGTTTTGAAAAGCGAAGAGAGGTATTATTTGTCGGATATTGAAGAACCGCGCAAAAAGGGTGAGATACTCGACTATATCGACAAATATTCCATATCGGGCAAAATGTCGCATAGAAATATTCCGGCTTCTATCGATAAAGAAGTTGCCGAGAAAGTAAGAGAGCTTGCGCTAAAAGTTTTCAAAGCGCTAGGGTGTAGCGGTGTAGCTAGAATAGATTTTATGATAGATAAAGATGGCAAGGTGTATGCAAACGAGATAAATACAATTCCCGGCTCGCTGTCCTTTTATCTGTTCGTAACAAGTTCGTTATCACCCGAAAAGATTTGCGATTTGCTAATAGAAGATGCGTTGTATAATCAAAAACGAAGAGAGGATTTAAGCTATACCTATCAAAACGAAATCTTTGCAACTAAATCATAATGGAATTATTGACTTAATTTTTATTGTGTGCTAAACTATACCCGAAATATAAATTTTCGGAGGCTGTTATGGCAAAGATTACTTACAAAACCCCCATCGTAGAGATGCAGGGTGACGAGATGACCAGAATTTTGTGGGATAAGATCAAACAGTATCTTATTACCCCTTTTGTTGAGCTTAACGTAGACTATTACGATCTTGGTCTTGAAAACAGAGAAAAAACTAAAGATCAGGTAACCGTTGATGCGGCAAACGCAATTAAGAAATATCACGTAGGCGTAAAATGCGCAACCATTACTCCAAACGCTCAGCGTGTAACCGAGTACAATCTTTCTAAGATGTGGCTTTCACCCAACGGTACAATAAGAGCTATATTGGACGGAACCGTTTTCCGCGCTCCCGTTCTTGCTGACGGAATCAAGCCTTTCGTTCCTGGATGGAAAAAGCCTATAACTGTTGCCCGTCACGCATATGGCGACATATACAAAAACAGTGAGCTTATTGTTGATAGCGAGGCAACTGCATTTTTGAAAGTTGAGTATAAAGACGGAAGAGTGGAAGAAAAGAAGATTGCTGATTTTAATGGCAAAGGCGTACTTCAGGGCGTTCATAACCTCGATAAGTCCATATCCTCTTTCGCGCGTTCTTGCTTTAACTATGCGCTTGACGTAAAGCAGGATTTGTGGTTTGCGACAAAGGATACCATTTCCAAGCAGTACGACCATACTTTTAAGGATATCTTTGCTGAGATTTTCGAAAACGAATATAAAGACAAATTCGAAAAAGCAGGTATTACTTATATGTATACCCTTATCGACGACGCTGTTGCAAGAATTATGCGAAGCGAAGGTGGAATTGTTTGGGCGCTTAAGAACTATGACGGCGACGTTATGAGCGATATGGTAGCGTCTGCATTCGGTTCTCTTGCAATGATGACAAGTGTTCTAGTTTCCCCCGACGGAAACTATGAGTATGAAGCTGCTCACGGAACTGTTACAAGACACTATTATAAATTCCTAAAGGGCGAAAAGACTTCTACAAACCCTGTTGCAACTATTTTCGCGTGGTCCGGCGCATTGCGTAAAAGAGGCGAAAGCGAGGATAACAAGGAGCTTATTGCCTTTGCTGATAGGCTCGAAAAAGCAACTGTCGGAACAATCGAAGATGGTTATATGACCAAGGACTTGACTTCATTGTTTAGCAAAGAGGGCGTAGATGTTCACGCGCTTGATTCTGAGGAGTTCTTGCAAGCTATCGCAAGCAGAATGTAAATTATAAATAAGAAAACGTACCGAGTTGTTTTATCGTAATTCGGCACGTTTTTTGTTTTTTGACGAAACGTATTGATAAACCGTAGAAGACTAATCAATTGTTTATTATGTCATAACCTTATTAAAATAAAAAAATGCACACATAAACTAATATTTTGCATTGTCAAAAGAGTTTTGTTGTGTTATTATATATAAAGATAAAGAATAATTTGTCGGAGGAAAATATGATTAAATATTTTAGCGATAAACAGCTTTTCGTAATCGAAACGCAATCATCAACTTACGCGTTTGCGCTTAATGACCACAATGCGCCCATGCACGTTTATTATGGCGCAAAGCTTTTTAGTCCCGAGGATTTGGAGCTTATTGGTGCTGACAGAATGGATGATTATCGCTTCAGAGAGTACACCAAAATGTTTAAGTACCGCCACGAATACGCAACGTATGAGCGTGGTGTATATGATGAGGAAGCCCTCAAAATTAGATATGGCGACGGAGTGAGTGACGTTGATCTTGTGTATGATTCTCACAATATAGACGGTAACAAATTACTACTTACGTTAAAAGACGAAGCGTATTCTCTTAAAGTCGTTCTAACTTATGAAGTTTTTGAAAATTTCGATATGATAAAACGCTATGCAACAATTATTAACAACGGCGACAAATTGGATATCGAAAAATGCTTATCTGCAACGTTCTATCTACCCAATGGTAACTATATTTCCAATACGTTTGCAGGAAACTGGGCAAAAGAGTTTACTAAGGTAACAACAGAAATAACCGAGGGAAAGGTGGTGTACGAAACAAGACGAGGCGTAACAAGCGGTCCGCATTTCGTTCCTTTCGTTTCTATTACAGACAAGAAAAATCCTGCAACCGAAAATAGCGGAAGCGTGTATTTTGCATCGCTTGCATATAGCGGAAACTTTAAAACCACGCTGGAAAAAAATCACGCAGGTACTGTCAAGGTTGCCATGGGTATCAATGATTTTGATACGGTAATTCCGCTTGATAAAAACGAGAGTTTTACCACGCCCGATCTTTATATAGGATACGTGGAGGGCGGATATAACAAGATGAGTGAAAAGCTGTACGATTTGCAGTTTGACTACTTGTGCCCAAGAGGTAATATCGACAAACCGTTCCCAATTATCTACAATTCCTGGTATCCGTATCTGTTTGACGTAAACGAGGAAAAATTGCTTGCTCTCATTCCCAAAATTAAAGAGATTGGCGCAGAACTTTTCGTAATTGACGATGGTTGGTTTACAAACCGCGTGGACGATAGACGTGCGCTTGGCGATTGGCAGGCTTGCAAAAAGCGTTTTCCTAACGGTCTTGGCATAATCTCGGATAAGGCTCATGAAGCAGGACTTTTGTTTGGACTATGGGTAGAGCCCGAAATGATAAACGAGGATAGCGAGCTTTACGCTCTTCACCCGGATTGGGTGCTAAAGTACGATACTCGTCCTATGAGTAAAATGCGTAGCCAAATGGTTTTGGATATCACTAAGCCCGAAGTTTATGAGTTTTGTAAAAATATGCTCGATAGAGTTATAACGGAGTACAAGCTCGACTATCTAAAATGGGATATGAACAGATATATTGCCGAAACAGGTAAAGATAGTGATTTCTTCGTAAAATATACGCAGGCGTTGTGGGGACTTTATAAGCATATCCGCTATACGTATCCCACTTTGCTTATCGAAAACTGCGCTCACGGCGGAGCAAGAAGCGACTACGGAATGATGCCGTATTCTGACCGAATTAACCGAAGCGATAACTCTGATCCTGTGGATGTGCTAAAGCTTCACGAAGGATTTTCCACTTATATTTTGCCTCGTTATGCAGGCGGAGCGGGTAACGTTGCAACCTCGCCAAACGGTCAGAACGGAAGAGTTACGCCTCTTAAGTTCCGCGCGCATTTGGGTATGACGGGTTCTATGAGTGTAGGTTTTGACTTGCTTACCGCAAAAAAAGAGGATATCGACGGAATAAAAGAGTATATTAAGTACTACAAAACTATTCGCCCCATGCTTCATTCTTCATATCTTTATCGACTCTCTTCGGTTCTTGACAACGGAGTTGCTGTTTGGCAGTACACAGCAAGGGATAGAAGTAAAGCAGTAGTATTCATCTTTGCTCATGGCGTTAGATGGGGAGAAGGTTTGGAAAATATCAAACTTGTCGGGTTGAAAAAACAAGCCCGTTATGAAATAAACGGCAAAACTTACAGTGGCGACACACTTATGAAATACGGACATAATATTCGTAAGCCCGGTGGCGACTATTACAGCGAAATAATCGAAGTAACCGAGATTAAATAGTAATAATAAAACACGTTCTAAAACTAAAACTTTAGAGCGTGTTTTGTTGTTTTTATAAGTTGTACTTTACAGTAATTAAACTGCTGTTTACATCTCTTTTTTGTGTTCTTTTCTATACGCGCTAGGGCGCATTTTTACAAGCGAGTTAAAGGATGCTGAAAAGTGGTGAGGATCGGAAAACCCAAGAGAAGTGGAAATTTCTTCAATACTGTTATTGGTGTTGATTAACATAATCATAGCAATACGTATCTTAGATTCTATGACGTAGCGGTGTGGTGTAATTCCGTAAGACTTCTTGAATGAGCGCACGATATGTTCTTTAGAAAAGTGGAATTTTTCCGCCAAATCGTCAAGCTTGATGTTCTCCATAATATGCAAATCTATATACTTTCGTATTTCGTCTTCCTTAGAGTCAATCATAAGTGATCTGTCCTTAAATTCTGACAAAAATTGAACAAGTTCAAAAAAGACTTTAGCCGTTTCCTTTTTGTATTCTTTTGGATCGCTATATTTTTTGCATGTATCCAAAAGCTTACTTAAAATAGCGGAGCAATCGGTGTTCTTAAAAACCGTGATATCGCTTATGCCGTAAATATCCAACAAGGTTTTAGAAAGCTCGCCGTTAAAGTTTATCCAAAGGCGCGCAAACTTATTGTCGGGATTAGAGTAGTAAATCTGGTTTTTGCCCTCAAGCAACATAAAAGTATCACCGCTTTCCACTTTGTATACCGCTTTATCCGATATTATTACGCCCGAGCCCGATATTACGTACTGAAGACAGGATACGCCCGACTTCATACGAATTTGATAACACGGCGTGTTTTCAAACGTTCTGCCGTATAATGAAATAAAGAATGGATATTTGTCTTCCGTATCAGGCGCTCTGCATATCTCCGCAGTTTTGGGGTATAAAAGTTCAACAAGGTTCATTTTTTACTCCTTAAAAATTCTTGCTTTCTTATATTTTAGTCAAAATTTCAACTAAAAGTCAACTGTCTAAATGGTTAAATTTGAAAAAATATCAATTTTTATTCCTTATATATTAAAATGTGTTTATTTTTTGCATTGTGTTTTTATAAAAGGTGTGATATACTTATATAAAATGAGAACCAGGTAGTTTTAAGATGGATGAAATCATAGTATTAAAGAAAGGCGGATATACTGCGAAAATAAATGCAACGAGGGGTGCAAACTGTTTTTCGCTTACTAATGATAAGTACGATGCGGAAATTTTGCGCGAACCTGATTATTCAAGTTCGTTAGATAATCCATATTTGTACGGCGCGCCTATTCTTTTTCCACAAAACAGAATAAGCGGAGGAAAGTTTGAGTTTGAGGGTAGAATTTACGACTTTGGTATAAACGAAGAAAATACAAATTGTTATATACACGGCGAGCTTCATCATACCCCCTTTACAGTTGTGGAAAAAAGCGAGAATTTTGTAAGGCTTGTATACGAAAACGACGGTACGTATGTTGGATATCGCGACAAATTTGCAATTACGCTCTCGTATTTCTTGAGTGAAAACGGTCTTGAAATAGAGTGTAGAGTAGACAATCTTTCAAAGGTTAATCTTCCTGTTTTGCTAGGCTTTCACACTACGTTCAATGTTCCGTTTATAAGGTCAACTAACAAGCAGGACGTAAAAATTGGTGTGGATATAGGCGATGAGATAGAACGTAATATGGCGGTATATTTGCCGACAGGAAAAATATTGGAATACGACGAAGTTTCTACCGCGCTAAAGAATGGAACGTTTGTGTCTGACGTGCCAATAAGCAGACATTACAAAATAGCAAAAGACGGGCTTATTACTTTGTACGACGAGCAAAAAGACTTAACGCTGGTGTACGAAAACGACGAAAAATACAAGTTCAGGCTAGTTTATAATGGCGATGCTAAAAGCTTTATTTGTATTGAGCCTCAAACAGGAATGGCAAATTCGCCCTCTTCGCCTTTTGATAGGGAGTACGCAGGTTTTGCTTTTATCGAGGGAAACAAGAGTGAAATTTATAAATCTAAAATATATATAAAGGAAGGTAAAATAAAATGAAAATTACTTGGCTAGGACAGGCTGGACTAATGATGGAAACTAATGGCAAAATAATTATTATAGATCCGTATCTTTCCAACAGCGTAGAAAAAATAGAGCCTCAAAACAAACGCAGAGTGCCTGTTGATGAGAGCTTTCTTAAGATTAAGCCTGATATAATCGTGCTTACTCACGACCACATGGATCATACCGATCCCGAAACGCTTGAACATTATCTTCCGTCAGGAGAAAATATTACCGTACTTGCTCCGTACAACGCTTGGCAAAAAGCAAGAAAATTAGGTGGAACAAATAATAATTACGTAATGTTCAACCGTAAAACTAGATGGACACAGGATGGCATTGAGTTTTATGCGGTAAAGGCAGAACATTCTGACCTTATGGGAGTAGGCGTAATAATTAAAGCTGAGGGCAAAACGTATTACGTTACCGGCGACACACTTTACAATGACGATATTTTTGCTGATCTTCCCAAAGATATTGACTACGTGTTCTTACCTGTAAACGGTAAGGGTAATAATATGAATATGGTGGACGGCGCAAAGTTCTGTAATAAAATAGCAGCAAAAGCGATTCCAATGCACTGCGGACTATTTGACAACTTAGATCTTAACGATTTTCCGTACGAGAACAAGGTTGTTCCATCTTTTTATAAAGAGATTAAACTCTAAAAACAGGAGAAAACTATGAAAATTACAAAGTTAGAAGTAATAAAAGTAAAACCGCGTTGGATGTTTCTTAAAATGTACACCGACGCAGATATTGTAGGACTTGGCGAGCCTGTACTCGAAGGTCATTGCACGTCGGTTGAAGCGGTAATTAAGGAGTTTGAAGAATACCTTATCGGCAAAGATCCAATGCAGATCGAACACCACGTTCAAGCTCTTTATCGCGGAGGATTTTACCGTGGCGGGCCTCTTATGCTTTCGGCAATAAGCGGAATAGAGCAAGCGATGTGGGATATTAAGGGCAAGTATTACAACTGCCCCGTATATGAAATGCTTGGTGGAAAGTGCCGTGATAAAATTCGTATGTATACGCACATAAAGCGCGCAGGCGTTGCTGGCGAGTTCCCGATAGAAGAAATGCTTTCCATTGCGGACGAGCGTCTAAAAGAGGGATATACTGCGCTTAAGTATTCGATTATTCCGCCCATTAAGGCGATCGAAAATCCCGAAAATACGCTAAAGCACGTAGAGCGTTTTGCAAAGGTAAGAGAACATATCGGTAACAAAGTTGACCTTGCAATCGACTTTCATGGTAGAGTTAGTCCTGCAATGGCGCATCGCCTTATCGAAATGCTCAAGCCTTATACCCCAATGTTTGTCGAAGAGCCTTGCCTTCCTGAAAACGTGGATACAATGGTTAATATTGCTCGCAATACTACCGTGCCTATTGCCGCAGGCGAAAGATTGTTTGGTAAGTGGCAGTATAGAGAGCTTATCGAAAAGCAAGCAGTAAGCGTAATTCAGCCCGATATCTGTCATGTAGGCGGTATTTACGAGGGTAGAAAAATTGCCGCTATGATAGAAATGTATTATGGCACTGTTGCTCCTCACAACCCGCTTGGTCCAATTTCTTTGGCTTCATGCTTACACCTTGATACCTGTATACCTAATTTCTTGGTGCAAGAACATCCCGGCAATCCCGACAAGTCCGACCTTGGTGTTGGCTACATTAAAAAACCGTTCGTTATCAAAGACGGTTACATTGATATTCCTCAAGGCCCCGGTCTTGGCGTAGAGCTTGACGAAGAAGCACTTAAGGATAAGATTTACGACGGTAAGTGGACAACCCCACGACAGTATTATGAGGATGGTTCCAACGCCGACTGGTAAAAAAGTCTTTCTTGCGTCGTTATAGTGCGCAAGCGAGAACCTACCTTTGGTTGTGTACGCTAAGTACACGCCCTGCAGGTAGAACCTCGTTTGCTTCTCTAACTCGCAATAAAGCCTTTTTAATGGGAATTGGGCTTATAGATAGACAAACTTTCAAATTGGGAGTGCGCCTTCGCACCGTTTCATCCGATATGAGTGCTTTAGCAAAGCAAGTAATTAACTATCGTTGGTTGTTCATATCGGGAGTGCGCCTCCGCACCGATTCACGAATCGCTTCATATTGACAGTGGGACTGCCCACCGCCTCCGCACCTCGCAATAAAGCCTTTTTGGTGGAAATCGGACTTACAGGTAGACAAGTTTTTTATTGACAGTGGGACTGCCCACCGCCTCCGCACCGCCAACGTGGACGTTGGATCCAATATGTTGTGCTTTAGCAAAGCAAGTAATTAACTATCGTTGGTTGTTCATATTGGGAGTGCGCCTCCGCACCGATTTACGAATCGCCCCATATTGACAGCGGGTCTGCCCACCGCCTTCGCACCGCCAACGTGGACGTTGGATCCAATATGTTGTGCTTTAGCAAAGCAAGTAATTAACTATCATTAGTCCTTTATATCGGGAGTGTGCCTCCGCACCGATTCACGAACCGCCCCCATATTGACAGTGGGTCTGCCCACCGCCTCCGCACCGCCAACGTGGACGTTGGATCCAATATGTTGTGCTTTAAGTTGAGCTAGTAATTAACTATCGTCAGCTCTTCATATTGACAGTGGGTCTGCCCACCGATTCACGAATCGCCCAATATGACAAAGTTAATTTGTAAACAGTAGAGATGTAGGGATGATAGCATCCTCCCGAAATTATTTGTAACAAAAAAATGAAAGGACGTAAAGCCCTTTCCTACAATTATATAATAACTAATTATCCTAATCCCACTGTCATTGCGAGGAGCAAAGCGACGTGGCAATCTCACTAAAAAAAACTTAGATAAAACTGCTGGTTTTGCTAGCTTTATTTGTAAAAGAAATATTATTTGATTAAATCTTGACCTTAATAAAAAATCACGAAAAAACACATACGTATCGCAGTTTTTGCGATAAAGGAGTAAAAAATGGAAAAAGCATTAAAAGGAAAATGGTCTAAAGAAAAAGCGTGGGAGTGGTATAACTCTCAGTCTTGGATTATGGGATACTGTACATATCCTAGCAACTGTGTTAACCGAATTGCTATGTGGCAAGAGTACAAGCACGACGAGGTTTTAGAGTGTCTTGACTACGAGTTTTCGGTAGCGCAAGAAAACGGTTTTAACGCCGTTCGTACCTTTCTTCAGTTTGACGTATGGCTCTATCAACACGATAGTTTTATGAAAAATTTAGAAGATTATCTAACCGTTGCCGATAAGCACGGACAAAAAGTAATGCTCGTTCTTGGAAACGATTGTACGGTAGCTAAGAGTAGATGGAAAGCTCCCGTGTTTGGCGAACAGAAGATAGACTGGGGATACCATAGCGGAATTAAGGGTGGTCAACACGCAGGCGACTACAAAGAGCCGGGATATCAGCTTCTTGACGAGCCGGAGCTTTTGGAGAAGTACTACGATATGCTAAGAGAAATCGTTGGCAAATATGCTAAAGACGAGCGTATTCAAATTTGGAACATTTGGAACGAAATTGGCAACAGTAACCGCAACCAAATGAGTGTACCATATATGATAAAGGCGTTTGAGATTGTACGTTCTTTCAATCCTATTCAGCCCCTTACTGCAGATATTTGGAGAAGCAACGATATACTGGATGACAGAATAAGCAAGGAAGAGGAAGTTGCAGTAGAGCTTTCGGATATTATTACTTTCCATAACTATTCTGACTGCACAATTTTCGCGCTCGTTGTAAAGAAACTCAAAGAGAAATTCGGCAGACCTACAATGTGTACTGAGTGGCTTAACCGTCTTAACAACAACAACGTAGACAACGTTTTACCATTGCTCTATGTAGAGAAAATAGGCTCGTATCATTGGGGACTTTTCCAAGGCTTTTCTCAAACTTTCGAGCCTTGGGGCTGTTATTATATAGATCAAGCTAAAGGAATCGAAAAGGATCTTACGCTTTGGCAACACGATATTTTCCGCTTTAACGGACTTGCATATATTCCCAAAGAGATCAGAACGTTTAAGCGCTTTGCAGACGCAGCAAAAAAAGACTTTGAAAAGAAGCAGGAGAATAAGTAATAATGAAAAAATCTGTTTTTGTAACAGGTGCAACTAACGGCACTGGTTTCGCAATCGCCGAGCGTTTTGCTCGTGAGGGCTACGACGTTTTTATTGGTAGTAGAAGTGAGGAAAATTCACAAGAAGCAGCTAAGAAGCTTGCGGAAAAGTATGGAATTTTTGCAAAGGGCTATCAAACGAAAATCTTTAATGAGGAAAACGTAAAGGAAATTTTTGAGGATATCCGCGCAAACGGTTATCTTTTAGATGTACTAGTGTTAAATGCAGCTAATCTTGGCATTGGACAGGTGAGTTTGGACGTAGACATAAACGAGTTTATGTCGGTTTACAACACTAATATTGGTTGGAACTTTATGATGGCGCGCCAAGCCGCTTTGCAAATGAAAGAAAAGCACAAAGGCTCTATTGTTTTCGTAACGTCTAACTCTGCTATAAGAGTTACCAAAAACCGTTGTGCATACTGCTCGAGCAAGAGTGCGATTTTGGCGATGTCTAAGTCTTTTGCGGTGGATTGGGGACAATATGGAATACGTAGTAACTGTGTGCTTCCAGGAATGATTAAAACCGAAAGATGGCAACAAAATCTCAACAATATAAAGTACTGTTTGCCAAACTATACGCCCATAGAAGATATAGCCGAGTTTGAAGACATAGCTAATGCCGTTTGGTATTTTGGTAGCGACGAGTCAAGAAATACCACAGGCGCAGAGCTTGCAGTAGATGGAGGAATGCTTGCTCAGCTTACCCCCGACATAGAAAGGGAGCTTTGGAAATAATGAAAGTTTATATTACAATAGACGGCGGAACGACTAACACCCGCATATCACTTGTAGTAGACGGAGTTGTTCTTGCAACAAACAAGTATAACGTTGGTGCAAGAGCGAGTATAAACGGTAATACAGAGCTTAAAACAGTGGTAAAAAACGGCATTGCGGAAATTTTGAAAAAAACAGGAGTTGACGCGAAATCCGTAATACGTATAATAGCTTCCGGTATGATAACGTGCGAGTTTGGGCTTGTAAATCTTCCGCATATAAATGCGCCGTGTGGCATTAAAGAACTAAGGCAAAACGCTTTTGATACTTTTCTTCCCGATATATCTGAAATACCATTCACCTTTATTCGTGGAGTTAAAACAATAAGCGAAGATTTGTCTAAAGTGGATATGATGCGAGGCGAAGAAACTGAGCTTATGGGAATTTTGCAAGACGGTAAATGTGCGTACGTATTGCCTGGTTCTCATTCAAAAATTATATTTGTTGACGATAATGGAGTTATTACCGAGTTTGCAACTCTTCTTACAGGCGAACTTATTTACGCTGTGTCAACCGACACAATATTAAAAGATGCCGTGGATCTAACGCTATCTACTTACGATAAAGATTACTTGGAAAAAGGTTATGAGTATTGCAAGGAAAATGGAATAAACGAAGCGCTTTTCAAAGTTCGTATTCTTAAAAATTTATTTAAGGCATCACCTGCTGAGTGCTATGGATTTTTTTTGGGAATTGCATTATGTGGCGAGATAGAAAAAATTATAAAAGCAAACGCTCCCACCATAGTAATTGGCGGAAAAAAACAGCTTAAAGAAGCTACGGCGTATCTGCTTAAAAAGTATTCAGATTCTGCAATAAAATTACTTTCAGACGAAGAAGTTGATAATTCATCAACGCTTGGTGCAATTAGAATTTACGAATATCAAGCAAACGTATAGTGTAAAATTAGACAAAAAGTAAAACAAAGACCGAAGTTCACGATAAAAAGTGTTTCGGTCTTTTTTCTTATTTGATTGATTTAGAGTAATTTAACGGAGAAAGCCCAGTGTGTTTTTTGAATGTTCTCGAAAAATCGTATAGGTTTGAAAAACCCAATGAGTATGCAACGTCCGAGAGTGAGTCGTAGTCACTACTTAATATTTCTTTCGCCTTTTTTATCCTAAGGTTATTTACGTATGCGATAGGTGAAATTCCTAATGTTTCGGCAAACAGTTTTCTAAAGTACACGACGGAGAGAGAGGATACATCTGCTAAAAGCTTGTTTGTGATTTTCTTATTGTAATTGTTTAAGATGTACTCTATACTTGGCGCAATCTTGTTTTGCTTATAAGAGGGAGTATATTTAGATTGTTTTTGCTGTAAAAGGAGGAGTAGTAGGGAGTATGTCTTTTTCATAATCTCCATTTTATACGTGGGCTTTTTAAGAGTATGAGCATGGTTTATCTCATTAAAAATTTGTAAAAATTTTTCGCTATTGGATATTGGAAATGGGAAAAGAGTTTCACACTCTATATCACTATCAAATTCGATGGCAAAATATCTACCCTCTTTTACACACTGCCAATCGTATGAAGAGCCTTTGGGTAGAATTATCATATTTTCCAAATTAGAAACGTATTGTTTACCTTGGTTAACGTATACCGTTTCGCCCTCGTATTTAAGAATTATTGCCCAGTACGGCCTATTCTTTCTTTTTACGGTTTTATTGAGTTTTGTGTGAATATTAAGTACGCTTTTGATATTTTTAATGCTAATGTCGTATAAAATATTAATGTCCATAGCTCTCTCCTTATCTAAAAAATTATAGCAAACGAATTACTGCGTGTCAACCGTTACGTAAAAAAAACAATATCAAATTTGATAAATAAAGCTATTTTGCTATTTACTTTTTTAAATTTTGGAGTTATACTTTAAGCAAGCAAACTGATGGAGGGGTGCTATAATGAGAAAGATCAAAATCGGTCAAATAGGCTTAGGACATAATCACGGCGAAGCCAAAATGATTGGCATAAGAAAATTTCCTGAACTTTTTGAGGTTGTAGGATACAGCGAAAAGGATGAGGAATGGATTAAAAAGCGTGGTAATTGTAAGGGATATGAAGGACTTAAAAGATACGATGAGGACGAGCTTATCGATATGTGTGACGCTTTATTTATCGAAACTGACATTTGGGAGCTTACCGAAACAGCGATGAAGTGTATTAAAAAGGGTAAGCATATTCACTTGGACAAGCCCGCAAGCGGAACACTCGAAGAGTATAAAGAGCTTTTAGATAAAGCAAAAGAGAAAAATTTGGTAGTTCAGCTTGGCTATATGTACAGATACAATCCCGCTATTGTTAAATGCCTAGAAATGATAAAAAACGGCGAGCTTGGCGAAATTTACGGTATTAATGCCGAGATGAGTGTGTATCACGGCGAAGCGTATAAAAAGTGGCTTAGGAACTTTAAGGGCGGAACAATGTTCATACTGGGCAGTAACCTTTTAGACCTTATAGTTTATATTATGGGTAAACCCAACAAGGTTACGTCGTTTATAAAGCGAACAGGCTTGGATGGAATAGATGTTGATGATAATAATTTTGCAGTATTGGAATATGATAAAGCTATTTGTAAAATAAACACCTCGTCGGTAGAGGTAAACGGCTATGGAAGACGTCAGTTCGTTGTTAGCGGAAGCAAGGGTACGGCTTGTATTATGCCCATTGAAAACCCCTGCAAAATGTGGGTAGCAACAAACGATATGACTAGCAATATTTATTCGGACATAAAGCGAGAAATCGTGATTGACGACAATACCAAAGATGGTAGATACGATGACGTTTTGCGCGATTTTTACGACTACGTATGCGGTAAAAAGGTAAATCCGTATACTTACGAACACGATTATGCAGTACAAGAAACGTTATCTCGTATTACCGACGGAATAGTGTTTAATTCAAAAATAAAGATTTAAGGAGCGATAAATATGAAAAGAAAAGCAGTAGTATTCACAAAGCCTTATACGGCGGAATTTATCGATTGGAATTTGCCCGAAGTAAAAGCGAATGAAGCTCTTGTAAAAACCGAATACACGGTAATAAGCGGAGGAACGGAGAGAGCGGTAATAACCTCGTCAAAAAATACGGGACAAAGCTTCCCTGCAATACTTGGATATTGCGGAATTGGTTACGTAGAAAAGATAGGTGAAAACGTAAAGCGCGTAAAGGTGGGCGATAGAGTTCTTGTATATCACGGTAAGCACGCAAACTATAACGTTATGAATGAGAACGATCTGACCGTGGTAGAAGACGATAATATAGATTCGCTAGAAGGCGCATTCGTTATTATTGCGTCTATGGGGCTTGGTGGTATGAGAAAGCTAGAGCTAGAAATTGGCGAGTCTGCAATGGTAATGGGCTTGGGGCTTTTAGGTATGTTTGCGGTTCAATTCCTTGCTCGTAGCGGAGCCAATCCGTTAATTGCGGTTGATCTCAATCCAGTAAGAAGAGAGCTTGCGCTTTCTCTTGGCGCGGACTATACATTAGACCCATCAGCCGACGATTTTGTGGAACAGGTTAAAAAGATAACCAAAGGTAAAGGCGTAAATGCGTGCGTAGAAGTAACAGGCGTATCAAAAGCTATGTCGCAAGCTTTAGAGTGCGCGTCGTGGATGGGAAGAATATCGCTTTTGGGCTGTACGAGAGTGTCTGACTGTCCTGTTGACTACTATCAAAAGGTGCACCGTCCGGGCGTAAAACTAATAGGTGCCCACAACTTTGTCCGTCCAAAGGTAGAAAGCTATCCGCATCACTGGACGCACCATGACGATTGTAGAGCAATACTTGACCTTATATCGGCAAAGAAAATTCAGGTTAAGCCTATGATTTCAAGGGTGGTAAAGCCTGAAACAGCGCCTGAAATTTATAAAGAATTATGTGAAAGCAAAGAGTTTCCTATGGGAACGGTATTTGATTGGAGGAACGTATGAAAGCGTGTTTAGTAGAAAACGGGAAAATGGTAATAAGCGAAGTTGACGAACCCATAATGGGTGAAAACGACGTGATCGTAGAGATTTACGCAACGGCGCTAAACCGAGCAGACTTGCTTCAAAAGCAAGGTACTTATCCCTCGCCTAAAGGCTGGCCTACTTGGCCGGGGTTAGAGCTAGCGGGTAAAATTGTTAGCTTAAGCGAAAATGCAAAGAAAAACACTTCTTTTAGCGTGGGCGACAGTGTTTGCGCGCTTGTAGGAGGTGGAGCGTATGCCGAAAGAATAGCCGTGCCTTACGGACTTTTGATGCCTATACCAAAAGGATTGACTTTTGAAGAAGCGTCCTCTCTTCCCGAAGCTTATGCAACCAGTTATCTAAATCTTGTATATGAGGGCCACCTTCAAAAAGGACAGGTTTTGTACGTAGCGGCAGGAGCTAGCGGTCTTGCAAGCTCGGCAATTCCTATGGGCAAAGCGCTTGGCGCGTACGTGGTAACAAGCGTTCAAACCAAAGAGCAAGCGGAAAAAATTAAGAACCTGGGCGCAGACTATATAATCATTCAAGAAAATGAAAGTATTCCCGAGGCTTTTGAAAGACTGGAAAAAGAAGGTAGACCTGTAAACGTTTGTATGGACTGTTTGAGCGGAGAAGATCTTGGCAACGCAATGCCGTTTATGGCAAGAGGCGGTTATTGGGTTGTTATTTCCACGCTTGCAGGGATTGAAACCAATATCAAGCTTCGTCCGTTGCTTACAAAAGGCTTGCACTTAGTGGGAAGTATGCTCAGAAACCGCACCAACGAAATGAAAGCGGAAATTTTGTCAAGTTTGGTAAATAACTTGTGGAAGCACTTGGAAAACGGCACAATCAAACCGTCTGTGTACAAAGTATTCCCTTTAGAGCAGGTCAACGAAGCGCAGGCGGTTCTCGAGCGTTTTGAAAACACAGGTAAGGTTGTTCTTAAAATCAAATAGGGGGATTTATGAAGCTTACGGATTTACCTCAGCCCTCTGTTGCAGGGGTTGTTAGAGAAAAAACGGTAGTAGGAGCGATAGCGGAAATTAATAACTGTCTATACGGTGGCGCGGATATGATAGACTTACACATGTCCTGCCTTGACGATCCCAGCGAGGAAAATTTGCAAAAAATAATATCCTCGACATCCCTTCCCATTCTTGCTCTGAACTATAACAACAAATGCGATTGGTCAAACGCCGGATATAGTGAAGAGGAGCGAGAAGAACTTTTCATTCGTGCTATAAAAGCCGGAGCTAAGGGTGTGGATATTCAGGGGTATACCTACGATTTGCAATCAAAAAGCGGATACGTAGGAGCGGACGAGTATTCGTTCACTAAAAACAATCCCAAAGAAGTAGTAACAGATAAACGTATCATTCAAAAACAGATTGATCTTATAGACAAGGTTCATGATTTAGGCGGACAAGTTTTGTTGTCATGTCATTCTGGTATTACAATGACGAGTAAACAGGTGGTAGACCTTGCCTTGTATTTGCAAGAGCGTAACCCCGATATAATAAAAATCGTAACACTTGCAAAAACTAACGACGATCTTATAGAAAGCTTTAAGACAATGATTGAGCTAAAAGAAAAAGTAAAAACGCCTGTGTCTTATCATGCTAACGGAAAAGCAGGCAAGCTTTCAAGAATTATAAATCCAATACTTGGCGGACAAATTGCTTTTTGTGTGGACAGATACAAAGAAGGAAGCACAATGGAACAGCTTGACCTAAGGTCTGCAAGACGTATGGTGGACGATTTGAAAAAGTTATATTAAGCAAATAAAAAAATTCTACCCAGAGTAGAATTTTTTTGCTATACAAGGCTATTCTTCTAAAAATAATAGGTTTACAATTTGTAAAAACCGTGGTACAATATAAATAAAGCAACAATAAAGAGGAAGTAAAATGAACGAAAAGGAAGTGGGAAGCAATATAGCGTCTTATAGAAAGGCGAAAGGCTTAACTCAAAGCGAGCTTGCCGAAAAGTTGGGCGTAACCAACAAAGCCGTATCAAAGTGGGAGAGCGGTCAGTGTTTTCCCGACGTTACGTTTTTTCCGATAATGTCGTCGCTTTTTGGAGTGTCGGTAGAGGATATTATGATGGGAAAACGTAAAAGCATTGCTATTGGCGGAAGTATGCTTATAGACGTAATTAAAAGCATAAATCTTTACCCAAAACAAGGCATGCTTGCAAGGATTGACAATATCGAAAAAGCTGTTGGCGGATGCGCTCCAAACACCGCGATAAACCTTGCTAAGATTGATAGGAGTATTCCCATTACTGTATACGGAAAGGTGGGCGATGACGAGAACGGTAAATATTTAGTACACAAAATGTCTAACTATGGGATAAACACCGATAAAATAGCAATCAGTAAAACTGAATATACTAGCTTTACCGACGTTATGAGTTTGCCTAGCGGAGAGCGTACGTTCTTTCATAAGCGAGGAGCTAACGCGGAATTTTCTCCACAGGACGTGGACGTAAACGCGTTAAACTGCGAGCATTTTCACTTAGGCTACATAATGCTATTAGACGAGTTCGATAAAAAGGATAAAGAGTACGGAACTGTTATGGCGCGCTTTTTAGCCTCGCTTAAAGAAAGGGGAATAAAGACTTCCGTCGATATGGTGAGCGATAGCAACGTAAGCTATAAGGAAATGGTTGTTCCCTCACTAAAATACACGTCATATCTTATTGTAAACGAGTTGGAAATTTGCGGTATTTGGGGTTTGTCTGCGCGCACGGAAAATGGCAGGATTGACACAGAAAACGTAATACGTGCTATGGAAAACTGCGCAAAAGCAGGTGTTAGCGATAAGGTTATAGCGCACGCAAAGGAATGTTGTTTTGTATATGACGTAAAAACTAAAACAACCACAAAGCTTGCCTCGCTCGATATTCCAAATAGTGAAATTAAGGGAAGCGTGGGAGCTGGTGATGCGTTTTGTGCAGGCTGTTTATATGCTCTTTATAATAACTTTTCGGATGAAGAATTGCTTAGGTTTGCGTCGTGCTCGGCTTCTTGTAACCTGTTTGCAGAAAACTCTGTGGACGGAATGAAATCCAAGTACGAAATAATGGATATGGAAAAAATTTATAAACGCAAAGATAATATATTTTAAGGAGAAGAACTATGCTGGTAAATTTAGATAAAGTACTAAAAGACGCGCAAAAAAACGGTTATGCGGTGGGGCTTTTCAACACGATTGATACCGATATGCTGGAGGCGGTCATATCCGCAGCGGAAGAACTTCGTTCGCCCGTAATTATTGGAACAGCTGAGGTTTTGCTTCCATATGGAGAGCTTAAGCTTATAGCACCTTCTGTAATATCTGCCGCTAAAAGAGCAAGCGTGCCGGTCGTTGTTCACTATGATCACGGACTTACCGAAGAGAGATGTATGGAAGCTATGGACCTTGGCTTTACGTCCATTATGTTTGATGGCTCTGGTGGTGATATGGAGCAAAATATAGCACGCACTAAAAAAATGGTGGAAATTGCGCATGCAAGAGGAATAACTGTTGAGGGAGAGATTGGACACGTAGGCGAGGCTGAAAATAATGACGGCGAAGCTAGCGATATGTACACAACCCCTCAAGAGGCGGTAGACTTTATTAAAAAGACTGGAGTAGACGCGCTTGCCGTTGCAATTGGTACTGCTCACGGCGCTTATAAAAGTAAGCCAAAGCTTGATATAGACAGGTTAAAAGCAATTCGAAATCAGGTAGAAGTTCCGCTTGTTCTTCACGGTGGTAGTGGACTTAGCGATGACGATTTTAAGAACACAATATCAAGTGGTATTGCAAAAGTGAATATCTTTACCGATATGTGTTTAGCTGGTCTTTCCGCTATTCGCTCAGCGCAAGGCTCATACTTAGAGGTAAGAGAGCAAAAGGTAGAAGCTATAAAAAACGTAGTAAAAAATAAAATTATGCTCTTTGGTTCAAATAACCGCGCCTAAAAATAATTAAAACTTAAAAACTCCGACTTATTTATTGATAGTCGGAGAATTTTTTTATTTGTTTTTCCTTACGTAAAGCGGGAGATTTCCGTATTCGCTTTTGAAAGCAGAGTAAAAACCGCTAAGAGAGTTATACCCCACCCTTATTGCAATTTCTGAGATTTTCATATCGGTTGTAGTAAGAAGTTCGTAAGCAGCTTTCATGCGCATCTTGCAAATAAGCTCAGAAAACGTGCAAGAGTGATATTTTTTAATTATTCTTCGTATTTGTCTTTCGCTTAAAAACAGCATCTTAGCAATATCCGAAACGCTTATATCGTCCATATAGTGCAGGTTTATTACGTGATGAATTTTGTATATTCTGCTTTCGCTGTTTTCTCGAATAATATCCACAACTTGCCCGCTGTGTTTAGATATGATTGCGTTAATTATTTCGTGAAAATGCAAAGAAAATGCAATACGTTCGTTAGTTTTAATGCACTCTGACATTTTTTTTAGCGCAGTTTCAATGTTTTTGTCTACGCTGTAATAAAGTGGATAAACAAGCGCGGAAGATAGAATTTTGAACAAATCGAAATCGCTTTTAACGTTGGTTTTTTCCATTACAAAATTAAGATTATACCGCTTAACGTTGTTGCTTTCGATAAAACTTCGGTGTAAAACCGAAGGCGCGATAATTACCGTTTCGCCCTCTTTTATGATGCTTTCGGTATTTTCAAACTTTATTTTCAAACTTCCCTCGCTTACACAAAACAGCTCGTAATAAGAGTGAAAGTGCAATCTGTCAAGCTGTTTTAGCGGTGGTGTGGGGTGCGCTTTAGAAAAGGTTTCATCCACAAAACAGACAAACTTAACGTTTTCTATACACGTTGTAATTTGTAGAGGATGCAAAGCCTTGTATTCCTCGGTTAAATATTCGTTTTTAATAGTGTCCATAACTCCTCCAATTATTATTCTATCAATATTTATGTCCGTTTGTCAATAAAAACATGTAAAAAATTACTCTGAGCGGTCATATAATATTCTTTTTGTCCGTTTTAATATAGATATTATAAAAAAGTAATGCTAAAATATTAATGCAATATAAACAAAAAAGGAGAAAGTTATGAGAAAAGTATTTGACATGTTGCGATTGGATGGTAAGGTTGCTCTTATTACCGGAGCTAGGCAAGGTCTTGGTTATGATATCGCGTGCGCGTTGGCAGAAGCTGGCGCTACGATTGTTATATCCTCACGAAACGAAGAGAGTGTAAAGAGCGTAGCTAAGGAAATAAGCGAAGCGTATGGCATTAAAACGTATACCGTAGCTCTCGATCAAAAGGACTATCTCAGCGTGCAAAATGCAGTTGATTACGTCCTAAAAACAACAGGACGTATTGATATTTTAGTGAACAACGCAGGTGGTGGATCGGGCGCTAGCGAGGGGTATATAGTGGATAGAGATCCGCTTGTAATCAAGGATATGATAGATGTAAATCTTACTGGAATGTTGTATTGCTCAAAGGCGGTTGCAAAGCATATGATAGACAGGGGAAGCGGAAAAATTATTAATCTTGGCTCTATTGCAGGCGTTGTCGGTAGAGATAGAGCTATGTATTATAAGGCTAAGAAAATGCAACAACCCATTGATTATTCAGCGGCAAAAGGTGGAGTTATCAGCGCGACTCGCGACCTTGCAGGACTTTTATCCCCCAGCGGAATTTGTGTAAACAGTATTTCCCCCGGAGGTTTTGACAAGGGCGAGCTTTCGCCTGAGTTTGTGCGACTTTACAGCGAAGAAACACCTCTTGGCAGAATGGGAAAGATTGGCGAGGATATCAAGGGTATAGCGCTTTTGCTTGCTTCTGACGCGGGTAATTATATTACGGGACAAAACATCTTGGTAGACGGAGGTTTTTCTATATGGAAGTAAGTAATTATCACAACTTAAGCGTGCTGGTTGCAGGCTGTGGCGCAATAGGTAAGCGCCATATTGATATACTGAAACAAATTGGAGTGGGCAATATCATTGTTTGCGACCCAAACGAAGCGTACGTAAAAGCGGTAACAGACAAATACCCCGACCTGAAAGTTGCGCAAAGCTACGAAAAAGGACTTGAGCAAAAGCCTTTCGCCGTATTTATTCTCACCCCTACTAAAATGCATATCCCTATGGCAATTCAAGCCTTAAAAAACGGCGCTCACGTGTTCATTGAAAAACCGCTTTCCAATTCGTCAGAAGGCATTGAAGAGCTTAAAAAAACTATGGCAGAATGTGGAAAACAAGTAATGGTAGGCTTTTGCTTCAGATACCACGATGCAATGAAAAAGGTAAAACGTATGCTTGAAAACGGTACAATCGGGCGTCTTGTTTCCATTCGCGCAATGGTAGGAGAGGATTTCCCGTCCATTCATCCGGAGTATAAAGAAATGTATCTGTCTAAGTATTCGGGAGCATTTGAGCTTGTGCACGATTTAGATCTTGCAATATGGTTTTCTGGTCAAAGCGTGTGCGAAACTTACGGCGTATACGGACCGTTTAGCGACTATGAGTTTGAAAGTCCCGATACCGTAGAGCTTTTACTTAAGTTTGAAAACAAGTGCGTAGCAACCGTGCACCTTGATCTTTTTCAAACGCCAAGACGCAGAATGATGGAGCTGATTGGAGTGGGTGGCGTCATAACTATTGAGTTTTCCTCCTGGGACGAGGCAACTATACGCATTTACGAAAAGAGAAAGGGAGTGTGGGTAGAAGAAAAAATGCAAACTCAGCGTAACGATATGTTTGTTGCAGAAGATAGCGAATTTTTAGATCTAACCATGCAAAATAAACCCATGAAATGCAGTATCGACGAAGCGACTAAATCCCTTAAGGCAATCGAAAAAGTGTATAAACCGTATTAAAATATACTAAATCGTAACCTTAAAAAAGACATAAGACTGTGAGTGCTCACGCGCGTGCGCTCGCAGTCTTTATTATGTGTAATTAAAAAAAAGTTCAATAATGTCCGAAATTGACATCTTTTTGTCCAATTTAGCTATTGAATTTTTTTGTTGAATGTAGTATAATATAGTTACGAACAAAAAAAAGGAGCATAAAATGATGAAAAAAATCAAACGACTTTTTATTTCATTTGTTGCATTGATAATGGCAGGAATGTCGTCGATAGGTTGTTCTGCTGCGCCAACTGTGCAAACGGAAATCAAAACGCCTGTTGCAAGCGATGTTTCCGATACTGTGGTAAGCGTGGAAAGCGAAACGGAAGTTGGACTAACCGCAGGTTTTCCCTTACCCCATGATAGCGGACTTGATAGAGAAAACGACAGCTTTGCGTTCTATGACGAGAATTTGTATTATCTTAACGATCAAAAAGTAAACGGAAGAGATCCTTCCGTGCTTTACGTTTCCATAGAAGATATTACTGATACTTATAATAAACACATCGCAAGACAAGCTCAGTTTGGACAAGAGGCTGTGGACGAGTGGGTTAAAGAACGTGGAACGCTTCAGGATTGGATAGACAGATACGGAAAGCAGTTCTATCTTACCGGTAGCGAACGTACTACTGTGCTTACCGCATCTACCAAGCAAAAATATCCCGAAGCTGCGTGGGCTGCGTATAACCTCAGCAAAAGTAAGGATATGAATAACTGGGTAAACGTAGGCGCTCTTGACGGATACGCATATCTGGGAACGAATACTACCTGGCAGGGTGGTGGAGCTGCTCAAACGTGGGCGCCCGAGTATAAGCGCGATCCTGTTAGCGGAATGTATCTTCTTGCATTCTCGTCCGCATCCAAAGACGGAAATGAGTTTACACAGTACAATCCACATTCAAGCATGCGTTCGGATTATGCGACTAATAGCAAGATTTCGAACGACGCTAGCCAGTGGGACAATATGTATCTTACGTTAGGAATTGCGGATAATCCCGAAGGACCGTATAGACTTCTTACTGCCGAAACGTATTATCAGTACCTTGCAAAATATAATGAGGACGGAACTGTTTATACCGAGCAAATTACCGAAAAGGACGAAAACGGCAATGACGTTGTAAAGAGCGTTGCAGTATACCGCGATGACTTGTTTGATGGAAGCGTCGAGAAAAATTCGCTTAAAGGCGAAATGCTTACATATCTTAGTAAGAAAGGCGAGTTTTTAAACCTTAACGGTGATGCGGTAACCATATATACTCCCCCTGTTAACGTGCCGTATTTTCACGAGGAAATTATAGAAGCGTATCCAAACTGTAATATAGAGGACAGAGCTACATGGCCTGCAATGGATATGCACGTATTTAGTAACGACAGAGGCGAATTCTACACCTACTTTACCTCTCACGCAAGTACTCTTCACGCAGATCAAAACGTTTGGGTAATGAGAATGAAAGATTGGCTTTCCCCAGATTGGAGTACACTTACTCACGTATTAGCCCCCTCGTACTCTATTGTGTATTACGATCCCGAAGTTTCCGAAGATTTGGATTGGGCAAAACATTCCGATCCCGACGGATCGTCAAACTATCACTTCTTTGACGTATCATATCCTATTAACGGAGTAAGAGGATTTTACCTCAATGATATTGACGAAAAAGAAGGCGGTGTAAACGAAGGCGCGTTTATGATGCAGCACGATGGTTGGTATTATCTCACCTACTCTCCGTTTGGATACGGTAGTAAACACTATGCGGTACACGTTGCAGTTTCTGATAATCCTTACGGTCCGTTTATAAAAATGTACGAGTATTCTCCTGCAAGCGGTATTGATAAATACGAAGGTGGAGATTTAATTTCTGCGTGCGGACACCACTGTTTTGTAGAAGCAGAAGGCGAACTTTGGTGCGTATACCATTGCTTACACAATCCCGAATATAACTATAATGCTTCAGGCGCGTTTATGGGTAGAGGAATTGCAATGGACAGAGTAGAGTTTTACGAGTACGATCAGATAACTTTCGGCTCTCTTATCGAAAAGCAATTAGAGTATGATACCGACGATTTTTATAGAGGCAGTATAGACGATATTCCCGGTCTTGACAAAAAAGGAATGACTGGTGAAGAATGGATGTTAGAATGTTTCGAAACAGGCAATCACAGATATTACGATAAAGAACACAAAGGTGATGACGGAAGCAATATTGCTTGGAACGATATAGTTCCCGTAATGTACGGAAACGGCGCAACGTATTCGCTTCAGCCAAAGCCCGAAGTGTTTACAGGCTATAAAAACGTAGCAAAAACCGCAACTGTTACCATACTTGAGGGCGACACAGCTACTGCTAAGTACGCTAACGACGGTTTGGTTACATATCAGAAATGGTCGTCTAAATACGAGGTTGTAGGAAATAAGGATACAAGACAGCTAAAACTCAAGCTTTCTTGGGATACTCCTCAAACTATCCGCAACATTATGATTTATAACAGCCGTGATTACGTTTACGCGTTTAATAATATAGAATCGGTAGTTTTCAAGCTTGATAGGAAGCCTACGTGGTATCCGGAAAGCAAAGAATATAACGGATATTGCCATATAAAAGACCTCAAGCCTCATCATCAAGGCTGGGACGAAGCTAATATGATAATGCGTAAAGGTGGCTCTGCTATGGCAACCTTTAACGAAATTACTGTATCTGAAATTATTATTACAATCGATGCAAAAGACAAGGTTGGAGAACTTATTCTTACCTCTTCCAACCGCTACGTAGTAAAGCTTTCGGATATCTACATTATGGGAAATCCCGTAGTGGTGGATGAGGAATAAGGAGGTAGACTAAAATGAAAAAAATTAAAAGTTTATTCCTTTCTCTTATCCTTGTTCTTGCACTTTTAGTTGGAGTTGTAGCATGCGACAACGGTGGTGACGGCGGAAAAGATACGCCCGATCCCGTTACGTATACTCTCAGCTTTGAGATGAACGGACACGGAACTCAAATAACGGAGCAAGTACTAAAAGAAGACGAAGTAACTGTTCAGCCTACTAATCCTACCGAGAGTGGTTGGAACTTTGAGGGCTGGTATACTGATAATGACTTTAATCAGCTTTACACCTTTGGTACAACTCTTAGCTCCGATACTACCGTATACGCTAAGTGGAGCGAAAAAGAGAGTACGTATACGATAACTTTTGACAGGAACGGTCACGGAAGAGCTCCTGCAAAGCAGTATATCGACGCAGGAACTGACGGAAAAATAACAAAACCTGACGATCTTAGCGCAAACGGCTGGAAGTTCTTAGGCTGGTCGCTAGATAAAAACGACAAGGTAAATCTTATTGATTTTGACAGTTTTATTCCCACGTCTTCTATGACAATTTACGCACAGTGGCTTCAAGTGCTTACGGTAAGCTTTGATCTTAACAACGAAGAAGCGCTTATACCACCACCTGAAAATCAGAGCGTAGAGAGCGGACAATGTGCGGTAAAACCCGAGCTTGATCCTGTTGTTACGGGATATAAGTTTGAGGGTTGGTATATTGATGCAGAGGGAACGAAAGAGTTCGATTTTTCCACACCTATATCCGAGCGAATTACGCTTTATGCTAAGTGGATGGAAAACAAAGTGGGATATATTGACGGAAGTGATCTTCCTGCATATGAACCTGATAGAGAAGCAGCGTATGGAGAAAGACCTGACCTTGATGGTTATCTTATTGACGGAGAAATAGGTGAAAAGGAAGCATGGGAAACGCAAACTTATTACGTTAACGCGATAAGCGATGCCCCCACCATTACAATGTCTGTAACTACCATATTCTCAGAAAAGGGTTTATACGTCTTCGGTACTGCTAAGGATAATGGCGGTGTATATTGGACGGGTATTAATTATCACTACAAAAATACATCTTGGACGTTTTATATTATGGGCGAAAACGTAACCGCTTATAACGTATTTGAGGTTCCCAAAGTAGAAATCGATACTCGTAACGTATTCCCATCGTGGGTAAATGTAAAAGGCGTGTCTAAGGTTGTAGAGGGTGAGATAAACACCACCAACCTTAATAATAAATACGCGCAAATGAACGTAGAATTTTTTATTACTTGGCAGGATTTAAGAATAGATACAACAAACGGAATTCCAGAAAAAGTATTTATTTATCCTAGCTACAACTACAAGAGATTGGAAGGTGCAAACTTTACTTACAATCTTATCCCTACTTTTACGGGAACAAGTAATAGTATTAGTCAAAAACTTAATCATTTCTTAGAGTTTAACGCAAGCGGTTTTGCGGACGTAAGTGACGAAAATTCGATTATAGGCGACTCTTCGTACAGTATTGCAAAAACTCGAGGATGGAAGATTGACGAAAACGAAGCTGAGGTTATAGAAGGCGGAGATAGAGTTGCGTTCTTTAAAAACGTTTCGGGCGAATATTATCAATTTAATACCGAGATTGTTGTAACAAAAGAGATGAAGGGGGCAAACGCAGGTATAACCGTGTTTAACTCCGAGATAAATTACACGACGCTTAAGTTTGATATTAATGAAAACACACACGACTTTAAAAACGGATTTATTTTAGCTCGTCCTAGAATTTATACAACAAACAAGGATGGTTGGCTCGAAATGATAAGTTTGCCAGAGTTTGCTGTAATGGACGGAAGAATAAGGGTAAGAACGATTTTTGATAACGGATATATTTACTATATTGTAAATGATAAGCTTATTCATTGTCAGCTTGTAACAACACTTAACGTCAGAACTTCTCCGGGAATTATGGCTTCAAGCGCAATCGGTGTTAAGTTTATTAACAATTCGGTAGAGGTTTTAGACGCGACGTCCACAAAGGAAATAACGTCTAGGTTTGCTTACGTTATCACAAAAGGAAAAACTCCAAGTATAACGATGTCGTTTAGCACGGTTGCGGTAAGCAATACGGACGACAACGAGTTTACGATATCTTATCAAAGCGCCAGACCTAACGTTAGTGCATCGCAAAAACAAAAAATTCTTAACAACAACGATTTTAGTGGAGTGCAGTTAAGACAAATTGAAACCCTTACGGCAACAACTAACGGCGTAGTAAATGATATAACCGACGATTTAAAGCAAAATGCAAGTTATGGTAAATACGTTGTCCGTAATATTAAAGGAGATACCGAAATTAACTCCACGTCTTCGTTAGTCGATGCGAATAATCTTGTTTATATGCGCTTTAGCGTGTATGACAACAACACCAAAGATGAAATACCGCTTGTAGCAACTGCGGTAATAAAATCGTCTAACCCCACTTTAGGATACTACGATATGATTGTTCAGGGAGGAGAGGCGTTCCTTGTATTGGTAAAGGGCTACGATTACGAAATAAATATTAACGCAATTGGTTACAGAACTTATTATTTAGATAAGTTAGTAAACGTAACTGAAAATACAACGTTAGATACTATCTATATGATTCCCAATATTGTGGGCGGTACGGCTTATGATGAAGAGGGCAAAATGTCGTTTGGTAGTAACCCTGGAAACTGGAATATGACCACAGAATCGCTTGGCTACGTAGATATGGAAACAGGCGATACTGCGTTCTCTCCCGTGTACTTCTCGGGAAAAACGGTGCACGAATATCAAGTTGTAGAAATTAACGTTGCAAATACAATCAATACAGGACTTAATCCCGTATATGAGGCTAACCCCGGCGCAGGATTTATGTTTGTTGACGCAAAAAGAAGTTTTTCCTGGATAGAGCTTGCAGGAAACAGAATTAGAGTTTTGCATACAAATAAGGGTTGGAATCCCACATATATTAATATTCCTGGTTCTAAGGGTACAGTTAATATTCTTCCCACAGATCCAAACAATCCCGAAACTTTCTACTTTACAAAGTTTAAGGTAATAAAGATAAACAGTATGGCTTTCTGTTACGTAAACGACGTGTTTGTAACAATGGTAGAGCTTTATAACCTTTCGGGAAAATGTGGCGTAGCAATTTCGGGACACTCGTCTTATTATCTGTCTATGAGATACAAGGATTATTGGATCAAGGTGGGTGACGAGGCTATCAAGTACGCTAAAGACGAAGTTGGCGTTACGCTTAGTATGGATGATACGTGCTACGATATAAATGAAGAATACGAAACCGATTATAACAAGCCTTATATCAATATTGAAGGACTGTTGAGTGTTAATGATGGCGACGCTATTAATCAAATCGGATTCCCTGGTCAAAAGATTACGCTCTCGCTTACCGAACACGCGCTTATAGATACTGCGTACACAGTTTTGCTTGGCGATACTAAAGTAATATTGACAGAAACTAATCCTGTTGCAACCATTACCTTAAATCAATCAATGGTTGGACAAATGGAAATATCTATGCTTTATTCAGTATCTTACACTCTTAGCGGTAAAGTGGAGGGTAAAGATGGTATAAGCGTTAGCTCGCTTAGTGGAACGGCTCAAAGCGCTGACGGCAAGACTGAAGTTCAGTTTACAACAGGAGAGGACGGCTCGTTCTTAATTGCATTGCCTGAGGGGATTTATTACGTGAGAGTAGAGGTAGAAGGCTTTGCTTGCGAAACGGCTAGTGTAAACCTTAATAAGGACGTTTCTAATTTCTTGCTCACTCTTCACGATTCTCCCATTGGTGGCGAAGTTCCTGGGGGAACTCAAAAATCAAGTGTAGGATTGTCGCTTGGCTATGGATACAAAGACGACTACGTTGATATTAAAGGCGTGTATGGAAAAGTTGTAGCAAACGGCAATGTTAAGTACGCTATAAACGAAGGACTTATGGCAGACTTTGTTTTCGACTATTCGTATATGAGAAAGGAAGTAGTCGGAGTTGAAAATGAAACTGGCGCGGCGATAGGTATATCGCTTTATACAAACGGAACAAACGAAGCTCTTACGTTCTTTACGGGAGCGGTACGTATTATTCCGGCTGGCGGAACTTGGGCTGATAGAATTAACGTTGGCGGATGTGGAAACTACAACTTGCAAAACTTTAACGAGCAAATTGATTTTAGAATAGCAAGACGCCATAATGTGTTCTATATGTATTACAAAAAGCCTACAGAAACTGAGTATCATCTTGCGTATGAGTACGAGAGTATGAACGAAGAAGGCGCAAGTGAAGTGTTCTTGCATAATACCAACGCGCAAGCAAACAGCTTCCTTATTTGGAATATGAACGTAACTAAGTTTGACGACGATAGTGTTCCAAGTTGGTTCGAACGCGACGTAGCAATAACAAACAATACTCCCGAACTTGGCACATATTCCGTATCGGGCGGAAGTGTGATAAACGGCGAAAGCAAGTTTGCTCTTGGTGATGAGATTACAATAACCTTTAAGCCTAAAGACGGATATTCGGTAACCTATGCAAAGTATAACGGAAAGCTTGTTTCGGTAATTAATAACAAGTACAAGTTTACGGTAGGAAACAAGGGCGATACTTTTGAGTTTTCAATGGATATAACACCAATTCCTGTTACGGTAAAAGGCGTAGCGTTGCTTAACGGTAATCCCACAACAGAAGCTCTAGATATCGAAATTTTGGATATGTTTGGAGAATTGATCCAAACGTTCAAGACAAGTAGCGACGGCTCATTTGAGCGTGTTATCAATTCGGGCTTGTATACCTTCCGTATCAAAAAGGATGGTTATGCGTGCGAGAATAAACAGCTTAAGCTTACCGAAAGCGTAGAAGGTATAGTTCTCAATAGTGGAACTCTTCCCTTTGGCGGAGATAGTGCAAACGGCGTAGAAACGTACGGATATAACTACTCAGACGAAAAGCTTACGATAAACGGAGCATACTTAAACGTTAAGGCTAGCACAAACGTAGTCTATGCGTTTGCCGATACGTTTACCGACTTTGTGTACGACTTCTCCCACGTAAGACGCGAGGTTGCAAATGTTACTAACGAAACTAATCCGGGCGTTGGAATTATCATAAATACGAACGGTGTTAACGAGCATATTTCGTTTTATTCTAACGCAATACGTATTATTCCTGCGGGTAAAGAGTGGGCTGATAGAATAAACGTTACTAATTTGAACTTGCCACACAGCGTTCAAAAATACGATTACCAAATCGATTTTAGAATTATTCGCAAGAACAACGTAATATACTTCTATTACAAGAGCCCAACCGAAACGGATTATAAGTTTGCTTACAAATATGCAAGTCAGCAAGTAGCGGGCGAGTCTTCGCTAAAGCTTTGGTATTCCTCCTCGTATGCAGTGGATTTCTATATCTTCAACGTAAACGTAAGAGAGATCGGAGCAAACGAATTTACCGATTTACCCTAATACGTATTAACAAAACATAACAAAAACAGTCTGTTTCATTGGTTGAAACAGACTGTTTTATAATAGTTGAAGTTTTAATAAGCTTATTTGCTGATTTCTTGTTCAAGTATTGCAGGGAGAAGTCCGTCTGCTTGAGCAATAACGGTAAGCTTACCCTCTTTTTCGGTCATCTTAACAGCAACGCCGATTCGGCCTGCTCTCATTTTACGAGTGGAGAGGAACAAGCTGGAGTGTTCGCTTATATCAGAGCCGGTGGAATAAATCTTACCGGCGCCGTTTGCTGTAAACGAAACAGTGGGGGTAGCGTCGTAAACCTCGTTACCATCCTTATCTACAACGTAGCATGAAAGGATTGCAATATCCTTGCCGTTTGCCTTTACGTCGTCGGTGTCCAGAGAAAGGCGTAAAGCGTAGGGAGTGGATGAGGTGATTTTATTGTCCGAAGCTACAACGTTTCCGTTTTCGTCGTATGCTACAACTTCTATCTTGCCAGGTTCGTACGTTACTTGCCATTCGGCGTGTCCCCACTTTTCTACTTCCTTTTTACCTAGCGAAACACCGTTTAAGAATAGTTCGCATGCTGGAGTATTGGTGTATGCAACAACTCTAAATTCTTTGCCTTCAAAACCTCTGAAGTTCCAATGCGGAAGAAGGTGAACCATAGGCTCTGTCGTCCAATGCGACTTGTTTTGATAGAATGCGTCCTTCTTTTGCATAAACAAGTCTATTGCTCCACTTTGAGAGCAAACTCTTGGCCAAACAGCTTCGCCACGATGCTCAAAAGCTATCCACTGATATCCGCCAAGAAGCCATTCATTAGACGCAAGATATTTCCAAGTAAACTCTCTACCCTTAAAGTCGATAGAACTATCTCTATCGTACGCAGGTAAGTATGCTTTTGTGGGTTCGTCGGGGAAGTACCAACCGCGAGTAGTACCCGTTGCGCAACATTCTGACGAGAACACCGCCTTTTTAGGATACTTTTTATGAACGTATTCGTACATCGTCCAGTTGTAGTTTATACCAATCGCTTCAAGCTCGTCGTACACGGTGGCCTTGTCGGGATTGTGGCAAACTGCTGTCATAATAACTCTCGAATCATCAAGCTTGTGAGCTAGCGACATCAATGTTTGAGCAATGCGTCTACCCTCCTCGGTTACGTGGTGAGGCTCTTCGTTACCCACCGACCAGAAGAAAACGCAAGCGCGGTTTCTATCGCGTTTCATAAGCATTTCAAGCTGAGCTTTGCCCTCGTCGGTAGACTCAAACCATCTGGTTTCGTCCATTACGATAAAGCCGTTTTTGTCAAGCTCTTCCATAAGAGCCTCAGCTTGGGGGTAGTGGCTCGTTCTGTATCCGTTCGCGCCCATTTCTTTCATAAGGCGTACTTTATATCTATGGATATTATCGGGTACTGCTTTTCCCATAAGTCCGCAGTCCGCGTGTCCGCACAAGCCTTGAATCTTGTAGTGCTTGCCGTTAATAAACATTCCCTTGTCGGGGTCTAGATAGAACGTTCTAAAACCAAACTTAACCTCGTCGCTATCTACAAGCGCGTTGTTTACGTAAACGCTGGCCTTCATTGTATAACGCGTGGGTGAGTCGGGATAGTAGAGCGTAGGATCGTTTATATCAAACGTGTACTTAAAGGTTCTGATATCCTTATCAACAATCTTTCCGCTTACTTCCTTTGTTGCAATAAGATTATTGTTTTCGTCAAAAATTTCGCCTACAACCTTTACGGATTTTGTTTTTACATTGTCGTTTCTGATAGTGGTTTGTGTTTCAACTTTCCACGTTTTGTCGCATACGTGTACGGGTTTTGCGTAAATTCCCCACAAATCCACCGATACTAAATCGGTTTTAATCATCTTAACGTGGCGATAAATTCCACCGCCCTCGTACCACCAACCCTCGTGATGTTGAGTGTCTACGTAGACTGCAAGGTGGTTACGCTCGGTGTATTTTACAACGTCGGTAATATCGACCTCAAACGAGTTGTATCCGCAAAAATTATGTTTAAGCAAGCATCCGTTAAGGTATACGGTTGCGTGAGTTGCAACGCCTTCGAAAAGCAAGGTTATACGCTTGTTTTTATCTTCTTCGCTAAGGTTAAAACGCTTTACGTACCAAGCATTGTCATAGGGTACAAAACCCAAAGCGTTGTTGTATTTTTCCTCGGGAATACCCTGAATTATATAATCGTGAGGAAGGTCTACTCTTTCCCATTTTTCTCCGCTGGAATGTGTTGCGTTAAGATTGTACGAGTCGGGCTCGCAAAAATAATCCTTGCTGGCAGGTCCTAAGTGATAACGCTCGGTCTTTGCGCTGATGTACGCAATTCCCTTATACGCGCCGTATTCGCTCTTAATGTCTTTTCTGCAAAAGAACCAATTTTTGTCAAAATCGATAATTTCTCTCATAACTTGCTCCTATAAAGTATAAGATTACGGAAATCCGTTTTAATTATTATAGCAACATATATTCTTTTTGTCCATACCAAAAACGTTTTTATATGGACAAAATTGATATTTTTTTAAAAAAAGTCTTGCATGTGTTGCTTTTATATGGTATAATTTCTAAAAGGAGAAAAGCATGCGAGTATTGTTTGGCAAGGGAAGAAAGAATACCGATTCTGATTCCGAGCTTATCTTAAAAGTTAATAATTGCGGTTCGTATAAAAATGTAAGTGAGGATATCGAGCTTGTGAGAGTGAATGGGAGAAAGGACTATCATTTGCTGTTTGTTGCAAGTGGCGAATTTGTCGTGGACGGAATAAGTTATCCAAGCTCGCATTGCGCTTTATATAAGCCCAACGAAGCTCACAACTATACCTACAAAGCCAGCGAGGGTAGCGTTTATTATTGGATACATTTTACTGGAACACAGGCAGAAGAGATTGTCGAGGATTTTACTGGTAGATGCGTTTGCTATAAAGACAAAAGCAACGACGTTAACAATATCTTGGAAATGATGATAAGCGCGTGCGTGAACAGCGGAGAGCGGAGTGAGGATTATATAGTCGCCCTCTTAAAAGCGCTTTGCATTCTCTTGTGCGAGAAAAAAATCGAAAAGCCGTTTGCAAAAGCCATTGCTATGATGAGTGATTTTTCACAAAATCATACTCTTGAGGACTATTCTCAGGCGTCTTTTATGAGCGATGGACATTTTATTAGAGCGTTTAAGCAATCGTATGGAGTAACTCCGTTAAAGTACAAAACAAAGCTCCAAACTGATTATGCAAAATACTTACTTACGTCTACTTCGCTTAAAGTTTCGGTGGTAGCCTCGCTTTCAGGTTTTGACGATCCTCTATACTTTTCGAGAGTGTTCAAAAAGAACACAGGGTATTCACCTGATAAATACAGAAAAAACTTATAGTTTTGTTTGCAGGAAGAATGGATTAACTAAAAAAATACAAACTGACATTAACTAAATAATAACCGTTATCGTGATAAAAAGCGTATAATTAGAGAAAAATACAAAGCTTAATAAGGAGAAAATTATGCCAATTCAGCTAAAAACTGTCAATTCTATGCAAAGAGTTTTATATTCTGTTCAGCCCACGTTTGAAGAAAAGAGCGCAACAGTGTTAAAGAGAATGAAGTACGCGCTTCAGATTGCAATGTATACCGACGCGCACTCATATAACCTTACGTTAGATGTGGTTGGCAAACTAAAAGACGTAATAACCGTGTACGAACAGCGCCCCGTGCCTGTTACAACCATTCCTCAAACTATTGACGAATACTACGAAACAACGTCGCCTGCTCTTGTTCCTGATGCTCTTATAAAACATGAAAAGCCGTTTGATTTACCGCCACGTCAGCATAGAGCGTTAAGTGTAATTTTCGATATTAGCGATAAAGTGGAAGCTGGCGAGTACGAAACTGTTTTCAATCTCAAAAACGAGAAAGACGAAGTAGTGGCGTCGTGCTCTCATACTCTTACTGTAAAAGACGTTTGTTTGGATGACACCGACCTAGTGCTTACAAACTGGATGCATTATGACTGCATTGCTCAAAAGCATAACGTAAAACTTTTTGGAAAATGCTTTTACAAAGTGTTTGATTCTTACTTGAAAGTGTTTACCGAGTGTGGTTATAATATGCTCCTGACTCCCCTTTTTACACCACCGCTTGATACTAAGATAGGAAGCGAAAGACAAACCGCACAGCTTATAAAAGTAAAAAAACTAGATAGTGGTTACGAGTTCGACTTTTCCGATTTTGAAAAGTTTGTAAAATTTGCAAAGCGTAGGGGTATAAAATACTTCGAACTTTCTCACCTGTTTACGCAGTGGGGAGGAAACGCATGTCCTAAAATAATTGCTGACGTTAATGGAAAGCAAGAGCGAATTTTTGGCTGGGATGTACCGTCTACTGACGTACGTTATTTAGATTTTCTTACCGCGCTTATTCCTCAGCTTATCGAAAACCTTAAAAAACTCGGTATAGACAAATACTCGTATTTCCACCTTACCGACGAGCCTAACGAGAAGCATATCGAAAAGTACACCGAGCTTAGAAAGTTTGTAAAAGCGCTTATTGGCGACATGCCTACAATGGACGCAATGAGCCATTACGAGTATTATGAAAAGGGCTTAGTGGATATCCCTGTTCCCGAAATAGATGTATACAAACCTTTCAAGGAAAACGGTGTAAAACCGCTCTTTACGTACAACTGCTGTAATCCGTCTTGGGGAAATTACTCCAATAGATTTTTATCTATGCCCTTGCACCGTACGCGTATTATCGGAACTCAGCTTTATCAAACTAAAGTTCAAGGCTATTTACATTGGGGGTACAACTTCTACAACGCAAGACTTTCTGTGGGTGAGATTGACCCTTACTGTAATACCGATGCAAACGCAGGTTTTCCAAGTGGCGACGGTTTTATCGTATATCCCATAAAGAGTGGAGCAACTCACTCGCTTCGTTCAGTTGCTGGGTTTGAAGCATTTGACGACTATCGTATATTAAAGCAAGCGGAAAAGATTTTAGGCGAGGAAAAAGTTGATGCGCTCTTAAAAGAGTATGGACTCAGCGGTTATGATAAATATCCACATTGTCCAAAAGCTCACTTTGAGTTTATGCAAAAAGTAATTTCTCTTCTTTAGTGATAAAAAGCTAAATATATAGCGAAAATTATTACAAAAGGCATAAAAGCGTTGACAAATTGTTTTTACCATGTTAAAATACTCTTGTTTCCGTGAGGGAGTAGTAAGCGCCAAATATATGGCGGAGCAAGTTCAACATCCTGGCTTTTTAGTCTGGCTTGCTTGAAATTACGAGACTCACGTATGCCTAAAGGCGTTACGTGGTGTCTAAACAATTACAAACACAAGACACCAAAGTTTATAGCTTAGGTGTCTTTTTTTAACGCAAACGGCATAGGTGGAATATAAAAAGGTAAATAATAAAGAAAAGGAGAAAGAAATGAAACCCTATTCAATGGATGTAAATTCGGTTGTCGAAAATCTTTCGTCTTCCGTGTCTTCCGGCTTAACTAACGAGCAAGTCGAAGAACGTCAGGCAAGATATGGCGAGAATAAGCTGAAGGAAAAGAAGAAAAAATCGCTTTTCCGCAAGTTTTTCGAGCAGTTTAAGGACGTAATGATTCTTATTTTGATCGTAGCCGCAATCGTGTCTTTCGTTATTGCATGCGTAGAGCAAAATCCAAGAGAATTTTTCGAGCCAGCGCTTATCCTACTTATCGTAGTGCTAAACGCGGTAATGGGCGTAGCTCAGGAAAGTAAAGCGGAAAAGGCGTTAGACGCACTGAAGAATATGTCCGCGCCTCACGCGAGAGTAATACGTAACGGTGAGGAAAAGATTATCAACGCCGACAAGCTTGTTCCCGGCGATATAATATTACTAGAAGCCGGCGATTTCGTGCCTGCAGATGCAAGACTTATCAAGTCCACTTCGTTAAAGAGCGAAGAATCCGCGCTCACAGGAGAGTCCGTTCCTTCCGAAAAAGACGCTTTGGCAGAAGTTAAGGAAGATGCGCCTTTGGGTGATAGATGCAATATGATATATTCGGGCTGTTCCATAACGTACGGTACGGCAACCGCAATAGTTACCGCAATCGGTATGGACACGGAGATGGGTAAAATTGCAAACTTGCTTTCTGCTGAGGGTGAAAGTCAAACACCTCTTCAAAAGAAGCTTGCATCGCTTGGTAAATACCTTGGTATAGTAGCTCTTGGCGCTTGTCTTGTTGTGTTTATCGTAGGTCTTATTAGCGGAATTGAAGTAATTGATATATTTATGACCGCAGTATCGCTTGCAGTATCAGCAATCCCAGAAGGCTTGCCTGCAATCGTAACGATAGTGCTTTCAATAGGCGTACAGCGTATGGTAAAAAAGAATGCGATTATTCGCAGACTTCCTGCCGTAGAAACGTTGGGTAGCGCGTCTATTATTTGCTCGGACAAAACCGGAACGCTTACAATGAATAGAATGACGCTAAAAAAAGCATACGTAGACGGTGAGAGTGAGATTGAAGATATTACTGAAAACAATAGCGATAAAGTAAAAAATCTGCTTATGCTCGGCACTCTTTGTTGCGACGGTTCGGTTGTTTTTGCAGACGGTAAGGAAACGCATATTGGAGATCCTACCGAAACGGCAATCGTGTATGCTTCGCACAAAAACGGTATGACAAAAGACGACCTTAACGCAAAGTATCCCAGAATAGGCGGTATTCCGTTTGATTCCGACCGTAAGCTTATGAGTACGATAAACGTTATTGACGGAAAGAAAATCGTTATCGTAAAGGGCGCTGTGGATATGATGGAAAGCCGTTGCAGTAGCGGAGATTTTGCTAAAGCGAAAGAAATGAACGAGCTTATGAGCTCATCTGCGCTCCGTGTTTTGGCAGTTGGATATAAAGAGATTGACGAAGTTCCTTCAGAGCTTGTAAGCGAAGAGCTCGAAAGCGGTCTTACCTTTTTAGGTCTTGTAGGAATGATAGATCCTCCACGTCCCGAGGCAAAAGTTGCGGTTGCAACTTGTAGAGAAGCAGGCATTAAGCCAGTTATGATTACAGGTGACCACGTAGTTACGGCATCAGCTATTGCAAAAGAGCTGGGAATACTGCTTGACGGCGATAGAGCAATAACAGGCGCAATGCTCGACGAAATGAGCGACGAAGAGCTTGACAGAGAGGTTGAAAATATTTCCGTATACGCGCGAGTTTCTCCCGAAAACAAGATACGTATCGTAAAAGCATGGCAACGTAAAGGTCAGGTTGTATCCATGACAGGCGACGGCGTAAACGACGCTCCCGCGTTAAAGGCTGCGGATATCGGATGCGCTATGGGTATTACCGGAACTGACGTAGCAAAAGGCGCTGCAGATATGACTCTTACTGACGATAACTTTGCAACGATAGTAGACGCGGTAAAAGAAGGTAGAGGAATTTACGCTAACATTAAAAAGGTAGTAGGATTCTTGCTTGGTACTAACATTGGAGAGATCGTGCTTGTATTTATCGCAATGCTTGTGTTCCAACAATCCCCCCTTCTTTCTATGCAACTTTTGTGGATAAACCTCGTAACCGACTCGCTTCCTGCAATTGCGCTCGGTATGGAACCTGTTGAAAAAGATGTAATGCAACAAAAGCCAAAGCCAAAAAACGAAGGCATATTTGCCCACGGACTGGGTGTAAGAGTAGTACTTCAAGGCTTTATGTTTGGTTTGCTGGCGCTAGGCGCGTTCTGGATCGGACTTGTAATGAGTAATTGGAATATAGACGTTGCAAGAACAATGGCGTTTATGACTCTTTCCGTATCCCAGGTTATACACGCGTTTAACATGAGGTCTGAACATTCGATTTTCGTAACCGGGCCATTTGGAAACGGTAAACTCAACGGCGCTTGTCTTATTTCGCTTATCTTAGTAGCTTTCGTACTCTTTACCCCTGGTGTTATGTTGGCATTCTCAATCGTATATCTAGATTGGGTACAATATCTAATCTGCTTAGGTCTTGCTTTCGTTCCTCTTGTAATAATGGAAATTAGCAAGGCAATCGGGCTTGTAAAACATCCGTCTAAGAAAAAGTAAACATTAAAAAACTCACTGCTATCCGTTGTGGAAAACAGTGAGTTTTTCTTATTCGTCATCGTTTTTGTTTTTAGAAAAAAGCTTGGACAAGAGCGATTGTTTTTTAACTTCTGGTGCAGGTATGTCGTCTTGATTTTGTTCGTTCTTTACAATATGCTCTATCTTTCTAATTTCGTTGCGTTGTACCTTTTTCGTGCGAACGTTATTGGGATTTCCGTTCTTTACAAGGTCGGCACTTAGCTGTTTACGAGGTGGAGGAGTTGCGCGCTTACCTATTTCCGTGCTTTGTTTTGCCCCGCTTAGTCTTTCAAGTTTAACGCTTGTTTTTTCGTTTTTAGCAGTGTGAAGTTTATATTCTACGGTTTCGGTTGGTTCAACGTTTTTAACGGGTTTAGGAGCTGATTCCGTAGTTTTGTTTTTGGTCGTTTTAGGTGTGGTTTGCTTTTTTTCGGTGGGGGTAGTTCTAGACGGATAGCCATAGATGTCTTTTTCAAAATCCCTCATATTTTTGTATCTGTCTTTAGCAAGAACCGCAAGTGCTTTAAGTAACGCTTTTTCTTGCTTTGGTTTTATATCCGCGCCCAGTTTAGAGGGGGGCGTAAGCGTGTCTTCGTATAGCCTTTGAATACTCTCGGGAGGGAGCTGTCCTGTGATACAAAAATAAATTGTTACCGCAAGCGCGTAAATATCCGACCACGGACCTTGCACGCCGTGTGTTCTATACTGTTCTTCGGGCGCAAAGCCTTGTTTTAGAACAATGGATACCGACTTGTCTTCCGATGCGTTTTTAGATGCGCCAAAGTCAATTAGCTTAACCTCGCTATTTCGCGTAATCAAAATATTGTCTGGCGAAATATCTCTATGAATAAGTCCTACTTCATGAACCGCGCCAAGCGAGCTGATAACAGGGTGTAGTATGGTGAGAGCCGTGTCCGTGTTTAGCTTGCCCTTCTTTTGAATATAACGCTTTAACGAAATTCCGTCCAAATATTCCATTACAAGGTAGGCTGTGGAATTTGACGGGAAAAAGTCCAAAACGCTTACAATTCCGTCAAGCTTATTAATAGACGAAAGGTTTTTAGCTTCGTCAATAAATCTTCTCAGACCCCTATTAAACTGCGGAGCGTTTTCTCTTAGGTTTAAGATAATGTCGTTGGTTCTGGGCGCGCGAGAAACGTAACCGCTGGGATAATATTCTTTTACAGCAACAGGACGCTCGAAAAGCAAGTCGTAGGCAAGATAAGTAATGCCAAAACCGCCCTCGCCAATAGAGCGCGCAATAACGTACTTTTTGTTAAGAATAGTGCGCTTAGGCAAGTGATGCGGTGGGGACGGCGTTTTGTCGTCTTCCTTAGAGCAGTTCTTGCATACGCGTCTAAAGTCTAGTTCAGAAAAGCAGTATAAACATAAATTTTTTGGGTTTTTCTTGTGCAACGTTATTCTCCTTTAACAAATACCGCAACCGAAAAATTATCGCAACCAAAGTCAGCTCTTTCGTCGTGAAGTTCTTTCAGTTTGTTTAGTTTTGCGCTAGACGTACTCTTATTTTCGAACAATTCTTCAAATTCTTTATCTTTAACGTATTCCCAAAGTCCGTCGGTACAAACCACAAATCCGTCCCCTTTTGAGAGCGGGAAAAAGTCTGTGGAAATATCCGCGTCCACGAAGTAATCGGAGCCAAGAACTCTAAGAAGTTTGTTTTGGTCTTTATGGGTGCTTATCTGGTCAGCCGTTATTTCTCCGCGTTCTACGGCAAGCTGAGCCAGAGAATGATCTTTGCTTCTGTACAAAATTCTTCCGTTCTTAATTTCATAGATACGTGTATCGCCAATATGCGCCATAACCGACGTAGTATTGTCCGAAACAACAAATGCGATAGTAGTACAGCTTGATGATATCGACATATCCGCCTCTTTGTGTTCTATAATTTTATTATGCGCACGCATAAGAGCGGAGGATATGGAAGATTTTACAAACAATTCTTCGCTGTCGCAGTTTTCGTTAAACCAATCGACAAGGTATTGAACGGCAACTCGCGAGGCAATTTCGCTACCATTATAGCTTCCAAGTCCGTCGGCGACCGCTATACAGTACTTGCCGTTTTTTTGCGAAACCATTATGCTGTCTTGATTGTATGCCCTTCCGCCGATTTCGCTTAAAATACTTATATCGTGCATATTTGTTGCTCCTAAAAACTTTCTACGTTTTATTATATCACAACAGTTAAGTAAAAATCAAGATATAAAGCAAAAAAAGAATAATTAGATTTGCTTTGTACTAAATAAAGTAGTTTTAATTTTTTTATCTACAAAATATGCCACAATTTGCAATTTATCCTTGACACGACACTTTTAAGTGTGTTAAAATTATGATAGTTGTGTGAAGCGAAAGACTTCAGCGTATTCTATTTCATATAGGGAAAATGTTTTCTGCCTAATTTATTTTGGATATTACGGGAAAAACCCGAATGTCAATATAAAAAATTTTCAAAAGGAGAAAATTATGGAAGAGATGAAAACTAGTGGTGAAAAACCTATCAGTAAGTTTGATAAGTTTTTCGAAATTAGCGCAAGAAAGACTGCCATAAAGACCGAAATTATTGCAGGTCTTACAACTTTCTTCGCTATGTGTTACATTGTTTTGGTAAATCCAGGACAAATTAGTGGAGCAACTGGTGGAACAATCTGGAATTCAGTTTATATTGGTGGTATTATTGCCGCTATTATTGGAACTGTTCTTACTGCAATTTTAGGTAAAATGCCTTTTGCGCAAGCTGCAGGAATGGGGCTAAACTCGTTCTTCTTTGTATGCTTTGTGTTGCCTGAGTTTAAAAAGTTAGATGCTGGGCTTTCTGGAGATCCTATCACTGCTTATCAAGGTGGACTTATACTTATTCTTCTTTCGGGTATTATATTCCTTATTCTTTCGGTAACAGGCGCAAGAAAAGCTATTGCAAAAGCGCTTCCTGACTGTCTAAAGAAAGCAATTCCCGCAGGTATTGGTTTATTTATTGCGCTTCTTGGATTTAAGGCTGCAGGAATCGTTGTTCCTGATAGATACACAATGGTTGGATTTTTAAATCTTTCTGTTATTGGAAGTAATACCGCAACTTGGTTTAGTTCCGATCCAAATGTTCTTTCAGTAGTGCCTGCCCTTTCTGCATTTATAGGTCTTTTGGTTATAGTTATTCTAGATAAGTTTAAGATTAAAGGTAATGTAATTCTTGGTATTCTTTCAGCTACTGTTTTGTATTACCTTATGAGTTGGACTCTTCCCAGTTTCAATATGGGACAAATCGGACAAACGTTTGTGGATTTTGGAACGGTTGGTTTGCCTTCTGTATTCAAGGGCGAAAGCTGGGTATATGCATTTGGCACGGTTGGTATTCTTAACGCAATTTGTTATATCATCACTTTCTGTCTTATTGATATGTTCGATACCGTAGGAACTCTTTACGGAGCAGCTTCTGCAGCTAATATGCTTGACGAAAATGGCGATCCCATTAATATGGACGGATGCCTTATGGCAGACTCTATTGCAACTTGCGCAGGCGCAATCCTTGGAACTTCTACCGTAACCACTTACGTAGAATCCGCAGCAGGTGTAGGCGCAGGCGGAAGAACAGGTTTAACTTCTCTTGTTGTTGCAGCTTGCTTTGTGTTCTGTTTGTTCTTAAGCCCTGTTGCTTCTGTAATTCCCCAGTCTGCAACAGCTCCCGCTCTTATTTACGTAGGTGTACTTATGCTTCGTAACTTTAGCGCAATCGATATGAAGGATCTTTCTAGCGCAGTACCCGCATTCCTTACTCTTATCCTTATGCCTCTTACCTATTCTATCGCAAACGGTATTGGTATCGGTGCAATCTCTTACGTTCTTATCAAGCTTTGTACTGGAAAGTACACAAAGAAGGATATTATCGTAACAGGTATTGCAATCGTATTTATTGCTCGTTTCTTGCTTACTTTCACAGGAACATATCCCGAATACGTATGGTAAAAATCTAACTAACAAAAAACCGTCGTACGTGCATACGTATGGCGGTTTTTCTTACACTTTGGTGTAAAATTTGGCGGAGTTTTGATCTTAATTAAGCGTAGTATATAATTTCTCTAAACGCAAACTACCGCTTGACATTGTAAGTGTATTATAGTATACTTAAAAAGTTGCGAGCATATTATTTTACAGTAATAAAAAGACGGAGTAATTATGGGAATTTTAGATATTATCCTTATAGGCATAGGACTGTCAATGGATGCTGTTGCGGTGTCCGTGTCCAACGGTATTGCCAACCATAAAATGAAATGGGGAAAGATTCTTCTAATATCTGGAGCTTTTGGTTTATTTCAGGGAATAATGCCGTTTTTAGGTTGTCTTTTAGGTTCGCTTTTTGCTCGCTTTATCGAAATTATTGCCCCATACTTAGCCTTTGTTTTACTCGGCTTTATCGGCGGAAAAATGATTTTCGAAGCTGTAAAGGATATGCGTCACCCCGAGCTTAAAGATAGCGAAAAAGAAGAAAAACAGGTTAATCTTACTCTAGTGGTCTTGCTGGTTCAAGCAGTAGCAACCTCAATCGATGCGTTTGCTGTCGGCGTAAACATGGCGTGTTACGAAAGCTCCGGCACACTTGCCCTTCCGGTATGGCTTGCTTGCGTAATTATTGCAGGTATAACGTTTATATTGTGTATGATGGCTGTTCTTATTGGTAAAAAAACAGGCGACGTTTTCTCGGATAAAGCCACGCTTGCAGGCGGAATTATCCTGGTTATTATCGCAATCAAAATGCTGGTAGAAGGAATTATTTCACTTATCTGCTAAGCCGATTAGATACTACTCACCCAATGTCATAGCAATCACTCTCACCCCCGACGTCATTGCGAGCGCAAGCGAAGCAATCTCAAAATTACTAATCAGTAGTCGTTTGTTTTTATAATGTACGGACTATTCACGAATCGCCCCACATACTAACAATCATTGAACCCTCATAAGTAATTTCAAAACAAACTCACACTTAAAAAGTCAATAAAACATCAATACGTATTAAGGAAAAATGTACAAATGCTTAAAAAATTCTTTGGAAATGCTCAGTTTTATAAAAAAGTATTTATAGTAGTTATTCCCATTATTATCCAGAATTTCATAACGCAATTCGTGGCAATGCTCGACAATATAATGGTTGGACAAACAGGAACAATTCAAATGAGCGCGGTATCTATCGTAAACCAGCTCTTGTTTGTTTTTAATCTCTGTTGTTTTGGAGCAGTGTCGGGTGCAGGAATTTTCACCGCTCAGTATTATGGCAAAGGTGATATGGACGGCGTAAGATATACACACCGATTCAAAGTTCTGGTTTGCGTAATAATAGCAGTTCTAGGCATAACCGTTTTGGCTCTTTTGGATAGCCCGCTTATATCATTATTTTTGCAGGGCGACGGAAGCGTAACGGATATAGACGGAACAACGTCGTACGCTAAAAAATATCTGTTTATAATGCTGTTTGGTTTACCACCGTTCGCAATCGCTTCAGCTTATGCGGATACTTTACGTTCTTCTAAGCAAACGCTCGTACCTATGATTGCAAGCGTTTCGGCAGTGCTTGTAAACCTCGTTCTCAATTACATTCTGATTTTCGGAAAGCTTGGCGCTCCCGAAATGGGTGTAGAGGGCGCGGCGATAGCAACCGTTGTTTCGCGTTACGTCGAAATGGCAATCGTAGTTGGTTGGACGCATTTCAATCCTAAAAAGAATCCGTATATCGTCGGAATGTACAAATCTTTGCGTATTCCAAAAGTTATCCTAAAGCAAATGATTTTCAAAGGCTTACCCCTTCTTCTCAACGAAGCCGTGTGGGCTGGCGGAGTTGCAATGCTTTCGCAGTGCTATTCAACGCGTGGGCTTACCGTGGTTGCAGCGCAAAGCATTTCAAGCACAATGTTTAACCTCTCGTCAGTCGTGTATATGTCTATGGGTATTGCAGTAGGTATTATAATCGGTCAAATGCTGGGCTCTGGCGAAAGCAACGAAAAAGTTCGCGATACGGATAGAAAACTCATTACGCTTTCAGTTCTCTCGTGTACCGTGTTTGCAGGAATAATGGCAGGACTATCCTCACTTTTCCCCCTTATCTACAACACCTCAACCGACGTAAGAGAGCTTGCAACTATCATGATCTGTATAACGGCAGGGTATATGCCCATAAACGCGTTTGCTCATTCTACGTATTTTACCATTCGTTCGGGTGGAAAATCGGCAATAACCTTTATCTTTGATAGCGGTTTTAAGTGTATCATAACCCTTCCCATCGCATTAATTCTCACCTATGCAACGTCAATGCCCATTATTCCCCTATATGCAATTTGCTTAGGAACAGACCTTTTCAAATGCGTAATAGGTTTTATCTTCGTAAAAAGCAACATGTGGCTTAAAAACCTCACCACAACCGTTGAAAATACAGCGAAAAACCAATAAAATTTGCGAAAAAACACAAAAAAACTTCCAAATGTACAAACTTTGCGACATTAGGAAGCTTTTTTTAAAAAAGTTGAAATTTGCTATGTTTGTGATATAATAATTACACAGTAAACTTATACCATACCAAAGAAAATAAGGGAATTAAAATAATTATACACTATATTTTATTGAAAATCAAGTCAATTTTTGTATTTGAAAAAAACGCATTAATCGGGTTAATACAACAATTAATGCATTTTTTTGATTACATTACTTCAATTTGGCACATTTGCATGGTGGTGAGGGCGGAGGTGTGAGAGGAGGGGGTTACGCCAGCGCAACAGGTAGAGTCTACTTTGATAGTGGCGGAGGGGAAGGTGGCTTTTAGAATTAGTGCGTTAGATACAACGCAAATATCCGTGCAAAGTCCGATTAGCTCAATACTTAATCCGTCCACGTTTTCTATTTCGTTTTTCCACTCAAGATAGCCAAAGGTCGGCTTTTCGATAATTTTGCTATCGCCAACGTCTAGCTTTGGCGAAATTTTCCAGCCGTCCGTGCCTTTTATGCAGTGTTTTACAGGTAGGTGCTTGCCCTCGTTAGTGTCTAGATAGTTGTCAAAATGCGTGTCAGCGGTAAAAATAATTTTATCGCCACGCTGTCTGTACTCGTTAATTTTTCTTGCAACGTTGGGCAGGATAGCAACAGCTTCCTTAGTTCCCAAGCTTCCGTCAATAAAGTCGTTTTGCATGTCAACAACAATAAGAATGTTTTTCATAAGTCCTCCTAAAAAAGCGGAATTGTCATAAAAAGTGGTATACGTATTGTATTTTTATGGTAATTGATTACGTTGTTCAGCGAGTTCTCGTTCTTTTTTGCTTTTAATGTGCTTGTGTTGCCAAATAAACCAAAGCACAACTAAGACTTGAAAAATGAAACAAACGATAAATATAAACCACAAGTTAGATTCGTTTGTGTAAACCAGTATTGACAGATACGCGCAAACTCCCGACGCCCAAACTAGACACGATACCGCGGTTGCTGTCCACTTAAGCGAGAACCACAGCGCACAAAATACGATAGAAACAATAAAGCTTACGGGCAATGCGTAAATAAACAACATCCAAGCGTGAGGAATGTCGAAGCCCAATAAAATAACGAAAGCAATTCCCGCAACAAGGAATGAAAGTCCACTCGACATAAGCGTTACAAGAACGTGCCTGTCTTTTGCGCTTTCTTTTTTGGGGATTTTGCTACCGATCAACTGATCGATTGTAATACCGAAAAATTCGGCTATCATACTAATTGTTACGATATCCGGTAAAACGTCGCCACATTCCCACTTGGAAATCGACTTGTCCGAATAGTTGAGTTTTTCGGCAAGCTGGGATTGCGTTAAGTGGCGCGATTTTCTATAAGTGTGCAAATTTCTTGCAAAGTTTTGTTTAATAATTTGTTCTTCCATAGCTTAATTTTACCCTAAAACCTCCTTTTTGTCAAGGGAAACGCACAACTCTCATGCCGTGAGAGTTGTTTTTTTGTATAAAGAAAACCCCCAGATAGTCTGGGGGTTCAAAAAAGGCTTATGCCGTTCCAACTTGCAAAAATACTCCGTTTAATTTATAATAAAAATGCGACCTGCCAGTTGCAAAAAAATAAA
>SVHU01000016.1 GCA_015055625.1 Clostridiales bacterium | reverse complement strand
CAACCCCATAACGGGTGTGCGCCATCGCATCGATTCACGAATCGCCCGAAGCACCGTGACGTTGCATCCGATATGTTGTACTTTGAGTAAAGATAACAATTAATAACGACAGTTATTATGTAGGGGCGATTCACGAATCGCCCGAATTACAACGTAAACCGAATTATCACTCACCCCCATAACGGGTGTGCGCCACCGCACCGATTCACGAATCGCCCGAACTACCACCCACCCCCAAAATCCTATATTATAACAACTTAATAAAAACCAACCACACACCCTAAAATGGCTATGTGGTTGGTTTTATTTATAATATTTATCTAAAACCCATTTTAACGGATTATTTTGTATATACTCAACGATTGAAATATAATCATTTTCATCTCTAATAACGTGGTCATAAAATCCACGTTGCCAAACGTTGATATTTTCGTCAATCTTATGTGCTTGTTTTGACGCGTTCATTTTAATAAAACCTATAACGTTTGAAACAATCGAACGCGTATTTTTTACGACGTTGTCGTTTACAATAATGACTAAATGTACGTGGTTTGGCATAACGGTGTAGTATGGAATTGATACGTTTTGATATTGCAAATTTTTTATAATATTGTCAACAATAATACCATAATCCGTCAAAATCATTTCGGGCGATTCGTGAATCGCCCCTACAAAAGACGCTAAAATATTATCCTGATTATGTGTGCAAAATGTCACAAAATATGCCCCTGCCGAATTATAATCGAAATAACGTAACCTAATATTTTTTCTTTGTTTCAACATTTCTCCAACCCCTTATATTAAAATTATATCATATATCCCCCTATTTTGTCAATACAATCCCCCAACCCCCAATTACTACCCACGCCCGAAATACACCCACCCCCAAATGTAGGGGCGATTCACGAATCGCCCGATTATAACTCACCCCCAAATGTAGGGGCGATTCACGAATCGCCCGAATTATAACCCAACCCCATATCGGCAGTGCGCCTCCGCACCGAAGCAATCCCACTAAAATCCCCACCCACGCCCGAATTACCACCCAACCATCCTTGACCACCCAAAAACCCCGCGTTTTTATCCCAAAATGGCGCAAAGTGGTTGAAATATCAAAAAAATCCAAAAAAAATTATAAAAAGTGGTCAAAAGTGGTTGCAAAGTGTCAATTAGTTATGTTATAATATAATCACGATATAGTGTAAAGGAGGCAAAGGGCGCGTATGTTGTTGATGGGCGAATATCATCATCAAATAGACGAGAAGAGCAGAATAAGAATACCGGCTAAGCTTAAAGACGCGCTTGGCGAATCTCCCGTTATACTAAAAGGAACGGACGGATGCTTATTCGTGTACTCTCAAGAGGCAATGAACAACATGTTCGCCACCAAGTTCGCAAACAACGACTTTACACAAGCTGACAAAACAAAGGCGCTCAGACTTCTTACTTCGTCCACGGTAGTAACCGAAGAGGACAAGCAGGGTAGAATTCTTCTTCCCCAAAACCTTATCAAGCACGCAGGCATCGTTAAGAACATCGTAACAATCGGCGCGTTTGACAGAGTGGAAATTTGGAGTGAAGAGCGTTGGAACGCGTATGCAAACCTTGACTCTGACGACTATGACGAGTGTCTTAAAAAGATAGCGTCCAAGGAAGCGTAGTATGAGTTATCACGTTCCTGTTTTATACAACGAATGTTTGGACAACCTCAACATAAAAGCGGGTGGAACGTATTTTGACGGAACGCTCGGTGGCGCAGGACATTCCGAAGGAATTTTGATGCGTGGCGGAAATCTTATTGCAACGGACTTAGACAAAGATGCAATCGAAAACGCAAAACTTCGCCTTAACAAACCAGAATATGCAGGCAGATTTAACCTCGTTAGGGACAATTACAAAAATTTCAGTAACGTTATCGAGAGTTTAGGCGTAGATAAGATAGACGGAGCGCTTCTCGATCTTGGAATTTCCTCACATCAAATCGACGAGCCCGAACGCGGATTTTCTTACAGGTTTGACGGAAAGCTCGATATGAGAATGAGCGACGAGCAACCGCTTTCTGCTTACGACGTAGTAAACACGTATTCCGAAGAAAAGCTTGCCGATATCTTGTACTTATACGCCGAAGAACGTTTTTCGCGCCGAATTGCAAGAAATATCGTAAACGCAAGAAAAAACAAACCTATCGAAACCACTCTCCAGCTTGCCGAAATCGTAAAACAAAGCGTACCTATGCAAGCTCAAAAGAACGGACACCCTGCAAAAAAGACTTTTCAGGCGATTCGTATTGAGGTAAACGGCGAACTCAACGGTCTTGACACCGTTATCGAAGACATTATAGCAAAACTTAACAGCGGAGCGAGGTTGTGTATTATCACATTCCACTCCCTGGAAGACAGAATAGTAAAAAAGGCGTTCGCATTACATTCAACTGACTGTATTTGCGACAAAAAACTACCCATTTGCATTTGTGGACACAAAGCCACGGTCAAATCGCTTGGCAAAATCAAGCCGAGCAAAGAGGAATTGGAACTCAATTCCAGAAGCGCAAGCGCAACATTAAGGATTATCGAAAAATTATAGGAAAGAAGTTATAAAAAAGGACGGAGGTTAATATTATGGTAACAACAACACCTGAAACAATTACCGAAAAGGAGAGAAGATACGGCATAGGCTATCGCCCTATCTCGCGCGTAAGTAGCGAAACTAAAAGACTTACCGACGAGTCTATCTTTACTCCCGAAAAGGAAGAAATCGTAATTGAAAGAAGAATTTCCGTACCTAAGCACACCGAAAAAGCCCCCACCGCTAAAGTAGAGCCCAAAAACGAAGTAGCTACTATCACCAGCCTTTCCATAAAGAGCAAAGCTTTACTTGGTTTATACGTTGGCATCGCTTTCGTTCTTTCCATAATTGTTGCAATCACCGGTATTATTATCGGCAACACTCAAAAAGAAGTTGGCGCGGTTGAAAGCCAGGTTAAGACAATGAGTACTATCGTAAGAGTGCAGGAAGCTCAGCTTGACGAACTTTCGTCGGATTCCTACATCGAACAAAGCGCTCAGGCTAACGGCATGGTTGACACTTCCGTAGACGGAACAGTTACTCTTGTTCCTACCTACGAAAACGAATCTTATTCTTCTTCCACAAACGTTTTCGACGCTTTCTGTGATTGGTTTTCGGGAGTGATCGGAGGCTAAAACTAATTGAATAACAGTTTGGTAAAAACACGAATGAGGCTATTGATTGCATATCTTTCAATAGCCTTTATTTTTATCCTTCTCATTGTTCGACTGTTCGTTGTCTGTGTTATAGACAGCGATTTTCTCGTTAAAAAGGGCAACGAACAATGGTATCGCGATCTACCGCTAAAGGCAAATCGTGGAGTGATAACCGACAGAAACGGCAATGTAATCGTGGGAAATCAGTCCGTTTACACGGTTTATCTTCGCCCCAGAAGCGTATCAAATCCGCAAAAAGTCGCGTCTTCGCTTTCAAAATTGCTGGAGTTAGACGAAAACAAGCTTCTTGACAAGATAACTTCGGCAAGTGTGGGCGAAATCACGGTAAAAAAGAATGTATCCGAGGATATTGGCAAACAAATTCAAGCTCTTAAGCTCGACGGCGTGTACCTCACATCCGACAGTAAGCGCGACTATCCGTACAGCGATTTTTTGGCGCAAGTGGTAGGCTATACCAATATCGACAACGAGGGGCAAAACGGGCTGGAGGGGTATTATGACAAAATGATACGTGGCGTAGACGGTAAGCTTTTGATAACTTCCGACAACCGCGGTAGCGAAATTTCTCCCACGTATTCTTATCTTCCCAGCATAGACGGTGCAACGCTTACAACCACTATTGATATTAATATTCAAGCCTTTTGCGAAAACGCCATAAAAATTGCGCACGAGCAATGGAACTGCAAGCGTGCTAGCATGATTGTTATGAACGTAAACGACGGCGGAATTGTTGCAATGTGTTCAACGCCCACTTACGACCTTAACAATCTTCCGCGCCACGATATTAATATGCTCAACGCGTATAGTAAAAACTCTATGATTGTGGACGTGTACGAGCCGGGTTCTACCTTCAAAATTTTCACTACCGCGCTTGCTTTAGAATACGGATGTGTCAGCGAAAACAGGTCGTTTTTTTGCCCGGGTTACCGTATTGTAGACGGTCAGCGTATTAAGTGCTGGCGAAGCAGGGGGCACGCAAGTCAGAACCTTGCTGAGGGCGTAATGAACAGCTGTAACTGCGTTTTTATGGACTTGGCGCTATCTATGGGCGTGGAAAAATTCTATCAGGGGCTGAGGAATTTTGGCTTTGGTAAAAAGACCGGCGTGGACTTTTTCGGGGAAAGTAGCGGACTTCTTATGAGAGAAAGCTCGGTAAAAACAGTGGACTTAGCGCGTATTGGCTTTGGTCAAGCGGTTGCTGTAACGCCCGTTCAATTGCTTAGCGGAGTGTGTAGCGTAGTAAACGGCGGACACAGCGTAACACCTCACTTTGCGACCGAAATCCGCGATACGTATGGCAATTTTTTGTACAAATACGAAAATTCCTCGCATAGAATTTTATCCGAAAACACAAGCAAAAAAATGTGTGAACTGCTGGAAAACGTAGTAAGCAAGGGAAGCGGAAAGAAAGCTTCGGTGCAAGGCTACCGCATTGGCGGAAAGACAGGTACGGCGCAAAAGTATGAAAACGGTCATATCGCGCAAGGTAAGTACGTTTCCTCCTTTGTAGGCTTTGCCCCGGTAGAAAATCCCAAGTATGCAATACTTATGATTGTCGACGAACCATCCTCTTACGCGTACTACGGTTCAATCGTTGCCGCACCTGCTGTTTCCGATGTTTTTTCCAGGATTTTTGCATACGAAAAGACTGCGCCTACGGTAAATGAGAGCATAGAATACGTAACCATGCCAAGCGTAGAGGGAATGAGTTACAACGAGGCTATAAAAGCGCTTAAAGAGCTTTCGCTGAACTTTGAGGTTGAGGGAGAGGGCGACGTGATAATTTCCGCCTTGCCACTTGCAGGCGAGCAAATTATAAAGGGCGACGTGGTGCTTTTGAGGACATAATGTCAAAAAACGTCTGTTTTTGCTAGGCTATTGCATTTTTTAATGCGATAGCTTATAGTATATAAACAGGAGGCTTAGAATGAAACTTTCACAAATCTTGCAAAACGTTACACCGTATGAAGACCTCGAAATTACCTCGCTTGCGTTTGATACTGCAGAGGTTAGGGACGGAACTTTGTTCTTTTGCTTGTCAGGGCGTAAGTACGACGGGCATGATTATATTGAAATAGCAAAAAGCAAGGGCGCAGTTTGCGTTGTTGTAGAACAAAACATAAACGTTAATATGCCCTTTATTAAAGTTTGCAACACAAGAAAAGCGCTTGCTAGAGCGTCGCAAAATTTTTATAATAATCCGTCAACAAAGTTGACTATGATAGGAATTACGGGAACAAACGGAAAAACTAGTACGTCGTATATGTTAAAGTCCATACTCGAAAAAGCAGGGCATAAAACTGGGATGATAGGCACTAACGGCATATATATAGGATCTGACCGCTATGAAACAAAGCTTACAACTCCCGATCCAATTGAGTATAATTCTACGCTTGCGCTTATGGTAGAAAACGGCGTAAGGTATGTTGTCAGCGAGGTTTCCGCACATTCTTTGGCACTTAATAAAGTGGACGGAATTCGTTATGACGTGGTGTGTTTTACTAATTTCACGCGCGATCATCTCGATTTTTTTACGGATATGCAAGATTATAAAAAAGCAAAGCTAAAACTCTTTAGTCCCGACTTTTCGTCTGTGTGCGTGGTAAACGTAGACGATCCCGTTGGTCGCGAAATAGCTGATACGTATAGCGGAAAAGCGGTAACTTACGGAATAGATAACCCTGCTGACGTATTTGCTTTAGAGGAAGAGTTTGGTGAGGACGGACTAAAGTTTGTAATGAACGTTATGGACGATATTGCGTATATAAAGAGCAATTTGTGCGGTAGATTTAACGTATACAACGTAATGTGTGCCTCAGCCGTTGCGTATATTTTGGGTGTTAGTATTAAGGATGTAGAAAACGGTATACGAAACATTAAGCGCGTGGATGGAAGATTTAACATTGTGTCCGCAAAAGATACTAGCATTATTATCGATTTTGCCCACACCGACGATGGGCTAAAAAATGCAATATCTTCCATTCGTGAATTTGCAAAAGGTAGAATCATAACTGTCTTTGGATGCGGAGGGGATAGGGATAAAACCAAGCGTCCGCTAATGGGTGAGGTTGCTACCGAACTTTCGGATTTTTGCATAATTACGTCAGATAACCCACGTTCAGAAAACCCTCTAGAAATCATTAACGATATCAAAAAGGGCATAAAAAAGGACAATTACGAGGTTTACTTAAAGAGGAAAGAAGCGATTAGGTATGCACTAAGTCTTGCAAAAAAGGACGATATTGTTTTTATTGCTGGAAAAGGCGCGGAACAGTATCAGGAAATAGGCGGAATAAAGTACGCGTACAACGACGAAAAGTATATTATGCAACTTATAGAGGAGGACGTTATTGTATGATAGCTTTTAGCATGGTTACCGCTCTAGTTTTAAGCGCGGTAACCGTTCCGCTTGTCATTCGTATCGATAAGCGCCTAAAGGTAGGACAACCCGTTCTTTCTTACGTGGATAACCATAAGTCAAAAAGCGGAACTCCCACGTTTGGCGGAGTTGCGTTTCTTCTTGCAACAATCGTAAGCGTATTAATTTTTGCAAGAAATAGCAAAAGTTTGGCGCTTATGTGCGTTGCGGTTAGCTTTGCTTATGGCGTAATTGGCTTTACCGACGACTTTATTAAAACACGTTCTAAGCAAAATAAAGGGCTTAGCGCAATACAAAAAATCGTGTTTCAAGCTCTTGTCAGTATTATTATCGCATCGTATGCATATAGTGAAGCTAACGTGCAAGACAAATTGATACTCCCATTTTCGCTAAACGAGATAAATCTTGGCTATTTTGCTATTCCCTATTACATCATTGTGTTTCTAGCTTTTACAAACGCTGTAAATCTTGTGGACGGACTAGATGGACTTGCAGGTAAAACTTCGGTAGCGTACCTGATATTTTTCGGGATATTAATATGGCTAAACGCATATTTTAGACAAGGTTTGGAGCCAGAAAGCGAAAACTTGGTGCTTTTCGCGTTTACGTTAGCGCTTGCTGTTTGCGGTTTTTTAGTTTACAATTCATTCCCTGCAAAGATTTTTATGGGCGACACGGGTTCTTTGGCTCTAGGTGGAGGAATAGGTGCGCTAGCAGTAATGAGCAAGCTTTCGCTTTATGCGCCAATAATTGGCATAATGTTTGTTGTTACTTGCGTTTCGGATATAATTCAAGTATTATATTTCAAAAAAACAGGCAAACGTGTTTTTATTATGGCGCCTCTTCATCATCATTTCGAACGAAAGGGCGTACACGAAAACAAAATAGTTTCCGCGTATACTTTTATAACCGTGTGCGCAGGTCTGCTTTGCGTGGCGATCACGTTTGCTATAAACGGTCATTAAACAAAAAAAATCGGCATAGATTAGTAAGGAAAAGGAGTAATCTATGTCGAATATTTTTTACGATAAAAATGTGCTGGTTGCAGGAAGCGGAGTTAGCGGAACTGGCGCAAAGGAAGCTCTACTAAAGCTAGGCGCTAGCGTTACAATATTTTGCGATGGAGATAGAATAGACAATAAACATTATGATTTTATTGTTCTAAGCCCATCTTTCGAAAAGGATCATTATCTGTACGAGTTTGCAAAGAACCGCAATATCCGCATATTTGGCGAGTATGAATTGGGGTGTATGCTAAATTTAGCGCCACTCATTGCAGTTACTGGAACTAACGGCAAAACCACAGTTGTGAGAATGATTAGTGATATTTTTTCGCAATCTAAAAAAGTCGTAACGTGCGGAAATATCGGCGTATCGTTTTCCTCATGCGCGGTAGATAGTGATTATGACGTAGCAATTACGGAAGTGTCTAGCTTTCAGTTAGAGCAAACCGCGTATATGCATCCCAAAGTAGCGATAATAACGAATATTACCCCCGATCACTTAATTCGTCATAAGAGCATGGAAGAATATGCGCGTATTAAGTTTTCGATAACTACTTACCAAACAAGTGAGGACTACTTAATTTTACCGTATGAAGCAAAGTTATATGATTTATCGTTGCTTAAAACTAATGCAAAGGTTGCATACGTTAGCGCAAAGCAAAAAGTAGACGGGGCATACGTAATTGACGATAAAATTTATTTTTATGGAGAAGAGATTGCATCTATTCCAAATGCAGGATATTTAAAAATGCCTCACAATATAGAAAATGCGCTCTTTGCTGTTGCAACAGGCAAAATTTTTGGAATATCAAACGCCGATATAGTAAGCGGACTTGCTTATTTTTCGCCCTCTAGCCACAGATTAGAGCTTGTAAACGTAATTAACGGCGTCAGTTTTTTCGACGATTCAAAAAGCACAAATTTAGACTCTACGCTAAAGGCTCTTGCGTGTATGCAAGGTAGCGTAGCGCTTATAATGGGCGGTAGCGAAAAAGGATTATTATATGACGAATTGTTTGAAAATCTTGATAACGTTATTAAGATTTGTGTTATTGGTGAGATTTCCGACGTTTTAATAAATACGGCAAAAAGACACAACTTTTTTGATATACAAAAGTTTGAAAATTTGGAAACTGCGGTTGTTGATGCGTTCTTAAATTCGCCCGATAACGTGCTTCTCTCACCCGGTAGCGCTAGCTTTGGAATGTTTTCTTCATATATTGAACGCGGAGAAAAATTCAAGCAAATAGTAATGAGGATCGCTGATGGTAAAATCTAAAAAACAAAGCTTGGATTATGTTTTAACAATTGTAATATTGGGGTTACTTGCATTTGGCTGTATAATGGTACATAGCGCAGGGTGTTATCAGTCGAAACTGTATTATAATAACGAATACTACTTTTTATACAAACAGCTTTTAGGAGTTTTTTTAGGCGTAATTGCAATGCTGGCGCTGTCTTTTTTTGACTACCGAAAGCTAATAAAGCTAAGATACGTTATTTTTATTGTGTCAATTGTACTCTTAATTTTGGTTTTTGTGCCAGGAATAGGCGTGGAAAATTATGGAGCAAAACGGTGGATAAAATTTCCGCTTTTTACCTTGCAGTCAAGCGAAATATCAAAAGTGGGTTTTGTTATTTTTTCGTCGGCATATATGGCAAAGCACTATGAAAAAATGACCACGTTTAAGGGGTTATTGCCAGTGTTAATTTCAGGTGGAATAATCTGCTTTTTGATAATTTTAGAGCCTAATATGTCAATAACGATGTGTGTTGCAATCGTGATGTTTTGTATGCTCTTTATAGGCGGAGCTAGAATAAAACATTTTGTATGTATTGGCGCTCCTGCGTTATTGGCAGTTCCTGCGCTAATTATTGCAGAGCCGTATAGAATGAAACGCCTCTTAGCTTTTATAAATCCATGGGAATCACCGCTGGAGGAGGGGTATCAGCTTGTTCAGTCTTACTATTCTTTGGGAAGTGGTGGGGTATTTGGCGTAGGATTATTCAATTCTCGTCAAAAATATTTATTTCTGCCCTTTGCCGAAAGCGATTTTATACTAAGTATTATTGGAGAAGAGCTAGGGTGGCTAGGTTGTGTAATTTTGATTTTTGCGTACGTGCTTGTGGTAAGCAGAGCGTTTAAGATTGCAAAAAATGCGTCGGATAGGTTTGGCGCGTATCTAGCGTACGGAATAGGTTGTCTAATATCTGTTCAGGTAATAATAAATATAGCCGTAGTGTCGGGCTCTATTCCGCCCACAGGTCTTCCTCTTCCCTTTATTTCTAGCGGAACGAGTTCTATTATTGCTTTTTGTTGCGCAATAGGTATACTAAACAGCGTAAAACGTTATGGCGATGAGTGGGTGCGTACGAGTTTTATGTATACGTATGCAAGAAAAACTGTCAAAACTTAAAAAATAACTCCGTAATGTTACGCAAAAAACATTACGGAGTTATAAATAATTATTGATTGATTTTCTCGTTTTCAGGCTGTGTGTTGCGAGTTTTTACCGAAGAGATAAGTTTAGCAATTTCTCTGTTTACGCTCTTTGAAGAGAATAGGAATAGAGCAACTACGCCTGCTACTAAAGTGTCGGGAAGAAGGTATGCAAGGTTGTAAGTTAGCGAGTAGATAAAAGCGGTCCAACCTACTAAATCGCCAGAGAACATCCAAAAATCTACGCCTTGCGACCAGAACAACACTCCTGCAAGAGTGTGGGAGAGTAGACGGACAACAAAGTAGCAAGCTAGTCCAATAAAGAACTTGCCGTGTTTTTTAAGAGCTGGTCCGTTTGAAGAGAACGTTTTGGGGTTGACCGCAAAAATTCCAATTAGCGATAGGGATAGGTATGGCAATAAATAATCCAAGAACGCGCTCCACGCCGATATGATGTATGGACCTTGACAAAAATTAAGTAGTGCGAAAACGAAGCAAATTACCATGCTTTTGTTAAATCCAAAGATATAACAGTACAAAGCAATGGGAAAAATAGAAGCAAGCGTAATAGAGCCTGCGTTTGCCAGTCTAAAAATACGAATTAAAGACAGGACGAACGATAGCGCTACGCAAATAGCTCCGAAAACGAGTTCTTTGGTGGTTGTTTTCCTTTCGATTCCGCGCTTTTTGTCGATGTGTCTTGACAAAAAGAACAGTCCCACGCCAATGCCGATAATCGCAACGAACATCAAAACCATAAACCAAGGGTTTGAGTATACGTATTGGAAATCGAACATTTCCTTAAACTTGTCAAATCTGAAAATTTCTTCACAGTTTAACATTTTTTCTTTCTCCTTCAGGGAAGAGGAAAAGGTGACTTATTTGCGTATAAGTCACCTTTTTTTGCATTAGAAAAATTTACAAAAAGGCTTCCCTACGCGAGTATTAACTCACAGGTTCAAAGAGTCACGGTGTAGGCACCGAATCTCAACTGCCCAATATGCAGTCCCTCTAGCACGTAAATATTATATAAAATCTAAAAGCGATTGTCAAGTATCGTGTTGCATTTTATTATAAATTAGTGTATAATATTTATATGAAATATATTAAAAAGACAATGACATATCTTTTTGGGAATTTTTGGCGCGTGTTTTTAACGTTAATTCCAATATCTGTTTTGTGCGCCTTTTTTGTAAAGCCTCTAACCTCGGTAACTTCGTTGTATTATATAACAACGGAGGAATTTCGTAATCCAAAAGAACTTATCGAAACACTGGATTTTGGGGGCGAATGGTATTATATCTTTATATATATGGGAATAGTGTTGCTTATATCGGCGTTTTTAAGCTATGCGTATATTACAATATATCGCCACATGCGCACTGGTAAAATTTCCATAAGAACGCCGTTTAGGTATATGAATGGAGGATTTATTACTTTTGTAAAAATAATGTTATGTATAAGTTTGTACATATTTTTGATGCAACTGATAATAAGCGGGGTGTTAGCTTTATTAAATTATGTATTTTGGAGTTTGTCTTTTCCGTACTGGATATTCAGAATAATAGCGTATTTACTCATAATAGCGGTAATTATTTTTAGTAACTATATGCTAAAAACTCCGCTGATGATGATTTTTCATATGTACGTATATGGTTATGGCTTGATGGAAGCATGGAGCGCAAATGGTAAACTTTTGGATAAAAAGATAATTTTAACAATGTTTTTCGCAACGTTGTTACCCCTTTTAGCGATCATGGCAATCAATTTTTTGTGTGTTCTTACGCCCATAGCATACTGGGTGGAAATTATAGTAAGAACGGTAGTATACTTTTTTGTGTTTGCGTATTATATGGCTCTTGCGGTAATAGTAATGTTTGATCTTTGTGAGATAGAGCGTAGGGATATACCGCTTTATAGGAGGTAGAAATGTCTTTTAAGAATGCTATCAAGCTGGTATTTTCAAAATTTAATATAGTATGGGCGAAGCTTGCGGCAATATTTGTAAGCTCGGTAATAATCATAGCGTTGTGCGTAGATCCCATTCTTTCACTGTATAGTTGGTTAGAAAAAGTTGGATTTATCAACAAAATTACCATAGTGTGGGCGACTTTTACAGAAACAGGCAATATATCAACGCTACTAACGTCTAGTCTAGACCTTGTAAAACAGTTTTTAGAGTATTACGTAACGCATCCCGAGATTTTGTGGGACTTTACAATAAAGTTTGGATTTTTGATTTTGGGAGTGTACAAGTTTTTACTAACTTCGTTTGAGCTCGGTTTTTCAAAGCAAATTTACGGAATTATGAGTGACAATTCTAAGCCAGGATTTTGGGTTTCGTATGTATCGCAGTTCGGGAAATCCTTGCTGTATTCGCTTATTAAAACCGTAGCGTTTGCAATTTATGATATAGTAACGTTTGTTGTTTTGTATTTTTCGATAAACGCAGTGTTCGAAATTCCTGTGCTTATTCCAGTTATTGCAATGCTGATAATAATAGTTTTTCTCACCTTTAGAAGTTCGTTGTTTTTCGCTTGGCTTCCATATATTACGGTGGAAAAACGCAATATGTTCGTAGCGCTAGGCAAGGGTATATTACTGTTTTTCAAAAAGTTTGCAAAGGTGTTTTCAGCATATCTAATAGCTTGGATTTGCATAATATCTGTGTGTGTGTTCGTAGGTTTATTTACGTTTGGAGTAGCGCTTATAATAGCAGTTCCCGTTTGCTCAATATTTTTGGCGTTTTTGAATATGACGTTATTTTATAGTAGTAACGGAATGCGTTATTATATGGACGATAAAATCTTCGATATCAATTATATCTAAGGAGAACATTATGAAACTTACAGCATTAAGATACGGTACGACGCATCTTGGCGAAAATTGGATTTTTATTGACGGAGATCCTAAAAAGAAATACCGTATATCACTACTGTTTTTCCTTTTAGAAATAGATGAAAAAAAGTACCTGGTAGACGTGGGTTGCGACACAATGCCAGGCTTTGATTTAGTTGAGCACACAAGCCCAATAAACGTGCTTTCTTTGCTTAAAATAAAGGGAGCGGATATAGATGGAGTTATTCTTTCTCATACGCACCATGACCATGTTGACGGCATACGTTATTACGAAAACGCGACAATTTATGTTCACGAGAGCGAAAAAGAGATTGTAAGAAAGCTAGCTCCAAATAACAATATAACAACCTTTTCATCAGAATTTAAAATTGCTGAGAACGTAGTAATAAAGCATATTGGCGGTCACAGCGCAGGCTCTAGCGTTGTGGAAATCAAAACGGATAAAACCACCTTTGTTTTATGTGGCGACGAGAGTTATCATAGAACGTGCTTTTCTACGCCCAATCTAGCAGGAGGAAGTAGAAATAGAGAGCGCACAAACTACTTTTATACCGAATACTCAAAACCTTGTTATACAACCATACTTTTCCACGACGACACAATAGTGGAGGGAATTGGAATAAAAGTTTTACATAAAGACAATTAAAAAAACGCTCTGCGTATTTACGCGGAGCGTTTTAATCTTTAATTATTATAAAACTCTGAGTCTAATTATATTGTCAAGAGATTTAATTCTTTCGATAACGTGATCGTTTACTGGATCGTCAAGATCGATAATGATGTAAGCGTAGTCGCCCTTAGACTGAGAAACAAGGTTTGCGATATTAACGCCCTCTTCACTGATAACAGCGGTAATAGAGTTAATAACGTTTTTGATATTTCTGTGGAAAATGGTAAGACGGCACTTGCCTTGGCGAGCAACCTGACAGCGAGGAAGGTTAACCGAGTTTACAATGTTACCGTTTTCAAAGAAGTCCACCATTTGACGAGCAACCATAACAGCGCAGTTGTCTTCAGCTTCGGGAGTGCTTGCTCCAAGGTGAGGAGTACAAATAATATTGTCAACGCCCAAAAGTTCGTCGCAAGCAAAGTCGGTAACGTAGCGAGATACTTTTCCGCTCTTTACAGCTTCGATAATATCTTCGTTGTTTACAAGTTCGCCACGAGCAAAGTTAAGGATTGCAATACCGTCCTTCATATTTTCGATACTAGCCTTGTTAACAAGCTCTCTTGTAGAATCGGTAAGAGGAACGTGCAAGGTAACGTAGTCGCACTTTGCAAAAAGAGCGGAAATGTCGGTTTCTTTAATAACGTGGTTATCAAGGTGCCAAGCGCCGTCGATAGAGATGTAGGGATCGTAACCGATAACCTTCATTCCAAGAGCGATTGCTGCGTTAGCAACTAGCGCGCCGATTGCGCCAAGACCAATAATACCAAGAGTTTTTCCGTAAATTTCAGGACCAACGAAAGCCTTTTTACCCTTTTCTACCTGCTTAGAGATGTCGGGAGTACCTTTAAGAGTGTTTGTCCATTCAATACCTGCCGTAACCTTACGGGAAGCAAGCAAAAGTCCACACAAAACGAGTTCTTTAACTGCGTTTGCGTTAGCACCGGGAGTGTTGAAAACAACAATACCCTGCTCAGAACACTTTTGGATGGGAATATTGTTTACGCCAGCACCTGCTCTTCCTACGCAAAGAACGGAAGAGGGAATTTCGTATTCGTGCATATTGAAAGAGCGGAGCATAATACCCTTAGGGTCAGCGCTCTCTTTTACGAGTTTGTAGTTTTCGCCCAAAGGAGCTTCGGCTACTTTGCTAATATCGTTAAGTTTTAATATTTCAGTCATGATTAATCTCCGTTTATCTTACAGATTTTCCTGTTCGAATTTTTTCATAAAGTCAATAAGAGCTTTTACGCCTTCTACGGGCATAGCGTTATAAATGCTTGCTCTCATACCGCCAACAAGTCTGTGTCCCTTGATAGAAACCAAACCTGCCTCGCCTGCTTCTTTTACAAACTTAGCGTCAAGCTCGGGAGAGGTTGTAACAAAAGGAACGTTCATAAGCGAACGATACTTCTTTTCGATGGGGTTGGAATAAAGCTTGGAGTTATCGATGTAATCGTAAAGCATCTGAGCTTTTTCCTCGTTAATCTTTTGCATAGCCTTTACGCCACCCATTTTCTTAAGGTATCTAAATACTTCCAAAGCAACGTATGTGGAAAAACAGGGGGGAGTGTTGTATAAGCTCTTCTCGTCAATCTGAGTTTTCCACTTAAGCATAGTGGGGCAGAAGGGGTTTGCAAGGTCCTGAAGGTCCTTTCTTACGATAACGATGGTAACGCCGGCAGGACCAACGTTTTTCTGAGCTCCAGCATAAATTACGCCAAACTTGCTTACGTCAACTTCCTGACTTAAAATCATGGACGACATATCTGCAACAAGAGGGATACCGTTAGTGTCGGGAATATCGATATAACGAGATCCGAAAATAGTGTTGTTATAGCAAATATGAACGTAGTCTGCGTCCTTTCTGAACATGTCGGGCGTAGTAGTGGGGATATAAGAGAAGTTTTTGTCCTTGCTAGAAGCAACGACCACCATATCACCGTACTTTTGAGCTTCCTTAAAAGCTTTGTTAGAAAAGTTGCCAGAAACAATGTAGTCGCCCTTAGCGCAGTTAGAGTTGTGTGCAAGGTTAAGTGGAATTGCTTCAAACTGAGTGGATGCGCCACCCTGAACGAAAATTATATCGTAATTGTCTGGAACGTTCATAAGTTCGCGAAGCAAAGCTTCAGCTTCGTTGTTTATGGCATCGTACGGTTTTGATCGATGGCTCATCTCCATTACTGACATACCTGAACCTTCATAGTCTAAAAGCTGACTTTGAACGCGTTCAAGAACTTCGAGTGGTAACATAGACGGGCCTGCAGAAAAATTGTACTTTCTCATAAATTTTGTTCCTCCAATAAATAGTGTTTTTTTGGTTTATTAGAATGGCTAAAAAAGACCATTCCAAGATATTATAAATCAAATAAATAACAAAATCAAGTCTTTTCAAGTTAAAACGTAAACAAATTTGAAATTCTTTGCCATTTTTTTGTGTTAGACTTTGATTTTAGGGGATGATATGACAAATTTAATTTTTTCTTGACAATATTTTAATCATTCTTTAATCAATACGTATTGACTTGTGTGAAGATTTGATGTATAATATAATATGGTATATAGCGTATTTATGCGCAATTCAATGGAGAAACAAAATGAATTACAATATTCTTTCAACATATTTAACTCCCCATCTATCCTCATTTACGGACATTCTCGTAAATTACGGAGGATTGTTTATAGTTATGGGGGCTTTTATAGTCATTATAACGGTGCTTTCCATAATCTATGGACAGGTAAAGAAAAAGAGAGGACAGACTAAACAAAAAAGAGGCAGACGAATGAAAGTTTTGCCCGATGTAAAAAAGATTCTTGGTTTTAATCCGTATGAAGAGGTTAAAACACAGGATGCTAGCGGAGATTTTTACGCTTTAGCATCCTCTGCTGCGTCAGTTGAAGACGCTTTAGAGTTAAAAAACAAGCAAAAGGCAATAACCGAAGAAAAAATCAATGCGATTTTAGCAGAAAAGAAGGAAGCTGAAGAGCGTAAAAATACTTGTAACGACGTTATTAGCGCACTTAAGAACGAGCTTGCAAATGAAAAGAGCAAAGGTAGAAAAAAGAGTAAAAACCGTATAGCAGATATAGATAGCGAAATAAAAAACAATTTAGCAAATATCAGTGATTATGAAGCCGAAGTGGAATTTTGCATTAACAAAATTTCTATTTGCAACGACGCATTAGAGCATCTTAGTATGCAAATTCGCACCCTAGAGGTGACAATGGCAGATAAGAGAGAAACTCTCAATTCTACCGAAAACAAAAACGGAGCGACGTACGAGTCTGTAAAATTATACGAAAAGGGAATGCGCTTAGTAAAAGAGTATCCAAAAATTAAAGAGCCATTGCTTACTTATATCAAAAGCAGACTTAATATGGAAAAGCTTATGAAAAGATATAATACTCTTGCTAGTGATATAAATTTAAGCAAGAATGAAGTAAGACAAATGACTACGATGCTCACTCAGTCTAAAAGTTCGTCTAGTGATTTATCTAAAAAGATTAATCAAAAGAATAAAGAAATCGTAGAAAATAACGAAAAAATAACCGTGCTTAAAGAGAATATCGAGGTTGCTCGAAAAGAAGTAGAGGTTACTAGAAATTCTGCAATGGCAGTAGTGAGTGAACTTGGAATAACTAAAGAAAACTTCACGTACGCTCAAGATAGTTTAATAGCTCTTCACAAGTATGAAGCAACGGGTTCAAAGCTGGACGGCGATATTGCAAAATCAAAGGCGCGTCTTACTGTTCTTCAAAAAGAGTATGCGGTAGAGCATAAAAACTACGAAAAAATTAACAAGAAAGATATCGAAAGAAAAACTGAGAGTAGTAGAAAGGTTTCTGATCTTCTTAACAAAATTTCTGAAACTAAAAAGGAAATTTACCGTATAGAGAGTTTTAAGGAAGAATATCCCAAGATGTCCCCCGCGGCGTTTTTCAGAGGTAGCGATTTTTCTGATATTTTATCCGATGGAAAATCGTTGCGTAAAAACGCGTATCATGCGGAGATTGAGAAGATTAAGAACGAATACGTAGAAACGGTAAAACAGTCTTTTGGTGTAAGTAAAGAGGAAACTCAGGCAAAACAGCAACAGTTGCTTTTAAGACTAGAGGAGTTGGAAAAGAAAATTTATGCTGAAAAAACGGTTTTACGGACTCGCGCCATAACTAGACAGTTTGAGGATGAATACGGAATTGTAAATCAGCGCAAAATAAAGATTGCAGAGGAATTGGAGATTTATAAAAACGAAATACGCAATATCGATAGCACGTATGGCGCAAAAGAGTATATTGCAAAGCTTCGTAGATTTTCATCAACACTATCCGAGGAAGATCTTTCCGATCCAAAAATCGTGGGTATGATAAAAAAATGTCTTGAAGATGCAAAGCTTGCAGGCGAAATTGCTCAATCGTCTTGGAAGGCAAGCTATTAAGGAGAAATTATGGTAGAATTAGACGAAAACAATTCATTAAGCGGGATATTTAACGAAGAAGACTTCGAAACCGAAGATGAATTTGCGGTAGAAGAAGAGTTAGATAGCGCGCTTTCTGCAATAGCAGGGCTAAAAGAAACACTAGCATCCACCGCAAAGAGTGAGCCAACACCTCCTCTTACAAGAGAGGGATATACCCGTACGGAAATGAGAGTGCCTGATTATTCAGTTCAGTCTGAATACGCCGCGCCAAGACAATCGGTCAATGCGGACGTAATTAATCAATTATCCGAAGATCTTTCCACAATTAAAAGCGCAATAACCTCTCTTGCGAAAAATGCGTCGTCGACGGATTTTGATGATTTGAAAGTGGGTTTGTCAAGAGCTGAGGATGCTTTTATTGAACTTAAAAACAAAGTAGAAGCTCTTCCACTTACTAAAGAGATTAATGATAACGATACCTTTGCAACGTCGGTAATTCATCAACTTGTAAAGATCAAAAAGCTTATTGGTAGCGATAATATTGCGGAAGTTCAGCTTAATAACGAGCTTAATGAATTATACTTGTTGGAGCAAAAGGCAACTAGATACGTAGAAAACGATAATATTCCTTATGATAGAAAGTTTGGAGCTATCGACGACCTTGTTCAAAGAATGAAAGAGGCGTACAACTACGATATATCGCCCCTTGTATTAAAAGCTAATATATTGCTTGAAAAAATAGCCGAAAAGCCACTTACAAAAGAGAGCCTTACAGCTATGGAGGGCTATCTTAATAGAGGCAAAGAAGTGCGATTGACTGCAGAGTACGTAAAGGAGCTTGACACATTCCTTACGCTTTCGGAAAAAGCATTGCTAACAACGGCGGAGCAAGCTAGAGCAATGCTTGACGATATCGTAAGTAGAAAGAATGCTATATGTTTGAAAAAGAAGTCCGCAACCGAAGCCATGTTTGCCGAATATATCAAAAACTGCAACGCGCTTCAAACTGAAACGGATAGAGATAGTGTTACTTTCCTTCGAATGAAGACTAATGCTATATTAAAAGAGATTACAAAGCTTAATATCGGAGATGCATATACTTTCGAGAAGATAGAAATTCAAAAGGATTTCAAGGTGTTAAAACAGCCTTCTAATAAGAGTATATACGAAACTATAACCGAGCTTAAGAGTATAATTTCATCGGGTGGAATAGTATCGGCTGACGATGCAAAAACAGGAATAGCGTCCGATATTTCCTATATAAAAGAGAAGTTGGATATTATGCAAACAAATGTAACGCCTGTGTCCGTTCCTGCAGAAGGCGCTCAAACAGGTGTTGCGGTGGTTGCTGGAGCGCTTACGCTAGAAAGTATCGTTGGTCAGCTAGATAGACTTTTTGACGATGTAAAAAACGTAGTAGATGCGCTTGAGATCAATGTGTTGGATAACCTTGCGATAATTAACGACAATGTTAATATAATCAAGGAAAGTGTAGACAAGTCCACAGAGCGAATTGTCGCACTAGAGGAGAACGTAGGTGTTCTTCATGAGGTAAAAGAGATTGTTTCGTATAGATACGACGAGGATAATTCTTCCGAAGGTTCTAGTGCAGTTGCGTCACAACTTGAAAGGCAGAATGAAATATTGTCTGCACTTGTGGAGAATATGCAAAATATGCAATCGCGTATGGATGAGATGAGCAAAAATCTTGAAGATGTACGCAATGAAAACGAACAACTCAAGAAAGCAGTTGAAAAGATTTTTGATACTACGGAGAACAACGAAGCTTCGTTTGATAGTATTAAAAACGTGCTAAACGAGCTTAAAGATGATGTGGTAGAGATCGAGGAAAACACAAGTCAAACCGATGATGAACTTGATTCTATCTTAGGTAGAATTAACGAAGCAATATCCGATAAAGCGGATAATAAACAATAAATAAACGTAAATACATACGGTAAGTGTAAAAAATACGCTTGCCGTATTTTTTTATGCTTAAACAACGCGCAAGGCAAAAGTTAAAGACGTTTAACAACCTAAAACTTTTTGCATACAATAATAGTAAAGAATAAATCGTGTAAACAAAAGAGGAGGGAGCTATGCTTTTATTAGTTACGTCTTTTTCGGTTAGTATTGATGCGTATATTGCAGGGCTTGCTTGCTCTCTAGGCAATAAATTGTCTATCAAATATGTGATTTACGTGCTAGTTTGTACTTTTGTGCTTAGCATAATCGCACTTTTCGTGGGAGGAATTCTAAATCGTTACGGATTGATTTTCAAGACAGTCGGTGCGTTGCTTTTTGTTTTTTTGGGAGTTAAAAACATTTATGAATCGCATCAGAGCAAGACTGAAATTGAAACAACTAACGCACTTATGGTTGGGATTGGCGTAGGAATAGACGCAGGTGTTGCCTGTCTGTCCTTTTCGCTGTCGTTTTACAACGCGGTTGCCGTAGCTATTGTAATGTCTATTTTTCACGGTGCGTTTTTCGTTATAGGGCAGTGTTGCGCTAAGCTTTTACAAACGGTGGAGAGAATGTCGTTTGCATCGGGAGTGTTTTTCATAATGTTAGGAATATATAAGTTGTTTTAGGAGGGGGTATGGATAGATTTATAATTAACGGTGGGAATTTATTGGAAGGAAACGTGCAGATTAAGGGAGCAAAAAATGCCATATTACCTATAATAGCTTGTTGTATAATGATAAAAGCGGAGGTTACTCTTCACGAATGTCCCCATCTTTCCGATATAGAAGCAATGCTCAAGATTTTAAGAGCAGGAGGAGGAATTGCAAAGTATGAAGAGGATTGTTTGATAATAAACTGCAAAAATTTTACTCCGTATTGTATAGACAGCGAATATACGGGTGCGCTTAGAGCGTCGTTGTTTGTGATAGGGCCATTACTTTCGGCATTTAAAAGCGCGTCTGTGAGCTATCCAGGAGGTTGCGAAATAGGTTTACGCCCAATAGATTTACATATAACAGGGCTAAAAAGCTTGTCTGTAAGTGTAGAAAGAAGTAACGGTAAGATAACGTGTGATGGAATAAATATGAAAAACTCGGATGTTTTTCTTGATTTTCCATCGGTTGGAGCTACCGAGAATATAATTATGGCAAGCGTTTTAGGTAAAGGCGTAACAAGGATATACAACTGCGCAAAAGAGCCAGAAATTTGCGATCTTGCAAATTTTATTAACGTTATGGGTGGAAAGGTTTATGGTGCTGGAACGGATAAAATAACGGTAGAGGGTGTGGTTTCTCTAAGCGGTGGACACTATTTCCCCACTAAAGATAGAATAGTAGCTGGTACTTTTCTTATAGCGGGTGCGCTTATGGGAAAGGAGGTTGTTTTAGACAAGGTAAATCCTTCGCATTTGCTACCGCTTAACGAAAAACTAATAGCGTCGGGAGCTAGCATAATTTTGGACAGTAGACGCATAATTGTCAAAAAATCGCTCAAACGGAGGGCGGTAAAGCGTACGGAAACGCGACCGTATCCAGGATTTCCCACCGACTTACAACCTCAGTTTGTAGTATATTTATCGCAATGCAGAGGGTGTAGCGTTGTGGTAGAGAATATGTTCGAAAACAGGTTTAACTACACGGCACAATTGCAAAAAATGGGCGCTGATATAACGGTAAAGGATAGGGTTGCCATAATAAAGGGAGTAAAAAAACTAACGCAAAGTAGGGTGGAAGCAAAGGATCTAAGAGGCGGAGTTGCTCTTGTTTTGGCGAGTATTTGTGCAGAAGGTGAGAGTGAAATTTGGGGTGTAAGGCATATTGACAGAGGGTATGACAGTATAGAAAAGGATTTAGAGGGGCTAGGTGTACAAATTAAACGTTTAAAAAACTGATATAATGCCGTTTTTCCTATTGATTTTTACACTTGAATTTGTTATAATATATATGTAATGGAAAGACGGAATAAAAAATACATACTTTTCATATTAATATTGGCGCTAACGTTGGTAGTCGTACTAACGGGCGTCTTGTTTACCGCACGTAATTTCAAGGCATATTGTTACAATGATATAGACGAAGAAATTAACTCTAAAGTTACCTCTATCGTAAAATCGGAGTGTGAAAATAGAAGTATATTCTTGATAAATGAAGAGGAACTCAAACGTAAAATAGAAAGTAAGATTCCAAACGTAGAAGTAAAAAGCGTAGAGCGAATTTTTCCTGATTCGCTAAAGATTAATTATGCAATAAAAAAGAATTATGCATACGTTATTGCGGACGGTGTTTATAAATATCTTTCAAAAGATTGTAAAGTTCTTGCAACTGATGGCGGTGAACTGGCAAACAGTCATAACCTTATCAAAATAACAACTAGCGAAACTCCTCTTACTGGAGCGGTTTTGTATGATAAAAAAGGGAATACTGCAAGCTATTTTTTCGGTCTGATTGACGTAATGGAAAGAATGGGCTTTAAGATGGCGGAAGATATGATAGAAGAAGTGGATTTTAGTAGAATATCCGCTCACCTTATCGTGTTAAAATGGCGAACGGGCGCGCATATTCACGTGGAGTATCCCGAAAATAATTTCGAGCAAAAAATTCAGCTAGCAGTATCAGCACTTACGTCTTGTGAGGAAAGCAAAAGGACAAGCGGGGTTTGGAGAGTTTATTCGGACAAGATAGCGTATTCCGAAAAATAAAATACTAAAAAATAAATTTGCAAGAGAACTTGACAAAGCTGATATATAATTATATAATAAATAATAACGTATAATAATACACACGACAATCGTGCAAAAATTAAGGAGAATACAAGTGGCGCACAAAGTATCCGTAATGGATTTCGGATCCGAACAAATTTCCGTTTTCGTTGGCGAAAGAGGACTGAACAATACGCTAAGAGTGGTTGGTATGGGAGTAGGAAAGTACTCCGGTTTTGTCGATGGCGAAATTTTTGATCCGCTAAGCTTAAAAGAGGCAATGGAGAGCGCTATTATAGAAGCTCAAGATACGTGGGGACAAAAGATAGAAAGTTTGTATCTAGGTGTTCCAAACGATTTTTGTGTTACCATTTGCAAAACGCTATCTTTAAACTTTAAGAAAAAGCGTAAAATTACCAAGTACGATATTCAAGATTTGTACGAGAGTTGTGATTTTGACGATGAAGAAGATTATGAGGTAATTAACGTAAACCCAGTATATTTTACGATAGATAGTGATAGACGTCTTATGGATCCCGAGGGACAAACTACTACTTCACTTACCGCGCTAGTTAGTTTTGTGCTTGCGGAAAAGCGTTTTACTGATGCAATGCGAGATATATTAAAGGGCGCAGGTATAAAAGAAGTTGGATTTTCATCTTCCGCGCTTGCCCAATTCCTATATCTTTTTCCACCGCAAAAGCGAGATTCTGGAGTAGTGTTAGTAGACGTAGGATATTTTAATACCGACGTTATTGTTGCAAAGGGCGACGGAATACTTTGTATGAAGAGCTTTGCGCAAGGAGGAGCTAATATTACCGCAGATATTACTACGTGTTTAGACGTGCCGTATAGTCAAGCCGAAAATATTAAACGAAAACTAATGCTTTCGCTTGCATCTGAAGAACACGAAATGTACGATTATGACTGTGATGGTAAAACCGAATACGTACCTAAAAAAATCGTAAACGAAATAGTAACGGAGCGCCTCAAAATTATAGGTAGAGGAATAGATAAATGTGTGGCTTATTGTGAGTACGATTTTCCTGATTATACCCCTTATAGCATAACGGGTGGAGGAATTGCTTTTATACGTGGAGCAAAAGAAATTATTGCCTCAGTTACGGGTAAAAAGACCGAGATAGTTGCTCCCACCGCGCCTCAAGCTGAAAGACCTAACCTTTCTACGCCTTGGTCACTTATGGATATGGCTTTAACTGAAGAATTTGGTAAAAAGTCGTTTTGGAACAAAATTTTTAAGAAAATTGACTGATATACGAGGAGAAATATATGGAATTTAATAGATCAATGTTGAGATTGCCTGCGGTTATCAAAGTTATTGGTATTGGCGGAGCAGGAAATAATGCAGTAAACAGAATGATTGACGCTGGTATTAAAAGCGCTCAGTTTATTGCGATAAATACAGACCTTCAGGACCTTACGATGTCTAAGGCTCAAACGCGTATTCAGATTGGTGATAAACTTACTCATGGTCAGGGCGCTGGAGCTGATCCCGAAAAGGGACAAAAATCTGCAGAAGAGAGCAGACTTGCTATTTCCGATGCAATTAAAGATGCAGATCTTGTATTTATTACTGCAGGAATGGGCGGAGGAACGGGAACTGGAGCTGCTCCCGTTATTGCAAGCATTGCTAAGGAAATGGGTAAGCTTACCGTTGCAGTCGTAACTAAGCCTTTTAGATTTGAGGGAACGCCTAGAATGACTAATGCGGAAATCGGTATTGCAAATTTAAGTAAAGTTGTAGATACTCTTATTGTTATACCCAACGAAAAACTAATGCAGTTTGCTTCCAAGATACCCATCAACGAAGCGTTCAGACATGCAGACGATGTTCTTAGAGAGGGTATTCAGGGTATATCCGATCTTATCGTAACCCCCTCTACAATAAACCTTGACTTTGCGGACGTAAGAACTGTTATGCATAACAGCGGTGTTGCGCATATGGGAATAGGAAGAGCAAAGGGCGACAAGAGAACTGTTGAAGCTGTTAAGCAAGCTGTATTTAGTCCCCTTCTTGAAACCTCTATTGAAGGAGCTAGCAAGATAATTCTTAATATTATGGGCTCTGCTGATATGACTTTGGAAGAAATTCAAGAAGCAACCGATCTTGTTCGTAGCGTAGTCCAGCCTGGCGCTAATATTATTTTTGGCGCGGATATTAGAGATAATATGGATAACGAGTTTGTTGTAACTATTATTGCAACAGGATTTAACAACCAAATTGCGCCAAAGGAACAAAAGCCAGTGCTTGCAAAACAGGATGAAGCTCCTATGCGTCCAGAAGTTCCTATGCAAAACACCACTATACCTCCTCAGCAAAAACCTTCTAACTTTGAGAGGACCAGAGTTCCTATTGACGACGACCTTCCCGAGATCTTGAAGCGTCTTAGACATAGAGGATAGCAACAAATAAATATGAAATGCACCCCCAAAAAGTGACGTACTTTAAGGAGGTGCATTTTTTTATATAAAACTAGTTAAAAAGCACTGATAACTGAAAGATTTTGCGTTTTAAAAAGGTTAAACTGTACCTATGGTTGTTTACATAGAATATCTTATTATTGATAATTTTTTTCTTACGTATTTTATATGCGAGCTAACTTATTTTATATCACGACGCAAAAAAAATCGTAAACGCATGATAATAACGTCGACGCTTGCAACAATAGGAGCGTTTATATATCCTTTTTGTGCTTCAAATTTTGTGCTTGCGTACACACTAAAAGCAGTTGCGTGGATAATTCTTTGCTTAATACTATTTGTAAAAAAACAGAGTTTTTTCAGTTCTTCGCTAATATTTTTACTAAATACTATGCTTGTTGGTGGAGTTCTTACGTTTATTTCCACACTTTCCTCTCAGCAAGTAGACGTAATAGGCGGACAAGTGAACTTTTCATTCCCAATAGGAGTAATCGTTGTTGCAGGTTACGTTATTACGTTTGTGGTAAAATGCGTCTACACGGTGATTTTTAGAAATAGAGGAAGCGAGGATTTGGTTCGTACCGTAAAGGTAGGAATAAATGGAACAACCTTACATCTTAAAGGTTTTATGGATACGGGAAATAGATTGGTTGATTGTAAGAGTGGACTTCCAGTCGTGATAGTAAAGGCTTCAGCTATTATTAGAGCGTTTTCCCCTGCAACTTTTGCGAGCCTCATAGAAAAAGGAAGAGGCGATTGCATATCGTATACAACGGTTACAGGAGGAGTGAATAAAATAATGTTGATTTATCCGGATTTTTTTACTATGGAGGGGAAAAAGGAAAATATAGACGTAGCGATAGGTGTTAGTTTTAGCGGATTTTATGGAGATTATGATGTGATTTTGCACCCATCGTTTAACTAAAAATAATAAAAGGAGAAAATATGAAAAAAATAATACTAAAAATAAAATTGTTTTTTATAAAACTTTTCGGTTTGTCAAATGCGCTCTATTTCTTATCACCACAAGATACATTGCCAACACCACTTACGCCACAAGAAGAAAAAGAGGTGCTTATAATGCTAAAGACCGAAAGATCGAACGAAGCAAAAACTTTACTTATAGAGCGCAATTTACGGCTTGTAGTGTACATAGCTCGCAAGTTTGAAAACAGCGGTAACGACTTAGAAGATTTGATATCAATAGGCTCGCTTGGGCTTATAAAGGCGGTAAATAGTTTTGATCCAGACAAAAACATAAAGCTTGCTACTTACGCTTCAAGATGTATTGAAAACGAAATACTTATGCACCTTAGAAAGAGTGTAAGAACCAAGTGTGAAGTGTCTTTTGACGAGCCGTTAAACGTGGATTACGAGGGGAACGAACTACTTGTTAGCGATATTTTGGGAACTGATCCCGACGTGGTTAGTAAAAATTTGGAAACGGAGATTGAAAAGACTCTTTTGCACAACGCTATCGAAAAATTGAACAATCGTGAAAAAAACATAATGACTCTTCGGTTCGGGCTTGATGGAAGTGAAGAAAAAACCCAAAAGGAAGTAGCCGACCTTTTGGGTATATCACAATCGTATATTTCGCGATTGGAGAAAAAAATTATTATTCGTCTAAAAAAAGAAATGGCGAAAGTTTTATAAATATCAATAATTGAGAATACTAAACGCCTTAGCTCATAGCCTTAAGAAGGAATGCTTTGGCGTTTTTTTCAAGCCTAGATACTTGCGCTTGAGAAATTCCTATTTCTTCGGATATTTCGGTTTGAGTTTTTCCTTGATAGTAGCGCATTAGCAAAATATTGCGTTCTTTTTCGGATAAATTTTGCATTGCCTGTTGCATATTTATACTATCAATCCATTTTTCGTCCGTGTTAACCTCGTCGCAAATTTGGTCCATTACGAGCGTTGCTTCGTTACCATCGTGATAAATAGGTTCAAATAAGGATATAGGGTCGGAAATGGCATCCATAGCGTCGTTTACCTTGCTCAGCGGAATATTTAGTGTGCAAGCAATTTCTTCGTTGCTAGCTTCTCTATGTTCGCTTTTTTCAATCGTTTGCTTGGCTTGAATTACCGCGTATGCAATATCACGTAGCGATCTACTTACCCTCACGGCGGAACTATCCCTAAGATATCTGCGTATTTCGCCAATTATCATGGGTACGGCGTACGTGGAAAATTTTAGGTTGAATGAGGTATCAAAATTGTCCATAGATTTTATAAGACCAACAAATCCCACCTGGAATAAATCGTCAATACAATCCTTTTTTCCGTAGTATTTTTGAATAACGGAAAGTACTAGTCTTGTGTTTGAAAGCAGGAACTCATCTCTTGCCTCTTTATCGCCGTTTTGCGCGCGTTTTAGCAAAACGTTATTCTCATTTTCTGACAATTTGGGTAAAGACGATGTGTCTATTCCGCAAATTTTTACTCTTGTAGACATAAAAATCCTCCTTGCTCAACAGTATACCCGTTTGAAAATTTTTTATTCGTAAAAGTAATTTTAACAAAAAGTAATTCATATATATTGGAAAAAGAGGAGGGTGTATGAATACGGGAAACGATATGACTTTTACGGATCTTAGATCAAAAGATCTAATAAATTCTTCCGACGGAAAAAGATTGGGAAAGGCATGTGATATAGTGTTTGACAGCGTTACGGGTAAAATTAGAGGGATAGTAGCGCCGTACGGTAAAAAATCATATTTTGGCAAAGGTCAAGATATTTTTATTCCGTTTAAGTGTATCTTAAAAATAGGCGAGGATATAGTGCTTGTGGATGTAAACTGTCAACAGCTCAAGCCTGATCAACCACCTCATTATCCTCCTCCACCGCATGAGTGCGAAGAAAAACCTCCTCACAAGCCTCCGCCAGTGCCTCCTTGTGAGCCTCAAAAACCTAATTGTGATATGAGATGCGAAAAATGTATGCTTTTTGATTGCGCGTATAGATGGAAAAATAACTAAAATTAAAAACTCTATTGACAAATCAATTATAAAAATGTATAATAGATATATTAAATGTAAGAGGTATTACTATGAAATGCATTTTTTGCGGATATATCGACAGTAAAGTAATCGATTCAAGATCTACCGACGACGATACGAGTATTAGACGAAGACGAGAATGTCTTAAGTGTGGAAAAAGATTTACAACGTACGAGGTAATTGAAAACACGCCAGTGTTGGTTGTTAAGAATGACGGAACAAGACAAACGTTCGATGTAAATAAGCTTAAAAATGGTATTATCAAATCTTGCGAAAAGCGTCCAGTTGCTATTAGCGATATTGAAAAGCTTGTAAACGATATTGAAAAGAAAGTGTATAATAATTTAGATCAGGAAATTTCGTCAACTCAGATTGGTGAAATGGTAATGAATGGGCTTAAAAATTTGGATGAAGTTGCATATATTCGTTTTGCGTCCGTATATAGACAGTTTAGGGACGTAACGACTTTTGCAGACTTTATTAACGAGTTTGGTTCAAAAGAAAAAAAGTAAAGACAAAGGGACGATTGCCGAAACAAACAGTTTGTGGTTATCGTCTTTTGTTTTGTATAAAGTCAATAATTGAGAATACAAAAGAAATTGTCAGAAAATATTTTCTTTCGCTTTTAGGTATAAAAAAGCACGTAATGGCAAATTACTATAAGCGGAGGAGAAACGATTATGATAATTGCTCTTATATCAATTGGAATTATAGCAGTGTGTTTACTGCTTGGACTACTAAAAACCGCGCTTACGTCGCTTGGCGTAAACAAGGTTGCAATGGTAATAATCCTTGCAGTATTAGTGGGTAGCGTCTTTGTACCTTATATAAATATATTAGGCGTAAGGTTTGGCGTTGCGGGATTTATTTTGCCCGTTATAATAATGGGTATTTTGGACTTTAGAATGGGACTAAACCGCGAGTTTTTCCTAAATAAGCTCTCGGCGACTATTATTATGGCGGTAGTGTTGCCTATATTGCTCTTTGCTTTTGGAATGAACTTTGCAACTACGGCGCTTGTAACGATAGGAATTTCCGTTATAGTGGCAGTAATTGCGTTTATGGTTACAAAAACGTATTCTAGTGCAGTAAGCTCGGTATTAGGCGGAATAGTGGTTGCGGACGTCGTTGCAAATCTTATTGCATTTTTCGTAAACGGCAACGCAATTCTTATTGGAAGCGATAACGTGTTTGGTCTTATTATGATTTCACTTCTAATGTGTGGAGTGGGCATTCAGTTTTTCGCCTCCATTCGCGAAAAATTTGTGTCAACTAGCGTAAATCGTAGACAGCTTAGTAGTGAAGAGGCTGAAGAAAACGAGATTGACGGTCAATATTTTGACGAATATTTCACAAATCATAACGAAGAAAAATAAATAATACAAAAAGATTAGACATTTTCTACTTTTTGTGGTAAACTAATGTTATTATGAGTAGAAAGTATTTAGTAGCAATAGTTGGAAGACCAAACGTTGGAAAATCTTCCTTCTTTAATAAAATATGCGGTAGACGAATTTCTATCGTAAAAGATACCCCAGGAGTTACTAGGGACAGAATTTATGCCGACGCCGAATGGTGCGGACATAACTTTACCCTTATCGACACTGGTGGAATAGAGCTTAAAAGCCAGGACACGATGTTCAAACACATTAGAGAACAGGCGGAAGTAGCGATTGACGTTGCGGATGTAATACTGTTTTTTGTAGACGGAAAAGACGGACTTCTTGCTTCCGATTTTGACATCGCGGATATTTTAAGAGTTTCTAAAAAGCCTGTGTTGTTGGTTGTAAACAAGCTTGACAACTATAATTTAGAGGATACCTATGATTTTTATCAGCTAGGGCTTGGCGATCCTCACGCGATTTCGTGCGAGCAATCGTTGGGGCTTGGCGATCTTTTGGACGAGGTTGTTGCAAACTTCCCTCAAAGAAACGAAGAAGAGGAAGACAGCGGACTTAAAATAGCGCTAGTTGGAAGACCAAACGTAGGAAAATCCAGTCTTGTCAACAAGATTTTGGGATTTAAGCGTGTTATCGTATCAGACGTTGCGGGAACAACCCGTGATGCGATCGATACACCCTTTACATATAACGAAACCAAATACACCTTAATTGACACCGCCGGAATGAGAAGAAAGCGCGGGATTGAGGACGAATCGGTAGAAGATTATTCGGTAATGCGCACAATATCTGCAATAGACAGAGCGGACGTAGTAATTTCGGTTATCGACGCGTCTGAAGAAATTTCCGAGCAGGATATTCGTATTATTGGATACGTGCACGAACAGGGTAAGCCCGGATTTATTCTTATAAACAAATGGGATAAAGTTGAAAAAGATACGTATACGGCGGATAATTATCTTAAGGACCTCAAGTCTAAGCTCGACTTTATGGATTACGCGCAGTTTATTTTTGTGTCCGCGCTAACGGGACTCAGAACAGAGCGTATACTTCCCCTTGTTGATACAGTATATCTCAACGCTTCTCAAAAAATTTCTACGGGCGTACTTAACGAGGTTATTGGCGAAGCGGTTGCTGCAGTCGAGCCTCCCACGTCGTCGGGTAGAAGACTTAAGGTTCAGTTTACCACGCAAACGGGAACAAATCCCCCAGTATTTACGATTTTTGTTAATAATGCAACGTTGATGCATTTTTCTTACGAAAGATATTTGGAAAACTGTATGCGAAGAGCGTTTGACTTTAGCGGAACGCCTATCAAACTTATTTTTAAGAGTAAACAGGAGAAATAGTTATGACATTTATAGAATTTATAACTAACGAAATATTCTTATGGATAGTTCTATGTATTTTCTCATATCTTTACGGTAGCGTAAACAATGCCGTAATAATTTCCGTGCTTGCGAAAAAGGATATCAGAAAGCAGGGTAGCGGAAACCCGGGATCTATGAATATGTTCCGCTCGTTGGGCTTTTGGTTTGGACTTCTTACTCTTACGCTTGACGCACTAAAAGGTGTTATACCTGCGCTTTTAGGTTGGTTTATATTGGGAACACAATTCTCATTCGAGGGAAGCAGGCTTGGCTTGTATGCATGTGCAACACTGGCGATTTTGGGACATATTTTCCCCATTTTCTTCAAGTTTAAGGGAGGAAAGGGTGTTGCAACCACTATGGGCGTATGCTTCGTACTAAACTGGTGGATTACGCTTATTTCCTTCGTTGCAGGCGTGTTATCTATTGTAATAACCAAGCTTGGATTCTTGGGTTCGTTCATAATTTTAGGACTTCCCTGTATTTTCGAAAGCGTTTGGTGTTTTATTTATGGAGATATAATAGGCGGAATTATTCTTGTTGTTTTGTATTTGCTTGTAATTTTTATGCACCGCAAAAACCTTATCAGATTTTTCCAAGGCAAGGAAAACAAGACGTATATTTTTGCAAAGCTTTTCAAGAAAAATAAAAACGTTCAGTTTAACCAAAACGCAGTGTCTGACGCGGATACTTCTATTAAGAATGTAGAAGCAAATACGGAAAAGACGGAAGAAAAATCTAAATAGTAAAAATCAATCATATAAAAAAGGCCTTCGGCATAGATATAAAATATCTAATGTTGGAGGACTTCTTTTTTATGGAAGAATTTAATATTTATAAAGACGTAAAAGAACGGACGAATGGGGAGATTTACATTGGTGTGGTAGGTCCTGTAAGGACTGGAAAATCCACTTTTATCACCAATTTTATGAACAAGACAGTTATTCCCAAGATTTCGTCTAAACACCAAAAAAGCAGAATGAGCGACGAATTACCACAAAGCGCAAACGGAAATACCGTTATGACAACCCAGCCTAAGTTTGTTCCAAGTGAGGCTGTAAACGTAAAGTTTGCGGATAATTTCGACGTGAAAATTAGGCTTGTGGATTGTGTTGGGTATATCGTAGAGGGGGCGAGTGGACACGAAGAAAACGGTCAGCCACGAATGGTAACAACGCCTTGGAATGATGCGCCGATTCCCTTTTATGAAGCAGCAAGAATAGGTACGCAAAAGGTTATTTGCGAGCATTCAACAGTGGGGATCGTAATGACTACTGACGGTAGTATAGATACCGGAATTGCAAGAGCAAGCTACGAAAGCGCCGAGGAGAAAACGGTAGAGGAGCTTAAAAAAATAGGCAAGCCTTTCGTGATTGCAGTAAACTCTAAATCGCCCAATAGCAAGGAAACGCAAAAGCTTGTAAAACAGCTTTGCGAAAAGTACGATAACCCCGCAATCGCTTTAGACGCGCTCAATCTTTCGCAGGAAGATATAGACAAAGTGTTTGGTCAGCTTATTATGGAGTTCCCTGTAAAACGCGTGGATTTTGAGGTTGCAAAGTGGATCAGGGCATTGGATAAAAACAATCCTCTAATACAAGAATTGTACGAAATTGTCGCAAACGTATCGCAAAATCTTGTCAAAATGTCCGATTACAGCAAAGTTATAAAGCAAACTAACGATAGCGCGAATTTTATTGGACTTCAGCTTGTGTCGTCAGAGCTGGGACAGGGCTGTTTAACATTTAGAGTATGCGAAACACCACAGCTGTTTTACAGCGTGCTTAGCGAAGAGTGTGGAGTTAATATTGAAGATGAGTTCGAACTTATGGCTAACATGAAATCGCTGGCATACGCTAAAACTAATTTCGATAAAGTAGAGCAAGCTTTTTCAGACGCGCAAAATTTAGGCTACGGAATAGTTTTGCCAAAAGCAAGCGAGATGAATATTCAAGAGCCTCAAATAGAAAAGAAGGGCGGACGGTACGGCGTAAAACTCAAAGCATCGGCAAGCGCTTATCACGTTATAAAAGTTGATGCAACCACCGAGGTAAGTCCGCTTATGGGCGCTGAGCTTCAGTCTGAAGAAATGGTAAAACAGCTTCTTTCTCAATACGCAAGCGAGGATGGAGTTTGGAAGAATAATATGATGGGAAGACCTCTAGAAGAAATTGTCAGCGAAAATATCAAGATTAAAATGCTTTCCACATCTGACGAAGTTAAAAAGAAAATGCGTAAAGCTCTTTGTAGAATAGTAAATGAAGGAAAGGGCGGAGTAATCTGCATTTTATTATAGTATATGAAAATAAGTCAGCCTTTTTTTAGCTAAAGGGTTGACTTATTTCACGTTTTGTACTATGCTATTTTATGAGGTAAACAGTATGAAAAAAATCGTTATTGCAAGTAATAATAAAGGAAAAATAAGAGAGTTCAGACAAATTTTAACTTCTTACGAAGTGTTGTCGCTTGCTGATTGTAATATAAACGTAGACGTGGAAGAAACAGGAAAAACGTTTGAAGAAAACGCGCTTATTAAAGCTAAGGCAATCTACGAAATAATCAAAGTTCCAGTAATCAGTGACGATAGTGGACTTGTGGTAGAAGCGTTAGACGGAGCGCCCGGCGTGTATAGCGCAAGATATGCAGGCGAAGAGCACAACGATGAGGCAAATAATGCGCTTTTATTAAAAAACTTACAGGATAAAAAAGACCGTAGCGCAAAATTCGTGTCTTCAGTAGTGTATTACGACGGCGAAAAAACGCTTGTAGGCAACGGCGAAGTAAAAGGCTATATTTTGCACGAAAAGCATGGTGATGCAGGCTTTGGCTACGATCCCCTATTTTTTAGCGTAGAGCTTAATAAGTGTTTTGGCGAGGCGTCAGCGGAAGAGAAGAATAGCGTTAGCCATAGATACAGAGCTATTTGCGACTTGGTTAGACAGTTATGAAAATGATTGTAATTTCGGATACGCATCATGATATCGACGCTATCCGTAGAATTTTGCCCATAATCAACGAATGTGATACGCTGGTGCATTTGGGCGATTGTAACGACGATATTCTCAAGATTCAGCACGAACTTACGGTAAAAGACATAGTATACGTAAGGGGTAATTGCGACTACGTTATGAAATCGAGCGAGTTTGTTGTAAAAGAGTGGGGCGGAGCAAAATTTTTCTTTACCCACGGCCATAGATATAGAGTGGATAGTTCACTATTAGATCTTACGTACATCGCGCTGGAGAACGAGTGTAATTATGCGTTTTATGGGCATACTCATATAGCGGATATGGACAGAAGCTTTGGAGTGGAGCTAATTAACCCCGGTTCTGTGGCCAGACCTCGAGCTGGATATCCCTCATACGCCATCGTAGAAAAAAAAGATGGAAAAATTTTTACAAATATTGTTTTAATTGGTTAAAAACTGTTGACATTTTGATTTGTTTGTGGTATTCTTTTTAAGCATTCACGAAATGGAGTTGCGTGCGGGTGTAACTCAATGGTAGAGTTCCAGCCTTCCAAGCTGGCTACGTGGGTCCGATTCCCATCACCCGCTCCATTTTTTTTGCGTCAGTAGCTCAGTTGGATAGAGCAACGCCCTTCTAAGGCGTGGGTCGGGGGTTCGAATCCCTCCTGGCGTACCAAGTATATGGTGGGTATAGCTCAGTTGGTTAGAGCGCCAGATTGTGGCTCTGGAGGTCAAGAGTTCGAATCCCTTTACTCACCCCATACTTTTTTTAATGGGGTATCGCCAAGCGGTAAGGCACGAGACTTTGACTTTCGCATCCGCTGGTTCGAATCCAGCTACCCCAGCCAAAAGATAATTAAATACCCATAGATATATAATGGGGTGTCGCCAAGCGGTAAGGCAACGGACTCTGACTCCGTCATCCGTAGGTTCGAATCCTACTACCCCAGCCATTTGATTCATTAGCTCAGTCGGTAGAGCACGTGACTTTTAATCACGGTGTCCGGGGTTCGAATCCCCGATGAGTCACCAAAAACAGCCAATTTTGGCTGTTTTTTGCTTATTTTTGCCCATTTTTGGGCATTTTTTATTACTCCAAAAACTTTTTTAACTCGCGCAAATAATCTGACAAAAATGAACGTCCTTTTTTCAAATAATGCGCATAAATATTAAGCGTCAGATTAACGTCTGAGTGTCCGACTAGCGCCTGCGCAGTCTTCGCTTTCATACCAACGGCATTACAAACCGATACAAACGTATGACGAAAAGAGTGTAGGTTGCACCCAGTAATCCTCAACTTTCGATACAACTTAGAAAAATAATTCCTTATCCCGGAGTACGTATATACGTTGTTTTTCAACTCTTCAACGTAAGGAAGTAGCCAAAGCGTAAACGGTACAGTTCTAATACTGTTTTCAGTCTTAGGCGTGGAATTTATCTCGCCAGTGTCTTTATCCCTTGTCTTTGTAACGTGCACAGTTTTACGCCTTACGTTAATATCCTTTTCAAAGTCCAGCGCTAAAAACTCGCCGATTCTAAGACCGGTACAGCATAAAAACACAAACGCCGGGCGATACTTATCAGAGCAGGCGCTAAATATCTTTTCCTGCATATCAAAGGATAAAGGCTTATAATGATTTATTTGCGCACGTGGAACTTCAACGGAATCAAACGGATTGAAAAATATGTAACGTAGTTTAACTGCTTTTTGAAGTGAAGACTTAATTACGAAAGATACTTTTTTACGTATATTCGGCGCTGTTATATCGTTAATAAATTCCTGAAGCTTAAGTCCGTCTAGCTCAGATATTAGCACGTTCCCAAGCTTTGGTAAGATGTACGTGTCAATGTATCTGCGATAATCACGTAACGTGCTTTTCTTTAATTTTGGCTCTTTATAGGTCGTGATCCACTTCTCTAACCATTCCGAAAAAGTGTATTTAGGCGTGTTTGGTGAGTACTGAAGAAGTAACTGTATTGCCTTTTCAACGTCTGAGTTCATTACTTATCACCGGGAGAATGTAGCACGGCAGAGCCAACGGTATGCGCCGACATAACGTATAAATCTTCTCTTTCCCTCTTTGTTAAAATTCTACCCTTTCTGGATTGCTCGTTGATAACGTTCTCATGGTAGATATACTTAGTAAGCGCCACCATATCCTCTTTTTTACCATTTTTCAACGCTTCCTGGTTCTTATTTAAAAACAAACCAGACAGCTTTTTATGCGCCATATTAGACGATTTAACGTCGTTTTTAACTCTTTTCTTCATATTTTTCTCCTATATGATTTATTTTTATTTGACTTTTTTATTTTTATTGCGTATAATAATCTTAGGTGGTAAGCAATTACCGCACCGGCCGAACAACCCCGGCAGTGCCCAAGCGGAAAGTCTTGGGACTTTTTTTTTTTTTAATCTAAGAGCTTCATTATTTTACGCTTATTTTCATCTTTTTGTTTAACATGATTAAGAACTTTATCCTTAATCTCATCAACGTCGTGCTTTGAAACGTCTTGTTTTTTATGGTTTTCCCTAAACTTATGATTTATAACGATAGGATTGCCTTCGTCGTCCTTAACTTCTACAAAATGCTTAAAATAACTATTACCCTGCTGATAATTCTTCAGTTGGGTTTTATTTTTCCCCGGATGACCAGACAAAGTAACAATAGCAAGTTCGTTTCGCTTATTCGTTTCGATTACAACCGCGCTATGCTGAGCAGTGGAACCAGTTTTCTTACCGCTCTCCAGATAGTTATCGTTCGTCATTAACGTTCTTCCAACAGGTACTGACTTATTCTTTCTTTTAGCATAATTTGCTCTAATAGCTCTTTTTTGCGCTTCAGATTTACAATGAAATTTGGGCGTATTTTTCTTTTTTCTTTTCTTCTTCGTTTTTCTCACCACCTTTACGGATCTTGTTGTCTGTAATTTTTTAATTTGTTTTCAACCAGGAATGAATTTTGTTCATCATATTCTTCACGGCTGGGAACAACGTCAGCGTAGCACGGTAACATATCTATTCCAGCTTCCGTAACGTCGTCAGCAAGATACTCACTGAAACAGTCCGTTGCGAACACGTCAGAGTAGATTTTCTTCCTGGATAGATAATAGAATTTTTCTACCGGCTCTCCGTCCATTTTTCCGCTTTGCTGGTTAATAGTCAGAGCGTAGTAACCGTACCGATTATAAGTCGTTACATAGAAGTTATGTATCCAGGATACAAGCTTTGTGTACAGGTAATAGCGCAACGTGGTTTTACCGGAATAGAAATTGTATTCTTCGTTGTACTCAGCATACTTTGGATATATCCACTCGTGGATCAGCTCTTCTATCCAGAACAACGGCATAGCAAGCTTAAGCTCTGAGCTTCCTGCAATCTGGTTAATATACGACAATTCCCTGCAGTCTGCGCCTAGACTTTCCGGGCGCTGATCGTCAAAGAACACTATAGCGTAGGGAAAGTAATCTACCGTACACATATTACGAATAAGCTTTATAAAATCATTAAATAAGTCGTTGAGCTGGTTGACGTTCTCATCGTCTTTTTTCTGTCCGCGCGTATCGAACTGGTTTCCACGTTCTTTGCCAGCTTCCGATACGACAACCACTCCACAATCAAAGAATGGTCGTTCCTTCCGGTCCTTGTAACTATCCTTAAACTTCCTGCCAAGTCGCAACGAATCGAAGTTAATAACGTGGGAATACTCGCCCTCTCGCTCATCAGAGTGGAAGTCTGACGTTACGATCGGAGAATTGCCAACGAACTCTATACGAGAATTTTCTTTTATAGCATAGTTAGAAACGGTTATACTTTGCCTTGTGTAAATGAAAAAGCATTGCGCGTAAACTTCCATTGCTTTCCAAATCGTAACGTGGCGAAGTCCGTCATAAACTTTTAACGGATAATTCTTTACGTCGTAATCGAATAATAACTTAACGTCTTCACTTGTACCGTATTCCTTTTCTAATACTTGAATAAACTTCTTAGCAGAGCGTAGGGACCAGATAGTACCGTCGTTACAGCAGGCTATAAGCTCGTCCTCGAATAAACGCCAGTTAAAATTAGGAAATAACAAAGATTTTTCAATCATCGTCTTTTTTGCCTGCTCGCGGAAAATATTAGAAGCCGAAAGCGCCATATCAGTTATACACGTTGTCTTTTTGCTTCCCATTGTTCCAACCGACATTGATATTATTGGAAGCTCTTTTATAAACTTAACGTTAAAGTTCTCTAGCGCATTAAGAAATCGTCTTGCACGCTTTTTACGGTAGCGAAAAATAAGTAAAAACAAGGCTAAAATCCACACTATAAACGGCAATTTGAATACAGGTGCAAAATTGCAAAACGTCCTTGCAAAAATCGCGTACAAAGCTAAAAAATCGTAGGAAACAACAAAATAGAATACGAACGCGAAAAGCTCAACGATAATTGATATTATATTAAAAAATATACAAAACGTAGCTATAAACACGTATCTTACGCTTTTTTTTGTTACACCGAATAAAATAAGTTCTTTAGCGTAAACGTAGCAAGGCTTAAGAACCTGCTTTTCAAAACTTAAAAAGCTTTTAAGCGGAGCAGTTTGCTTGCGTTTTGTGTTTTCTTTTGGAATAGAAAACTGCTTCAATAATAGAATAGCAACTGCGACTAAGGGAATAGCAATGGCTAGAACTTTAGCTAATGGACCTAAAAACTCAGCTACAACAGCTAAATACGCTTCAAAATTAGACTTAGTCCAAATAACGTTCCACCAACGCGAGAGAACGGAAGTAAACTCATTCCAAGTTAACGGTAACTGCGAATCTATCCCCTCAGGAACAACGGATATGCTTGGAGTTTCACCAGGCGTTCCAAATATTGACTCAAAATAAAAAACAACTGACTCAAACAAAGCGGAAATAGCCCGGCCCAAATTCTCAAAGAATTTAGGACAGGCTACAAAACAGTACCAGGCGAATAAGCATAGAATAATAGCGCTTATTACGTAATACGATATTGTTTTTATTTTGGCTTTTGTCATAAAAGGTTAGTAAAACTCCAAATAAGATATCCGACAAAAAACACGGCGACACAAACTCCAATAATTTTAAGAATTATAAATAATTTTTTTTTCATCGTTTTTTCCTAAGTTTTCGTGATTGTTTTTCTAGTTTTTTAATTTTCTTATCTAATTTTTTAATTTTCTTATCTGCTTTTTTATCTCCAGAAGCGTTCTCGTTATTTTTGTTTTTGCTAAAGAGAGATCCAATCAATTTGAATGGGGCAATAAGAATTTTTATTACAAGTTTAAGAATAAAAATAATCGGATTCCAGAAAAATATAAGCAACAATAAAAGTATGATAATTCCAAAAATCATTCTTAACCAATCAAGAAAATCAAAATTTATACAGCTTGTCCCAGCAACAGGGTGCTGAACAGGTGGAATAATGTCTATCACTGGGCTTGACACTGCAAGAACGGTAACAACGTCTTCTTTGACAAACGTAAAATCTAAAAAAGTAAAATTTAAATACACGTCTTCCTGCGCAACGTAAGCATGTGTTCCGTCACTAGAATAAGAAGAACCAACATTACTAAGATAACAGGGGGCAGTATAGTAATCGGATAAGTCAAAATGAAAGATATAAGGAATCTCACCATTTCGACCAGCAGATAAAGAAAACGCCCCAAGCTGTTCATAATAAGTTTTATTAATTTTATAAAAATCACAATAAACAGCTTCAGGTAAAGAATTAAAATCTCCACTAGAAACTTTTTGAATACTATCGTAATAATCAGTATAAGAAGTATTATAATTTAAAAAATTCTCCAACCAACCTTGAGAATTTTGATGAGTAAAAGCAAACGTATCAGAACTAACAGTAACATTCTTATAACCGTATTCTTCAGTATTGTAGTAGTCTTCAAAAAGCTCCGCAGGAAGTCGTCCATCTTTTATAGGTATACTTTCATATTCTTGATCAGAAAGGTAAGTGTTCGCGTAAGAATAAATCCAATCGACAAGTTCAGCAGATGAAACATCATAATTAACAGCTCGAGTATTACCAGAACTAAAAGAATATGAGATTTTATCATACACCCCCAATTCTCCATCGTATATGTAATTATAGGTATAATCGTATACTATTTTAGGAACGGTTTGACTACCTTTATCTTTTTTATTGCCCCAACGAATACTGGGATAATAACTACTTAATTCAGATTGTTTTTTACCAACCCAACTATCATTATTCTGATATAAATTAACACCATCCCTTGTATCACTAACAACGATAGGACTTGTTTTATACTTCCAATACTCGAAATGGATTTCGGAAACTTCACCATATTTTTCAACAATGTCTTTAGGCAAAGTAAAAGCTACCGAATTAATTTGCCCACTAGGATAATTATATACACCTGACTTTATATCTCTATAAACCATCGGGATAAGGTTGTCAACACGAATAACGTTGTACTCTTCCTTTTTACAAAACAACTCTCCGTTTTCAACTTCGAATAAGTACTTAAAGCCCACCGTATAACTAGACGGAGTCCTGTTGTTATCCTTAGCAAGCTTAACTTCTGAAATATCGTAATAACGTAAACCTGACTCATACTCACTAAATAACGAGAATATAGTTTGCGTGTCTTCGTCGGACACCATATACTTAACATACTTATCGTTAGCACTGGTTGTTAAATATTCTAGCTTATACGAATTCCAATGACGTACCCAGTTAAGCTCCAACGTGTCAGAATCAATTCCGCCAATGCGTATATGTATTCTGTTATCCGTAGATTTTTTAAGATCCGAATCAGTTGGATTATAAACGTAGAGAAGCAATTGTGGATATTGAGCGTCGTCACTGGGCCAATATTCAAACATATCTAACACAACAATATCGTCTACGTTCTCTAACTTGCTTTCGTCAAAACCCTTAGAAATCTTTAGATCTTCGTACGGATCCGAAGCTCCAACTACATTTATACTACTAGCATAAGCTAACCTAGGACTATTAACCACAGGCGTAATTATAAACGAAAAAACAAGCAGTACTACAGCTAAAATTCTTATAATTTTATTCCTAATCTTAACGTTCGAGATGTCCATGATATTCCACCTCACCCTTTATTATAAATTCACCGTCAAAAGATATTAGCTTGTCCGTAAGAAGTTCGTTGACTGCCGGCAATACATAGTTGTTTTTATAGTTCTCAATTTCTTCCTTATCATTGTAATTATTATAAATCATTTCATTACCATAAGCCATATTAAATCCGAACATTATGAAAAAATGCCCATCTTCAAATGAAAACATAAAATCAACACACCTATCGTCTAAATAGATCACACTGGGTTTAGAGTAATATCTATCAGACTCGTTTAGAACAGTATAAGTTTCGGATATTTCAGTTACGCCTTGGGCTGTCTCTTTATATACCGTTACGGTAGCACCTTTTTCAAGGGTTACACCTACAGCTTGAACGATCATTGTTTCACCCATTGAGTAATAAAAGAAATTAACCGGACAATAGCAAGAACGAAGAGTAAGATATAAAGGGTTTTCGTCCTGATGATACTCATTATAATCGTGACCGTCAAATCCGTCCTGAAGGCAGTAAGACAAATACCAGACGTTACGACTTCCTATAAGAAAATCTGTCAAAAAAAGATTAGCATCTACTTTTTTAACTTCGGAATTTAAAATATCGGACGAAGACTGCTTGTCCTCGCCCGACATCCCGGTAACAGCCAGGAGGGGCGCAGTTACCAATATAATTCCGCAAAAACAAACTACTAGCAGGACTAACCAAAATTTATTTTTGCGCTTTTTTCTCATAATACCTCCAATTACTCAGACCACTTAACATCTCTAAACGTCGCTTCCGTTCCGTACGCAGTCAGATATACAGGATATGCTTCTTTAGACTCGGTGTAGCTAGCGTTATCGCCATCATTACCATCAACTAAAATGTAGTTACCGTTGTCATCACAACAAGTCAAGAAGTCAACGGTCTTGTTGCCGACTTTAACCTCATACGAAGAGCCGGTTGCCGTTACAACCTTGCTTACACTAAACTTGATATTACTAAGATCGGAAAGTCCATAGTAAGACAAGCTATAGCTGTTACTGTATATGCTAGAATTGCTAGGTAGAATATGCTGATCTTGGTCGTTATCAGTATACGTAACGTAATCACGATAAGCAACAACACGAAGTAGCTTAGACGAACTATCATAATGAAGCATAAAGGCTTGACCATAATATTTAGGACCACTAGTTGTAATATCGTGTCCAAACGTTATGCCTGCCATTGTGTCTTCGTTAAGACTAATATTAGCCGAAATAACGACGTTAGCTCGCTTTAGCTCTTTTCCCTTTTGATCATAAAGCTTTGCAGTAGCGTGAGCGATCTCGCCTTCTACTAAGCTCTTAAACTTAATTTCAGCGCGTCCTTCCTGGCTAAACTCTGCTTCAGTTCCACACGTTGCGCAGAGAAGTTGCGACTCGTCAGACACTTCCAACACGTTCTGATAGCCGTCTACCCAGTCCCTAACGTCCCAGTTTCTAAAACCCTTAGATACAAGTCCGACAGCGCCAACACCAACAAGCGTAGCAAGACCTACTGCCACACCTGTTACAATCTTACTTTTTTTATTCATTTTTGCCATTTTACTTTTTTATTTACCTCACTTTTTAATTTATTTTATAGCCCTTAAAGGCTTGACATCAGTACGTAAATTGAGTATACTACATATAGACGGTAGCCTGCCGATAATAATCGGACTGTGTGCACTAGCGGATTCGCGACCGTCTTTTTTTTATTTCCTTTTATTTTTAGAAATAATACCTTTAATAAGTTCTTTATCGCGATTTGTCTTCAAACTATATGGATTTACAGGTTTTTCAAAGTCATTTACGTTAGCTATTTTTGCTATGGGGTGCACATGACACTTGCGATTATCTCTGCTATCCACATTTTTATCCAACTCAATATTTTTAATTTTATTAGTAGATGAAGAATGAGTAAAAGCCAAGTATCTACGTTGGTTTTTATTCCTCTCAAATATATAGGCAGGATGCCCCTCTTCATTTTTTGTTTTTTTGCGTTTTAAAAACAAATGAGAACGACTCCACTTTCCCTTAGATTTTTTATAACTCAATTATGTACCTCACTTAATCACTCTTTTATAGAGTGGTTATTTTATTTTTTCTTTGTTGCCTTAAATGCGTTAGCACTGTCTTTACGCGCGTCCAAATAGCCTGCACGATAGGAACGTTGCTCTTTAGTTAAACGCTCAGGCTTGCCACTTGCGCTATCCCATTTTAACTCACCCTTATTAGTAAGCTTAACACCGTTTCGAAGTTCATCTGCAAACTTCGCACCCTTCTCTGAGGGATTAAGAAGAGTTACCATTTTACCTTTTTTATTTTTTACTGTTTTCAATTCTATTCCTTCCTTTTAGATTTTTTAGTTATTTCCGCAAGTTCAGCGTTCTCTTCCGCCACGGCTACGGAGTCCGTTTCTTCACCAAGGTAGTTCTCGTTTACACTCTCACCGTTTTCTATTGCTTTTCGACGAAGCACGTTATTTATAAAACTCTCGAGCATAGAACCGTCACTTCTCTGTGCTGGACGGATAACGTCCTGCACAATCTCTTCAAAACCGGTATCGTCTACAAATCTACCCTCAGCCTTATATACAACAGTAGTACGGTTGTTAACGGTATCCTTGGTTTCTTCTCTTATAAGATCCGCCTCGTTCTTATCGTCAAAGCAAAGGTTCAAGTTGTCGAATCTATCCGAACCGTTTGCCGAGCCACTAAGCAATCTGATATTTTGCGTTTTGTTACGAATCTTAGTTATAAAAGTGTATCTGTTATACTCTCTACCGTCTCTTCCTTTTTCAAGTTCTCTCTTAATCTTAACGCCTGTAAGTTCTGTTACGTTTAATACTTTTGCCATAATTATTCAATCTCCCATTATATTATTTTTGTTTATTTTCGTTTTTAAGGCAGTTTTATTTACTTTTGAACACTATTTACCATACCAAAGAATAAGCTATACTGCGCTAGGTAAAGCCCGAAGACGTCGCATTTTTGGACGTGTCAGGCACATACGGTCGCGCCATAATAAACACACCGGTCTTGCCTTTTACAGCAGTAAACATTCCTATTCTACTCGCCTCGCCAAGCGACGAAGCGTAGCACGTGCTTGTAATTTTCTGATATACCAAAGTATATTTTTTGTAGTTAGAATCGTTATTCATAATTACCTCCGTGGCTTCCTACCATGGAAGCTTTTTCTCTCTACGTCAGCTCTCGGACAGCCTAAATAGGCAAGATCCTGCACGTATAACCCCTTGACTTCTGCTATGAATTTATCACACCAGACACCGTCGGTCTTTGTCTTATCCAGGTACGCGCACCCGGCGCAGAAGTCTGGCTTAACCCGCTTCTCACGCTCTCTAGAAATACCGTCATCAAACAGCGCACACATTACAGCACCCCCAAAAAACGCTTATAACTTATAATTTTATTCTTCTTTGTTGTCATTACAGTCCACCTCGTCTTTATCAGATAGTTCTGCCACCATATTTGAAGCTTGTTCAGCAAGAACCTTATCCATTAACTCTGGAACATAAGTAAGCATAATACTTAAAAAATTAAGAAACAACAAGAAAAATAAAAACACAACTGACACTATACTTAAAATTAATGTAGCAACTTCCATATCACTTCACCTGATCCTTAAACCCAAGCGCATAGGCGATTGCCGCGCAAATATAACCAAACGAACTTCTTATGCAGTACGTAGTAAGATATGCGCCCTGGAGCGAATGAACAGACACATACACAGCGTCCAGATCAGGATTATACTTAACACAGTTTACAAGGTATGCAGGAAGATCCACATCCTGATCAACCGTTTCACAGAGTAACGGAAGTCGAACCCTCCCCTTGCCGTAATTAGACCGACCTAAAATACCAAACATTTCAGCAGCAGATGCCACCCTTGCACATACCTTGAACAGATCTTCGTAGACCGCCACCGTAACCGTTTCTTCCAGGGTTTCATAATAGGTAACCTCCGTAACGTCGTTAACCGAAGCAATCTCTACAATGCTTTCCGGATCTAATCGTAAGACGTAACCGTCTTCAATCCTCGTGATTTTTACTAGTTTATCGTTAGTCATTTTGTACCTCGCTTTCACCTACAGACTGAGCAAAAAGTGTAGCAAAACCAACTAAATCTTCACGGATTTTAAAATACGAATATTCCGAATAGCCATAATCTTGAACACCAACAACTACAAAACCGTCGTCTTCTAAAAACACGTTGTCTATTTTGTTAACGTTAATACGTAAAGCTAAAAGACTATCAGTTTCCTTAGAACGCACAGTTAAATCAACGTAGTCTTTTACGTCAGGGCTAACTGGACCGTAGGCTTTAGCAATTTGCTTAAATACTTGACTAAATTCCTGCTTAACGCCTATTTTAGCTGTAATACCGTAAACATTGTCCAGCTCGATATACGTTAAGCCACAACATTGACACTTTCTAATTCCGCTAATCTTTTGGATCTCAATCTCAAAAGCACGCTCATTTTCAACGTCAACAAAACAAACCTTCTTTTCTTCCATAATAAATTCCTCCTGAAAAATTTAATTTATCAATATCTTGATATTTTAGATTATAATATCAATATCTTGATATGTCAAGCATTTTTAGCAAAATTTTGATAAAATCATTATGGAGATGTTAAAATATGTATGGAAATGAAATAAAAATCAATAGAAAAGCAAGTGGATTAACACAACAAGAAGTAGCAAAAATAACAGGAATACCACAAAACACTATTAGTTGGATTGAATCAGACAAAGGAATACCTAATATACAGCAGTGTGTATTGCTAGCAAACTGCTTTGGAATAACAATTGATGAACTTATAGGAAAAGAATCAATACAAGAAAAAGAAAGACAAAAAGAAATTACCACAATTTTCAACCAAACAATAAATATTAAATAAAGGAGCATATAATGGAAAGTAACGAACTAAAATGCCCTATCTGTGGAGAAAAAACACGAGTATATATGGGAAAAGCAAGAAAAGATAGACTTTGTCCCGAACATGCAGATATGCTTAAAAACGGAGAAATTTTAACTGACGAAAAAGGTAACTTTATTGAAGCAAAAACACGTAAGCTTCTCAACCAAGAAGTTAAACCAGCCGAATCCAATAATACTTGCATAGTTTGCGGATCACCATCAAACGGTAAAATGCAATGCAAAAATTGTTATTACGAAACTAAAGATCATATAGAAGAATTAGACAAAAACAGCTCTGTTAGAAAACTTAGAGATCATTATTACAACCTAAAAGAAAGAATTTTTATAATCAAAAGCATTGAAGAAACTAAAAAGCAATGCAATAGACTAATTGCTATCGCAATGGCAGATGCAAATATAAATGACGATTCTTCTCTTATTGATAGAGTATATAAAGACGTTCAGACTCTAATAAAAGGAAAAGATACAACCAATCAAAATACAAAAATCGAGGAAGACCGAAAAGAAAAAGACGAACAAAAAAGCAAAATAAACACAGCACAAGACGGACATAACGTAGACTCTGATATGGAAGTAAAAATAGATGATATTTTATATAATGCTTTTATATTGCACTGTTACGGTAAAAGTATTGATGAAATAGTAGAAAAACGCAAAAAGTGTGACTGGTTTATTCCTATTGCAAACGGTAAAGGTATTTACATAGAATACTGGGGTATGAAAACTCAAAAATACTTAGAAGAACGAAAAGAAAAAGAAGAACTATACAATAAATATAATATTCCATATATCAGCATTGAACAAGACGATCCTAAACACGATACTCAAACTTTCAAGTCTAATTTATTAAGAGAATTAAAAACTAAAGCAATTGAACATTTTGGATTTATGCCAGAATGGAAGAAATAAGACGTAGCAATACGTCTTTTTTTTCCTGTTTATCATTAGACGTCGTTGATACTTCAAACAAGGGGCATGCCCGCGCGCTCGCGCGCGCGGGCAACCCGTATCAACGACGTCTAACCCACTTTGTGGGCGGTTTTCTTACGTTTATTGGCACGCCGGGGCACCCACCGGAAGTCGAAAACTAAAGTTTTGCGACTTTAAACCGCTGGGGATCCTCGGCTTTTTGCAACTCATATAACGGAAAATACCGTCACAACGCTGTGACGGTTAACTAAGACTGAATTGGTTGATATATTACAGGAATGAGCCCTGCTTTAGCATATAGCGGTCCTTAAAGTAGTCAACGTTTGGATTGTTGACGTAAGAATCTGACTCTTCATCCGAAAAGTCTGAATCGAAAAAGTAAACTCTTGCGCAGTATTTATAATATAATACGGTAGCAACTTCCAACTCGTCAACATCAACTTCTACGCCGTCAGAAAGTCCTCTGCAGTAATAGATCTGATCCGTACTCTTGGTTATGTACTTAAGGATATAATCAATGGTGTGACCGTTAAGCAGGTCCTTTTTGTCTATTGCAACAAAGTCGTTGATTCCGATACGTTCTCTAAAGTAGTCGCTCTCCAGGTTCTTTGTCATTCTTTTCTTTTTCTCGTTAAAACGGTCCACCCAGGTTAGCTTTCCTGGCAACGTTCCGTCCGGGATAGAAACTAAAAGGTGAGCGTGCAAACGTCCATTTTCCGACCATTCGAACGTTCCCTGATACTTCCAGCCGTAGCGCTGTTTTAAGTTCTTAAGAGTGTTCTTAAGCTTTATTTCAAACTCTTCAAAACTCTCCAGCTTCTCGTCGTCGCGCGTAAAGGTGACGAAGTAGTTATAATTATTTAATATCGCACGTTGCTTGAAACGTTCCCTGCGAACTTTGAGAGCAACGTAGAACTCTGATACAACTCGCTTAAACTCTACCTGAAGCTCAGGATTGTCTTTAAGGACCAAACCTTGCTCTTCAGCAAGATAATCTGACATAAGCTTTTCAAGTTTAGTTCTACAATGCGGATTATACTCCGAAACAATGCTCTGAAGTACTTCTTTTAAGAATGAGCGGAGTGGATGCGCTTCTCTTGACCTTTGATTTTCGTCTATCGGATAAAAATATTCCTGGATAGTCTTCTTAACCATTAAGAGATTATAGTTATAATATTCTTCTCCAAAAAGCCAATCAAGACTCTCTTTAACGGCTTTTTCGGCGCTTTCAACGTCATAAACAAGATCGTGGTCAATTCCAACGGCAAGAGCTAACTTGATTGCGCTAAGACATACTTTTTCCTGGTGCGACGTAGTGTCTGAATAGCGCACGCTAGCATACCAATGGCTACCGTCATATCTAATTTTTTGATTGCCTAAATTTTCTAAGTACATAAAATCCCTCCCAAATGTACCCTTAAAAACACGTTTTAAGGCTTTAGCCTTAACCGTAGAGCGCGTAACTTTTAATCACGGTGTCCGGGGTTCGAATCCCCGATGAGTCACCACAAAACCCCTTAATGCATTCGCATTAAGGGGTTTTGTTATGCCTCGCGGGGATTGAACGAATAATTGCCCCCTGTGGGCAATTTTCGTTCGCTGTGCGAAGCACAAAAGGTAGCGAAGCTACCGCTATCCCCAAGATATAATAATATTAACAAATAGTATTCGAATTAATGGGTTTTATGCTCTTGTCGCCTTTATTAACAGCATTTTTAATTTAACAGTTTTGTTATTTTACGCTTATTTTCATCTTTTTGTTTAACATGATTAAGAACTTTATCCTTATTTTTAACTTTTTTCTTCATATTATTCTCCTATACAGTTTATTTGACTTTTTAGTTTTTATTGCGTATAATAAAAATGATCAAGGGATGATATCTACTCATATCTTACCTTTATCCGACTTTCGGATAAGTCTTATCGGTAACGGTAAGACATTTTTTTATTTTCTAAACTCTTCTATTTTTTTGTTATTTCCAATACTTTGTTTAACGTGATTAAAAATTTTATCTGTTATAAAATCAACATCCTCTTTAGAAACATCCTGATTTTCATGGTTCGCCCTAAATTTATGATTAATAACAATAGGATTTCCCTCATCGTCTTCAACCTCTACAAAGTGCTTAAAATAACTATTACCCTATATTAGACGAATTTACATTGTTTTTAACTCTTTTCTTCATATTTTTTCTCCTATATGATTTAATTTTATTTGACTTTTTAATTTTTATTGCGTATAATAATCTTAGGTGGTAAGAAATTACCGCACCAGTCGGGATTAGCCCCGTCAGCGCCCAAGCGGTCAGTCTTGGGACTTTTTTTTTATTTTCTGAACTTTGAAATTTTACTAAGGTTTTCACCGCTTTGCTTAACATGATTAAAAATCATATTTCTCACTATCTCAACCCCCTCTTTAGAAACATCTTGATTTTCGTGGTTTTCCCTAAACTTATGATTTATAACGATAGGATTGCCTTCGTCGTCCTTAACTTCTACAAAATGCTTAAAATAACTATTACCCTATATTAGACGAATTTACATTGTTTTTAACTTTTTTCTTCATATTCCTCACCACCTTTACGGATCTTGTTGTCCGTAATTTATTGTATAAAGCCCCCCCAGATAGTCTGGGGGCTTTATACAATAAACGCTACCGCTAAATATCAGCGATAGCGTGTTTTTTAGTTGAAATCAAACGATATGAGCGGAATTTTTTCGTCGCCCCAGCTATCGTGTAGCGTAAGGGTGAGCGTATCGTATTCTTTATCGATTGGGATATGATAGCATCTCTTTTTATTTTCCGTAATAGATAAAATTTCTTCGGTTTTTCCGTTCAAAGAGCCTGTTAGCGTAAAATCCTTACAAAGCGTAGTGGGCATATGCATAACGGGGGCAGAAAGCGAGATGTTTGCTCTTGTAGCGTGCGTTCTTTCAACAACTCCGCCCGGTATAGTATTACGGTTAAGATCGCTGTCAAAAACTATATGAATACTATTAACTTTTGCCTTATCAAAAGCATAGCTTACGCTGGAATTTTTATCAAGAACAACTTTACTGTTTTCCTCAGTTGTTCCGTACTTTTTATGAGCGCGGTCTTGTCCGTTTCTGATAACGTCGTTTGCGCCACAAAGTACGGCTTTTTGACATACGTTATCGACTTTTCGCGACATTGAGGGCAAAAAACAGTCCTTGTTAAGCAATAAATTCTGAAGTGAAGAAATGTGTGAAAGATAAACGTCGTGAGGCGTACAACTGTGTTTTACGGCGATAGAAACCGCTTTACCCACAGCCTCTCCCAAAAGCGCGCAAGTCGCCATAACTCTGATACTGCTCATGGCCATGTGTGTCATACTGATATTTCGTCCTGCAAATAAGAGGTTGTCCACGTTTTTAGAGTATAGCGCGCGATACGGAAGAGAGTATGGCGCAGGCGTAGAAAAGTTGGTGTTTGGCACGCCTCTATGGTAAAATCCACCAGGGAAATGATCGTCAAGAGGCCATCCGCCAAAAGCGATTTCGTCCTCAAAAACCTTTCCGTCGGAGATATCGCGCTGAGTAACAATGTATTCGCCTACCATTCGTCTGGATTCGCGTTTTCCGGGCAGAAAGCCTAAAAAGTCAAGATCCCAATTTTTCGTGTCGTTAAAATCGCCCGAGTTTTTTACATAGTCCCATGTTCCAAGCGCAAGAGAAACAAGCTCGTCGCGTAATTCTTCTGTATCCCCAATGCTGTCGCGATTTCCACCCAGCTCCAAGTACCAAAAGTTTTCCGCTTCCGTATGTATATCGGGTTTACGGTGTTCAAAATCTTTTGAAGTGAGCTTAGTAGCGTAGGAAGGCGCGATAAACTTAACCTCGTTTTGTGTTTCTCTACCGTATACAAGACAGGACATTCCCATCGTCATATCGTCAGCTTTTTCAACAACCGTGTCTTCGTTGTATTCGCTCTTGGCTTCTCTGCCTATCCTGAACTGCGCGCCGGTAAGCGGAGCAAGTATGCTATCACCCGAGCAGTCAGCAAAAAATTTCGCCCTGACCTCAATCATTCTTTGAGTAGTCATTTGATACCCCGTAATGCTATTGATTTTGATATTTCTGCCGTATGCGTATTCGCCGTTTGTAACGTCAGCGTCCATGCACGTAGTATTTAGAAGTAGTGTAATATTCTTTTCTCGCTTTATAAAATCGAATAGAATACTGTCCCAAACCGCCCAACTTTTGGTGGGGTTGCGGTAGAAGTTTTCTAGCATAATCTCTTCTAATATGCCCGTTTCACGGTTGTTTTCGCCTTTAGCTCCACAAATCCACATCCTGATTTCGCTCGACGCGTTTCCGCCAAGCACGGGACGCTCGTGCATAAGAACAACTTTTACGCCCTCACGAGCCGAAGCTATTGCGCTACACATTCCCGCAATTCCACCGCCAACAACGCATAAATCACATTCCAAAATCTTTTTTTCAAGCATTTTTTTGATACCTCTTGACATAGAGTAAATTAAAATATATAATAATTATATTATATTTTCACTAAAAAAACTAGTCTTTTTACGCTGGGAAATATAAAAATAATGCATTGGAGACGAAAATGAATAATCTTACGCAAAAAATCGTTAGCTATATCGAATATCTTACGTCAATAGATTTTCAAGTATCAATGCATTTTCTCCCTGATTGCGTAAAAAAGCTTCCGTATCAAGTTTGGCAAAAGTTACTAAAGTACAACTCGCATAACAATCCGTACTGCATAAAGGTAAAAGCGTGTGGAAATAGCGAAAAGTGTATTGCACATCAGCGTTCGATAATAAATTTTGAAAGCTTCGTTTATGGGTGTAAAACTTGTTATGCAGGAGTAAAGGAGTTTGTGTATACAATAACCGTGCGCGATAAAATTATAGGTTACGTGGTTGCAAGCGGATATAAGGGCGATAGTGGCGAAATTTTAGATAAGCCTTTATATGATAATTCGCTAAAGTCGGAGCCTTTGTGTGAAGCTTTGCTAAATACTTTGCTTGCGCCACTTTGTATTATGCTCGAAAATCTGTTTGAAAAGTGCGAAAAAGCGGAGGATAGCGAATATAATTTGATGCTCCAGTATCTAGCCGAAAATCATACCACCGTAACGTTGTCTTCGTTTTGCAAATATTTTTCGCGCAGTAAGTCATACGTCAGTCATATGTTCAAAAACGCGTTTGGAGTATCGTTTTCCGCGTATTGCAACGACCTTAAGCTTAACGATGCTAAAAACCTTTTGTTAATCACGGATACGTCTATTACCGATATCGCAATGAATAGCGGTTTTAACGATGTAAGTTATTTCGTGCGTCTTTTTAAGGAAAAGTACGGTCAGTCCCCTTTGCAGTATCGAAAGAAAAACCAAGGATAAAAACGCAATAAAAAAATCTTGCAAAAAAAAGAAAAAAATTTTGAAAAACCGCTAAAAAACGTTTGACAAATCAGTTTTGTTATACTATAATAAGTGAGCATTGCAGTTCAACTGCCGTGTGCGGAAGTGGCTCAGTGGTAGAGCGTCACCTTGCCAAGGTGAATGTCGCGAGTTCGAATCTCGTCTTCCGCTCCATACAAGTGTTGAGACGCTATAAAGGCGTCTCAACTAATTAAGGACCATTAGCTCAGTTGGTAGAGCACCTGACTCTTAATCAGGGTGTCCCGGGTTCGAGTCCCTGATGGTCCACCAAAAACGTATAATCCGAACCAAATCGTTATCACAAGCGACTGGTTCGGATTTAATTTTATATTAAATAAGAGTTAACACGAAAAGATGATTATTCAAAAAAGATTTTATGATAAATGTTGTGGTATGTGAAAAATACCTCAACATTTTTTTGTGGAAAGAAAAAGATATACTTTATTTGTAAAAGTTTAATTCTCAAAGTTCAACGACAACTTAAACTCGGTAGGCGTCGTGCCTGTAACCCGTTTGAATACACGGGAAAAATATTGCGGATTATCAAAGGAGAGCTTATCCGAGATTTGCTAGATTGTACAATAAAAAAGCAGGAATATACATTGAAAGAAATGTATTTTATTTGATATAATGAAACAACAATAACAAAGAACTTTACCAAATGAAAGAAGTTTATTATGTAAAAAAAGAAGTATTTTTCAAAAAAAGTCGAATTCCTGTGCGTATAATGGCTACGGAAAGTATGATGTATGAAGAAATTGCTGATATAATGATTACTACAATCAAAGAAAATAATGAGCTTGGAAAAAATACAACGATTATTTGTCCAGTCGGCCCTATTGGACAATATCCTATTTTTGCAGAAATGGTAATCTCAAAAGATTTATACGATACAGAATTATAAAAAGGAGATTGATTAAATGGATAAAAAAATTACAGTAGCAATATTAGGTTGTGGAAACCGTGGGGTAGCGTATGCGAAATTACTTGTGAAAAAGAGTAGTTTTGAAATTGTAGCACTTTGTGATAGAGCGGAAAAGCAAATGGTTAGACTTTCGGAGGTTTGCGATCTTAAAAACGTGTTGACCTTTACAAATGCAGATTCATTTTTAGAACGTAAATATGCGGATTTTCTCATAATTGCAAGCGACGACAGAGCTCATGTACCGCAATGTGTAAAAGCCTTAGAATTGGGTTACGATGTGTTGCTCGAAAAACCGATAAGTGATAATCGTGAAGAAGTAAAGACTCTTTTGGAAACGCAAGAACGGACAGGGCGTAAGGTGATTGTTTGCCATGTATTGCGCTATGGTTCTGGATTTAGGGTTTGCGGAGATTTGTTGAAAAAGGGCGCGATCGGTACATTATATGCAATCGATGCTACGGAGCGTGTCGTTTATTGGCATTGGGCGCAGGCGTACGTGCGGGGGATAGGTGCGTCTTTGAAAGAAGGGCACCCTGCTATTTTGGCAAAATGTTGTCATGATTTAGATTTAATACAGTCGTATGCAGGAAGTGAATGTGAAACGGTAAGTTCTATCGGTTCGTTGCGCTTTTTTAAAATAGAAAATGCACCTGAGGGGGCTAGTGAAAAATGTGTTAATTGTCAATATATGGACACTTGCGTGTATAGTGCAAAGCGTGTGTATGTGGATAGGTGGAAGGATCGAAACAGACCTGAATATGCATGGCCGTTTTCAAAAGTTACCACACAAAACCCGTTGACGGAAGAAGCATTGTGGGAAGGAATAAAAAATGGTGTATACGGTCAATGCGTATTTCATTGCAAAGTGGATAAGGTAGATCACCAGCTCGTTCAAATGAAATTCAGAAACGGCGTATGTGCAAGTTTGACGATGGCGTATGCTGCAGAGCCGGGGAGAAGAATTGTGTTTTACGGCACAAACGGCGAACTTACTTTGGATGAGCGTACGGAAAAAATCGAGCTTTTGGTATATGGTGAAGAAAAACAGGTATTTTCCATTGCTGATACGTTAAACGGCGCAGTTGCTCACGGTGGCGGCGACGAAGGATTAATCAATGAATTATGCGATATACTTACGGGAAAAGTGCCTTGTACGACGACACTTAAAGAATCGCTGGAAAGTCATTTGATGGGGATTGCCGCGGAAGAGTCGAGATTGAACGGCGGCAAGCTTGTGCAGGTGCATTAAAGCGTAAAAACTGTATAAAAAATAAGCCTATCATTTTAGGCTTACGGTCAATGAACGAACAGGAAAATACAAGCCGTTGCCATGTGAAATAAAAAACAGAAAGAAGTTATAATTACGTTTACGGTGCGTTCAATCTGGTGTGCAAGACGGAGCTAAAAGGCAATAAAAAACTTTCGGAATCAATTTTTGGCGGTTTTTAACGTTTTGCCCGTACATTGTTTATAATATCGGCACAAATAGCTAGCATCGTAAAAGCCAAGCATTTCCGCTATTTCTTCTACGGATAGATTCGTATCATTTGCCATTTCTTCCGCTTTCATAATGCGAATTCTATTACGGAACCGAATGGGCGTCATGCCGTTTGTGTACTTGGTGAATTTATGGGAAAAAGAACTTTCGCTCATTTGGCACATCTTTGCAAGTTCTTTTATTGAGACGCTTTTTTCGGGGTGTAATTCAATAAATTCAAGTGCGGGTAAAAGTTCTTTCGCTTGTGCTTGTGATATTTTTTTGTTTGTAAGGAGTGAATACAGTAAATCGAAAAAAGTAGATTTAATAGACAATAAACATTGATTTTCTAAAATTTTTGCGGATAAGGTGCTGAATTTTTTGTGCAAAATTTTTTCGTGATCTCCTGCGAACAAGCAAAATGAATTAGTGATTTCTATTAACTCGTTTGTACAATTTTTTAAGTTAAAGCAAACGACGATACCACTCATTGCCGCATTTTTTGTTGTTGTAGCTGAAATATAATTACTCTTATCGGCAATAAAAAGGATATCACCTGTGGCAACGGAAAAAATCTTTTCTCCATTTGGAGAGAAATAGTCCATAGCACCGTTTATTAAATATAAAAGTAAATTTTTATATCTTCCTTTCATAGAATAATCGTTATATGACGAATGTTTTTCGTTGATACGTGCCGAGGTAAAGTCAGTAATTGTATAGTCATAATTTAATAAATCGTTTAAAGTTGCTTTCATATTTTTCTCCTTTTTATTATTAAAGCAAAGAAAAATATGCTTGTCAAGGATTTGCGAGATTATACAATAAAAAAGCAGGAATTGAGTCGCGCGTAATCCCGATATTAGAAAGGGAAGAAAAAGCGCGAATAAAAAACTTTCAAAAAATTTACGGGAAGAAGCAAAAAAATAAAATTGTCGTAAACGAAAGCAAATTCTGGCACGGCACAGCACAGGAGTACCTTGACACGGAGTTTGATTATTGAGTATAACATAAGAGAATGGTTTGATTTTCTTAAATCATGTATTGTCACCCTTTAATTTTTAATCATTTTTTCTGCAATGCTTGCAAACTTATACTGCTTGTGGTATAATGCAATAAATACAGTATTTACCGTACAGGAGAGTATAATGCTAGAAGATCTAAAACAACGTGTGTATAAAGAAAATTTGAAGCTAAAAGAAAACGGGCTAGTAGTTCTTACTTGGGGTAACGTATCCGCAATAGATAGAGAAAGCGGACTTGTTGTAATTAAGCCAAGTGGAGTGAGCTACGAAAGTATGAAGCCAAGCGATATGGTTGTTGTGGATCTTGACGGAAACGTTGTGGAGGGTAGCTATCGCCCATCCAGCGATACTCCCACCCACGTGTGGTTATACAAGGCTTTCCCTGATATTGGAGGAGTGGTGCATACTCATTCAACACATGCAACCTCGTTTGCGCAGGCAGGAGTGGAGATCACGCCTTATGGCACGACGCACGCCGATGCTTTCTACGGAGCGGTTCCTTGCACCAGGGCGCTTAGCAAAGAAGAGATCGAATCGGAATACGAGCTGAACACTGGTAAGGTAATTTCCGAAACGTTTGAAAAGCTAGACTATAACGCTATCCCTGCTGTGCTGGTTAAAAATCACGGACCGTTTACTTGGGGTAAAACTTGTGAAAAAGCGGTGGAGAATGCAGTTACTTTAGAAGAGGTTGCAAAAATGGCGATCAACACCAAACTTATTAATCCGAGCGCAGAGATTGTTGATAAATATCTTTTAGATAAACATTATAATCGTAAGCACGGAAAGAACGCATATTACGGTCAAAAATAACCATATATATTATATATAGAATAGAAAGAGTCGATTATAAAAATACGCAATAAATCGGCTCTTTTTTCATGTTTTTTAAAATTTTTTTTGTAAAGTGTAGCAAAAATGTAAAAATACAAGATATGGAAAAGGCAAAAAAAGTCGTCCACAAAATAGGCAAAAACGGTAAAAAAACAGGAGAAAAAAAAGTTTAAAAAAATTTAAAAAACTTTTGAAAAACAGTTGACTTTATTTTTTCTTTATGATATTATATACGAGCTGTCGCCAAGAAAGACAGCAACGCACATTGATAAGTTAATAGA
>SVHU01000015.1 GCA_015055625.1 Clostridiales bacterium | reverse complement strand
GGGGTGAAGTCGTAACAAGGTAGCCGTATCAGAAGGTGCGGCTGGATCACCTCCTTTTAAGAGAGCAACAATTAGAGTTGCTTAACTTCAACATAAGAACCTGGTTGGTAACAAACAGTGAAAACAGTTACTCGGAGTGAGAAGTAAAGATCACTACCGACCTCGTAATTCCGAAATCTAACAACTTATTAATAATAAAAAGACAGGATGTGTTGACCGACACATCCTGCTTTTTTTATATTCCAAGGGTTTATTTACGTCGCATCTCATCGCAAACTGCAAATTTATCTTTGGTTACGTACGCCTGGTACGCTCCTGTCGATAAATTCGTAGCTTACTTGACCTGCTTGCAACTAAGCCCTTGGACTTTCTATTAGCTTGGTTGTGTACGCATAGTACACGCCCTGTGGATTGTTAGTTATTATGTAGGGGCGATTCACGAATCGCCCGAAGCAACGTGACGTTGCATCCAATATGAGTGTTTTTGCAAAGCAAACAATTAGAAACCGTTAGTTTTTCATATCGGGAGTGGACCTGTCCACCGATTCACGAATCGCCCACTATATTGACCGTGGGTCTGCCCACCGTGGCAATCTACAAGCTTAAAGCTTGACCTAAACTTTTTTCGTTTTGCAATTGACATGAATTTGTGATTAGTATATAATTAATAAAGTAAATAATCAATAATAGAGTGGGTGGTGTTATGATTAGACAAAAGACGTATTGCAATCCATTGTCAATCGCTGACGTTAAGAGTGGTAGATGGTTAGATGCAAAACTAACCCAGGCAAACGAACGTGATTTTAAGGATTATCGTTCAATTTCGGATCCCAGCGTGGTGTATTATGATGGGAAGTGGATAATGTATCCCAGTTATTCAGTAGCGTACGTGTCCGAGGATTTTGTGCATTGGAAACATGTTGATATCGGAATACCACATCTAAATTATAGTCCTGCCGTTGTTTGTTTCCGATCCAAGTGGTATTTGATTGGGCACGGAATGACAGAGATGTACGTTGCTGACAACCCTCTGGGCCCGTTTAAATTTTTAGGACACATGACGGATAGTGATGGAAATATAATTGTTACGGTTGACGGATGTTTCCTTGCGGATAACGATAGACTGTATTATTATTGGTGTAAGAACTTTTCCGACTCCGTTACGCTTGATGCTGAACGCGTAGTAGGAACTGCCGGTGTTGAGCTTGATCCTGAAAAACCCTGGCAAATGCTTGGAAAACCCGTTATGATAAACTGTTTTGATCCTGCTAAAACGTGGCAAAGAACGGGTGAGAAAAATCAAAACTCAAGAATGGGTTGGATAGAAGGACAATGGATGTACAAGCGCGGATCGCGATACTACTTGCTCTATTCGGGATGCGGAACCGAGTTTAGTACTTACGCTAACGGCATAATGTATTCAGACGAGGGTCCCTTAACAGGCTTTAAACCCCAAAAAAATCACGATCCTTTTACCGTAAAGCGTGTAGGTTTTACAAGGGGCGCAGGTCATGGATGTCTGGTTGACGGTCCTAACGACACTATCTGGTCTTTTTATACTAGTATATTCTGCTACAATCACATGTTTGAACGCAGAATAGGAATGGATCTGGTGCGAATTGATGCGGACGGAGAGCTATATTGTACTGTTACAGATACTCCGCAAGTTGCGCCTGGAATTATTTGTAATCAAGGCGATGAAAACGCGCCGAATATTTTACCACTTACGGTTATGTCAAGACCTGTTGCGTCAAGTTTTATAGAGGGTAGAGAACCCATTTATGCTTGCGACGAAAGTGTTCTTACCTGGTGGCAACCACAACCGAATGATATGACCCCCACTCTAACTTTTACGCTGGGTTCTTTATCGTGCTATGAAATACGTTCTTTACGAATAGTTTGGCGCGACGTAGGAATGGAAACTTTGGAAGGAATTGTTCCCGGTCCGTTTAAGTACGTTGTGGAATATGCAGTTGACGGAAAGTGTAAAGAGTGGAAAACGCTTATCGATGCCAGTGAAAATTGTGAGGATTTGTGTATAGATTATAGGGAAATTCCGCCCACTATTGCGTATGGCGTACGCTTAAAGATATGCGGAGCGCCTTGTGGTATACAGCCGGGCGTTGTTGATTTTACGGTTTTTGGAAAGTGCGTAACAAACATGGGAAATAAATAAGCGTTTGTTGTTAAATTTCCTTGCAAAACTAGACCTATTATGCTAGAATTAATACGTAAAAAACGAAGGAGTAAAAATATGAAGCTTAACTTTGAAACAATAAAAAGCCTGACAGTGGGAGCTGTTAGAATTTGGGAAGAGAGCGACGGCGTGCATTTTGCCGAGATGACCGAAAAGCAAGTTAAGGGCTTTTACGAGGTTTCTCAAACGCTTGGACAACGCGCCGAAACAACAACGGGAATACGTTTAGATTTTGAAACAAACTCGTCTTTTGTTGCTTTTACGCCTCTTACCGATGGTAAATACGAGGTAAAAGTGGATGGATTGCTTACGCTTGACGTTGTTAAAAAGGACGAAAAATATACTATAAATTTACCTAAGGATAACCATGAACATAGAGTTACTTTGCACCTACCCTCGCACGTTATCGGTGGACTTGCAAATGTGGAAATTGAGGACGGAGCAATCGCAAAAAGGCATGCTTTCGATAAAAAAATCTTGTTTATCGGCGACTCTATCACGCAGGGTTGGAACTCCGTTTACGACACGATGTCCTATGCTTATCAAACAAGCGAAAAGTTAAACGCGGAAAGTATTATTCAGGGCACTGGCGGAGCAATGTATAACGTAAATACTTTCGATAAGGTCGAAGGTTTTAATCCCGATATTGTAATCGTTGCGTATGGCACGAACGATTCAAACCACGTTAATACTCTAGAAGAGCTGGCGAAGAATTGTAGAGATTATCTTGTAGAAGTTAAGAAAGCATATTCCACTTCTAAAATCTTTGTTATCACGCCCATCTATCGCATTACTAACGACGAAATTAAGCCGTATGGCGACGTTAAACTTGCAGGAAAGCAAATACAAGCCGTTGCCGAAAGCTTGGGCTTAGAGGTGGTTGACGGTCAAAAAATGATACCGCACTTCGAAACGTTTATGGCTGACAACGTGCATCCCAACGCGCTTGGTTTTTCCGTTTATGCAAATAACCTCACAAACGTTTTAAAAAGTAAAATGTAATAAAAAGTCGCATACGTATGCGATAAAATCTAACAAATAGGAGCAAAAAGTTATGAAAAAGATTATTGTAGAAGGACATCGCGGATATTGCGCGCAGTATCCTGAAAATACGCTTATATCGTTTGAAAATGCAATCAAGCTTGGTGTAGATGCAATAGAGTTTGACGTGTGGCTTACTAGTGATAAGGTACCTATGCTTATGCATGATGGCAATGCTTACAGAACGTGTGGAGTAGACAAGCATCTTCGTGATATGACGTATGAAGAGGCAAAAAAGCTTGACGCGGGCTATGAAAAGAAGTTTGGCGACAAGTTTGTGGGTAAAGGTGTAACCGTTCCCACGTTAGAAGAGGTTTTACAACTTGCAACATCGCTAAACCCAAACCTTATGTTTGGTGTTGAAATTAAGGAGTATACCGAAGAAAACGTAGACCTTACAATGGAACTTCTTCACAAGTACGGAGTGTTTGAGCGTTGCTGGTTCTATGCGTTTAACGGTAGAATTATCAAGTATATCAAGGAAAAGTATAACGGTAGAACAATGGGATATCCCGATGTTCAAATGAAGGAGTTTGCTCCCGATACGTATAGCTATTACGAAGAGATTGGACTTTCTATGGCGTTTGTAAAGAGCGAGCTTTGCGACTTTTATCTTAAAAAAGGCTATCCCGTGCATATGTACTGCGCAGACAACGAAGCAGACGTAAACCTTTGCATCGAAAAAGGCGCTGACCTTATCACCGCCAACGACCCAATTCCCCTTATGAAAATATTAGGAAGAATAAAATAATAGAAAACTCCGCTTGTTCAGGCGGTTAAAAAAAAGAACTTAGACGTAACAATCTAAGTTCTTTTTGTATGATGAAAACGCTGTACATAGTAACAGTGTTTATCGGACAAAGTGTTAACACCACAATATATAGTGCATTTTAATAGTGTGGCACATTTTTATAACATTTCAATTTATTTTTGATAGTATATTTAACTTATCTTCCTGATATAAATGACCATATGTTTTCATTACTTGTTCGACTGTGTCTCCGATCAAATCTGCAACCACCATAAGATTCGCTCCGAGATGGATTAGCATTGACACGAAGGAATGGAGGAGGTCATGTATACGGATAATTTCAACGTCTGCCTTGTTGCAGTATTTATCGAATACTCTTTTTACTGTTGTGGATGCAAGAGGCTTGTCTCCACCAAAGTAGAAAGGATAATCTTTCAAAAGATTTAATTTCTCAATGTCGCAAAGATGAGACTGTTATTATGGGAAGATTATTCTATGGGGAAATAACAAAAGACCAGAGGAAAGACCTTAATGCAGGAATAAGGGCAGACATAGAAAGTCTTTGGGATAAGAGAGAAAAGTTACAGAAAGAAAATAGGGATATTCGCAATCCTGAAGAGGCTGTTCCCGATGCTCCTTTCAAAGATATCTATCACGAATTTATTCTCAAGAGATTGCTCCGTATGGCATCGGAAGAAGGCTATGACAGTATCGGATGGACTACTGCAGACATTCAATCCGAGAGATGGTCGGAAGACTACGCTGAAGGTTATCGTATTGAGTATGATCAGGAAATGCCTAAATTCCTTAAGAAGTACGGCAGACAATGGGGTGCTAAGGTAGAGCATTCGTATATTGACGAAAATGGTACGGTGAACAGAGAATTGATTGTTGACCTTCAAAAGGTTATGGAAGAACATAGGGAAGATCTCAAAAAGGCAGATAGTATTGAACTTGTATCAGAAATACAACAGAGAATCATAGAGGTGCAAAAGACTATCGAGAAATTGAGTGGTACAAAAGTTTGGTCGATGGACTTAACCGATTCTATGAAGGATACCGTTGTTAACGAAGGTCAGGTGTTGTATTCCATCAGAAGGGGCATGACGGATTCGGAACGTTATGAGGTCTTAAAAGATAAAAAAATTGCATTGACAGCAAAGGCTGACAAAGCAAAACTTGAAAGCGTTTTAGTTAAGTTAAAACAGAATGGCGAAAGTTTTTCTTATGAAAGTGTAAAATTCCAAGACAAAGTTAAACTTTTCAAAAAAATAGGAGAAGAGTTTGGTGTATTCAAAGAGTATAGCAATAGAAGTATCAACTTATCTTTTGAATATTCAAAATCTTCGCTTGAAGAGAGCGTTCATAAACAAAGGAAAAATTATCAACGCTTTGCAAAAATGCTTACCTGTCTTGATAAAGTTATCGAAAATGCCGTTGGAATTGAAATTCATAATAGAAACAAGGAAGGGTATAAGACAGATATTACTCTTAAAGAAGTCTATGTTTTGGCGAGTGTATTTGAAGACGGAAATGATATTATACCTGTAAAACTCGAAGTTAAAGAGTTTACGGATAAAAAAATACTCTCTATGTAGCAATTGCATTAGAGAGTATAAAAAAAGACGAGATCGTGGGGCAAGGGGATACCAAAAATGGCGTTACCCAATACCCTCCCTCGTCTAATATTAGTATATCTGATTTGTTTAAAAATGTCAATCGTTTAGACAAAAAATTCTTGAAATATATTCCAAATGGTTTCTTAACTGAAGCACAAATGGTAGCAAAACAAGAGGCTCTTCAAGAGGATTCTGACAGGATAAGTAAAATTCCTAAACTAAATTCCGAAGACACCACCAAGCTCCATCAACTTCGTGACACAAGACAGCAGGAACAAAAAGATAAAGTAAATAAAGTGCTTGAGGCAGAGAACTGTTCTCGTCCCGCAATGCAAAAAAACAACATCCAATCACAAGGATTAGATGTTGTTTTGGTGCCGAAGGTGGGACTCGAACCCACACGTTGTCACCAACATCGGATTTTGAGTCCGACGCGTCTGCCATTCCACCACTTCGGCATGTAGTGTATTTTACTGCCAATTTTGACTGCTCAAATATAATAGCATATATTTTTAATTTTAGCAAGTAAATCATTGAAAAAAATTAAAAAATGTTGTATAATTATTTAATAAACTGTAAATCTAACTATTATACCGGAGGGGTATTATGGATAATTTTGTAATCATAGACGGCAATAGCCTTATAAACAGAGCCTTTTACGCATTACCACCGCTTAATAATTCGGATGGTGTGCCAACGCAGGCTGTATATGGCTTTGTTAATATGCTGGTAAAGTCAATAAACGACTTTAAGCCCAAGTATCTTGCCGTAGCGTTTGACTTGCCTCAGCCCACTTTCCGTCATTTAAAGTACGATGGATACAAGGCAAAACGCAAAAAAATGCCCGAAGAGCTTGCTGTGCAAATTCCGCTACTTAAAGAACTCCTCAAAATTATGGGTATAAGAATTTTAGAGCTTGAAGGGTACGAGGCGGACGATATTATTGGAACAATGTCCAAGCGTAACCACGTAATGACGTATATTCTGACAGGTGATCGCGACAGTTTGCAACTTATAGACGATACTACAACCGTAATACTCACAAAGCGTGGAATTACCGAAACCCTTAACCTTGACGAAAGCGGACTTAAAGCCGAGTTTGGTCTTACCCCGGCACAGGTTATTGATTTTAAGTCGCTTGCAGGCGACAGTAGCGATAATATTCCGGGAGTTCCGGGAATTGGTGAAAAAGGCGCTCTTGCAATGATTGAAAAATACGGCAATCTTGACGGAATTTACGCAAATATTAATGATTTTACCGGAAAAACCAAGGAAAAAATGGAAAACGGTAAGGAAAGCGCGTATCTTTCGCAGTTTTTAGCAACCATAAATACCGATGTTCCTATCAATTGTAAGATTGAAGAATGCGTGTTTGAGTATCCGTTTAACAATGCCGTTCGTCAATATTTTATTAAAAACAACTTCAAATCACTAACAAAACGCGAGGACATCTTTGCTGAAGATGAAAACAGTGGTGCGGTAAGTGAAGAAAACGTTGTAACAAGCGAAAACGTAGATATTTCCTCGGTTGATCAGCTTTTGGAGAAAATCCAAAACAAGCAAGAAATTGCCTTTATTTTAGCCGATAATATAATCGTTGCGTGCGACGAAAAAACGCAATACACGCTCAAAATTCGCCAAACTCTCATAGACGACGGCGAGGATTTAGTGAGCGCAATAAAAGGCTTGTCCGACGTTTTGAGTAATGAAAATATCCATAAAATTGTGTTTGATGGCAAGAAATTAATGCATATTATCGATAAATTCGGTGGCAAAATCAAGAATTTTGACGATATAAAGCTTATGCAATTCCTTGTTGACAACACGGTTGATACTGAAAAAATTGACGATTACTGTTCGGGAATGGGACTTTCCAAGTGTTTTGCGTGCAATTTCTTCTTGTTAAAGCGCTCTTTGGCTGATGCGATTAAGAAGGACGGAATGGAAAAGCTCTATTATGACGTCGAACTTCCTCTTGAAACCGTGCTTTTTGATATGGAAAAACAAGGCGTAACGGTAGACGTTGCGGTTTTGGACGAGATTGGCACAGAACTTTCCGCTCAGAGTGAGCAGTTATCGCAGGAAATTTATCAAAGAGCGGGAAAACAGTTTAATATAAATTCGCCAAAACAGCTTGCAACCGTGCTTTTTGAGGATTTATGTATTCCGTATCCCAAAAAGACGACCAAATATTCCACAAATGCCGAGATTTTAGAAGAGCTTGAGGAGGATTTCCCGATAGTTCGTGATATTTTGGCTTATCGCACGGTAACCAAGCTTAATAGCACGTATATCGAGGGAATTCGCAAGCTTGTGGATAAAAACAGCAAAGTTCACACCGAGTATAAGCAAATGCTTACAACTACGGGTAGACTTTCCAGCGTAGAGCCCAATCTTCAAAATATTCCAACTCGCGACGAGGAGGGTAAAAAACTCCGCAAAATCTTTAAGGCGGACGACGGAAAAGTGCTAATATCTGCCGACTATTCGCAGATTGAACTTAGACTTTTGGCGCATTTTTCAAAAGATGCAAAAATGGTGGAAATCTTTAATAAAGACGAGGATTTGCATGCGATGACGGCATCAGAAGTGTTTGGTGTAAAACCTGAGGACGTAACGTCGCAAATGCGAAGAAATGCAAAAACCGTAAACTTTGGAATAATTTATGGAATAAGCGAGTTTGGTTTGTCTAAAAACCTCAAATGTCCCGTATATCAAGCAAAAAAATATATGGAAACTTATTTCGAAAAGTTCAAAGCTATCAAGAGCTATTTTGAGGGAGTAGTAGAAGAAGCGAAAGAGCGTGGATATACTCTTACAATGCTTAACCGTAAGCGTAAAATCCCCGAGCTTAAATCTCCCAACTATATGCAACGCCAGTTTGGCGAGCGCGCGGCGATGAATATGCCTCTTCAGGGAAGTGCTGCGGATATTATAAAAATGGCGATGGTAGAGGTTGCTAAACAGCTTGAAAAAACCAATTCCAAACTTATTTTGCAAATCCACGACGAGCTTATAATCGAAGCAGACGAGAGCGAAAAGGATGAAGTAATATCTATTCTTAAAAACGGTATGGAAAAGGCTTGTTCTCTTGCGGTTCCGCTTATTGTGGACGTTGGATGCGGAAAGAGCTGGTTTGATTGTAAGTAGAGGTGTAGCATGAGATATGTTATAGGACTAACCGGTGGGATTGCGTGCGGAAAGAGTGTAGTAAGTGATATTTTCGCTCGTTACGGCATAAAGATTATTGACACCGATATTATAAGCAGGCTTGTAATGCAAGAGGGGCAAAAGTGCAATGAAGAGGTGAAGAAAACATTTCCTGCGTGTGTGGAAAACGGCGTTATAAATCGTAGAACTTTACGCGAAATAGTGTTTTCTAGCCAACAAGAATTGGCTAAACTTAACGCAATTACGCTAAAGTATATTAAGCAAGAAACTCAAGCTCAGCTTGACAAAGAAGACGGACTTGTGGTATTGGTTGTTCCCCTTATGTTTGAAAGCGGTTTTAATAAAATGTGCGATTATGTTATCGATGTTGCGTGTAGCGAAGATGTGCGTATAGAACGACTTATAAAGAGAGATAATATTACTAAAGAGCTTGCGCTATCTATGATAAATTCGCAAATGAAAGATGACGAAAGACGCAAAAAAAGCGATCTTATAATAGAGAATAACGGTAATATCGCGTATTTGGAAAACAAGGTAGAAAATGTTATAAAATTGCTTAAAGAGAGGAAAATATAAGAAAATCTAGGCTTTATATTTCAATTTTGCTTATTTTTGTAGTACTATGTCTGACAATAGTGGGTGGTTTTAATCTTGTTTTTCCGACGAAGTACGCGAAATATGTCGAAAAATACTCTAAATTATACGGCGTGGACGAAAATTTAGTCTACGCCGTTATATTATGTGAAAGTGGGTTTAATCCTAACTCTAAAAGTAAAAAAGGCGCTATTGGGCTTATGCAACTAATGCCCTCTACCGCCTTATGGTGCGCAAAAAAATTAGATGAAAAATATAGTGATGAAAAGTTGTACGAACCTGAGTTTAATATAAAAATAGGCGTGTATTACCTAGCGTATTTGCGCACTGTTTTTAACGATTTTGACGAGGTTGTTATGGCTTATAATGCTGGTGAAGGAAACGTAAAAAAATGGCTACAAGGAAAGGGTGAAGTATTTTCAGAAACGTCCACGTATTTAGCTAAAGTAAAGCTGTGCGCTAAGTTATATAAGCTAAGATCGTCTTTTCTATTCTTCTAATTTGTTACTATGTTTTTTACTTGATTTTTCTCGCTTGCCGAAAATCTACTTGGAGAAATTCCCGTTTCTTTCTTAAATGTTTTACTAAAGTAATAAACGTCTGAAAAACCACAAATTTCAGCAATATCGTTTATTGAAAAATTATGAGTTAAAAGTAGCTCTTTTGCTCTTTCTATTTTGCACTTTACAATATATTTGTTAGGGGTTTTTTCATAAGTGTTTCTAAAAATCTCTCCAAATCTACGAGCAGTAAGATTTGTGGCGTTTACAGCGTTTTCCAAACAGTCTGGTTTGTTAAAATTTTGGTCGATATAAGTTTTTGCATTGCTTATTCTTGGATCTATTCTAGAATAAGCTTTATCGTAAATATTTTTGTATTTATCAAGTGTCATATACAAAAATGAAAGCGCAGAAAGTTCGTTGTTAGATTCTTTTGCTTGTTTCGTTTTATTCAAGAGTGTAACGATTTCATTTGGGTTTGAAATAGGAATACAAAAGCTATCCGTGTCGATGTCTTCATAAGTGGTGAAGTGAATAGAAAATGAAAGTCCGCTCTCTTGCTTGATTGCTTCATAATTATCTCGTTGATTGAAAAAGTATATACAATTTCTTGATAATACAAATTGTTTGTATCCAAAATCGTGAAAAGTTGAGCCATCTAAAATTATTCCCAATATATGATCGGCTCTATTTTTTGCTGTCCATTTTTTCATTGTAGCTCTATAATGAATGATTGCATTGATTTTTTTTACCCTAATATTTTCAAAAAGCATAATAATACTCCAAAAGTAATTTTGAGTTGATTATATCATTTTATAAAAAAAATGTAAAATTAATTTCCGTATTTTACAAAATTTCTTTATTTTGCATTGAAATATATTATAGATTATGCTAAACTTAAAAAAAAACAAGGAGTGTTTATGTTTGAAGAATTAAAAAAAGAGTTATATGCATTTTATCTTCACGGCGATGCTGAACGTGCCAAATCGTTTGCTGATAAGTGTTTTACTATAATGGATTCAAGATTTAGAGATGGAATGACGGTTTTAGAACAAAAATTGCTACAATATGACGTAATAACCGAAGAATTTGAGCCCGTTATATTTGCGCACTCTCCGTTTTTTTACGAAACAGGAGTGTTAACTTCACTATCGGATGGAGCTAGAAAAGCTAAAGGGTATGGTTTTATGCAAGCAAATGGTTGGGTGTATAATCGCAATGAGCATTTATTTTTCGAGCAAGGAGATGATTTGAATTACTTAAAAAAAGTGCATAGCCAAGAAAAATTATATTTGATTTGCGGTCCTTTTAACGATACTTCACAGCATTTTAATTTTAACTTTCGCCCATATTTACAAATTGGAGCATTGAAAATTGCTCAAATGGCTAAAAAAGAATTAAAAAATGCGAAAAACACGGAAGAAAAAGAGTTTTTGAGAGCTGTTGTAGAAGGAATGAATTATTTGCGTTTAATGGCGGAGAAATTCTCTAAAAAGGCTGAGCAAATGTTGTTGAGTGAAACCGATCCCAAATGTATTGAAAATCTAAAACTTATTTCAAAAACGGCAAAACGAGTTCCCTGGGAAGCTCCGACTAGTTTTTATGAAGCTTTGGCAACTTATGCTTTTTTACGAACGGCGTTTGGCTCGCTAGAAGGGGTTGGTCCTAATACTTTTGGACGAATAGATAAAGATATAATATCCTTTTATCGTAACGATATTGAAAAGGGTGTAATTACTTATGAAGAAGCATACAATTTAGTATCGCAGTTTCTTTTGTTGTGGGATTGTCACTATGATCACGATATGGAATTTTCGGGATATGCTGACCACGAATTGGAAAATACGTATACTTTAGGTGGGGTTGATGACGACGGAGCTCCGATATATAACGAAGTTACCGAAATGTTTTTAAGGGCAACGAGAGAAAATGTAATAATTTTCCCTAAAATTAAGTGCAGATACACCAAAAATTCGCCTAAAGAATATCTTGATGAAATTAATCGTTCTATTGTAAAAGGCATAACTACGGTAATTATTCAAAACGACGATGCAACGATATCGGCTCTTCTTAGAGCAGGACGTCCGGAAAATGAAGCGCGCGATTACTGTGTTTCTGGTTGTTGGGGACTGTGTTGCAATCAAGAAAAATTCGACCACGGAAGCTATATTAATTTGATAAAACCATTTGAGTTTGCAGTGCATAATCTTACTGAAAAGCGCGAACTTCTGCGCCTTGATTTTCAGACTTTTGATGATTGTGCAGATTTTGAAGAATTGTATAAACGAACTGTAAAAAATTGCGAAAATTTAATTAAAACTAAGCTTGACGTAAGAACTCGTGGCGGTCAAATTTTTCACAAGGTAGATCGTTTTCCTATATTTTCGGCTACACTTGAAAATTGCATCGAAAAACACGCGGATTTTACAATGGGCGGAGCTAAATATCATGATGATTACGATCTTGTTTTGGGCTTACCAAATATTGTCGATTCGCTTCTTGCTATAAAAACGCTCGTGTTCGACAAGAAGAAGTACACTTTACAGCAATATCTCGATGCTGTAAGAAACAACTGGAAAAACAATGAGCAAATGCGTCTTGAAGCAACAAAATGTCACGGCTGGGGTGATGGAAACGAAGATTCTTGCGCGCTTGCAAATAGATTTAATAACGATTTGTTTGATATTTACCAAAAACAAACGGGCGCTTATGGCGGAAAAATACATATGGGACATCTTACGTACACCGAAATTCGTTGGTGGGGAGAAAAAACTTTAGCAACCCCTGACGGAAGATTTAATGGAGAATTTTTTGCCCAAGGTTTAACCCCGTCCAGGCTAAAAAAAATTCCGTCAGTAAGTTCAGTAATTAATAGTTTAGCAAGTCTTGATGCGTCTACAATGGCGTCTAATTCGGTTGTTAATATTATGTTGCCTAGCCATATATCTCTCGAAAGATGTGAAGCTTTTTTACGCGCGCTTTCAAATTCTGCGATACAGTCATTACAACTAAACTGCGTTTCAAAACAAGATTTATTAGATGCTCAAGTGCACCCTGAAAAATATCCAAATCTAATAATAAGACTTACAGGTTTTTCAGTAAAGTTTACATCTCTTACAAAAGAGTGGCAACAAGAAGTGTTATCGCGTAATTTCTACGAATAACATAATAAAACCCTCGAGCATTTTTTGTTCGAGGGTAATTGTTGGTTATGATACAATAATAGGTTTGAGTATTGAGGGTAAATGCTGTTGTTAAATTATACATAGTGTAATCAACCGTTTTTATATAACTGTTTATTAAAATCCGTGATACGTTCTATAATCTTTAGGGCGTTTTCCAGTAACTTCCGTAAAGATTTTCCTAAAGTAAGTTGCCGACGAAAAGCCAAGTTCTTGGCTAATGTATTCGATAGTGTAGTCGGTAGTAGATAGGATATTGATAGCTTTGTTCACAAGTATCTTGTGTTTTACGTCAACGGGAGTTGCTCCCTTAACCTTCTTAAATGCCGAGTATAAAACGGATTCGCTTATCGCGCAATTCTTAGCAACGTCTGCCATTGAAAAATTTTTGTTGTTAGTCATAAATGTTTCCGCGCTTTCTACAATAATTTCAGCCTTACTCTTAGGCTCGGTTTGCATATATGGAAAGAGTATGTCTAAAAGCGAATACAAAAGGCTAACAGAGTGTAGGTTTACCGTGTTATTAGTGGAAATCTCGTCAAAAATTTCGTGCGCCTTTTGCGGTGGGTTTTTAATTACTTGCATGGTAAATAAATCGTCTTTGGGGCTTGGAAAGAACTCGAATCCAAACGAGTCGTGGATCGTTATGCAATCCCCCGTCCAGTAAGATTGATATGGGTGTGATGCAGGAATGAAAAATATATCCCCTTCGTTTATGGTGATAGTATTGTTTTTATCTACAAGTTTTGCTTTGCCTTTTTTCATCCTGGCAATAAAATGACAGTAGTTTCCCATTTTAGCGTTGTTGTAATGCGGGCTTTTGCGTGTTTGGGTCGAAAAATTAAATGATTTAGAGAAAATTGTATTGTTCATATCCTTTTTCCTTAATAAATGCATAGAATTTTATATCATTATTTATAGAATACTATATTGAAAAAATATTGTCAACGTGTTATTCTATATCTAACGAAAATTTTTCGGAGGAAATAAAATGACAACAAAAGGAATAGTATTTACTGCGCCTTGTATCGCAGAACTTATTGACGTTAATCTTCCACCCGTTGGCGATAACGATGTAATGATAAATACAATGGTAACATGTCTTAGTAGCGGAACTGAACGCGCTAATCTTATAGGCGACGAGAACGTAGGACCTTTCTCTCCACCTACGCCCGCGGTTTTCCCAAGAACTGCAGGATATAGCGCTTCGGGCATAGTAGAGCAGGTTGGCAAAAACGTAAAAGATATTAAGGTGGGCGACAGAGTGTGCGCTTATTGGACTAAGCACTCAAAGCGCTTAGTTATGAATCAAAACAACGTTATAAAAATTGAAAGCGACGATATTTCTCTTAACGAAGCGGCGTTTTCGTTTATTACGTGCTTTCCTATGGCAGCAATCCGTAAATGCCGTACCGAAACTGGCGAAAGCGCAATGGTTATGGGACAAGGCTTGCTTGGATTGTTTGCGGTAAAGCTTCTTAAAGCAAGTGGAGCTGTGCCCATTATAGCTGTTGATCCAAATCCCGAAAAGCGTAAAGTAGCAATCAAAAACGGAGCAGATTACGCGCTTGATCCATTTGAGGAGGGGTTTGCAAAAAAGGTAAAGGAAATTACAGGCGGAGGCGTAAAAGTTTGTATCGAAGTTACTGGTAACGGCCCTGCGCTTGATATGGCTTTAGACTGTATGGCAATGTTCGGTAGAGTTGCGCTTTTGGGCTGTACTCGTCATTCTGATTTTAGTATTGACTATTACCGCAAAGTTCACGGTCCCGGAATTACTATGATAGGCGCGCATACCGTCGCTAGACCAAATAACGAATCGCATCCCGGCTGGTGGACACACCGCGACGATATGAAGTCGTTCTTAAAACTATTACAGTATAATAGAATTGAGGTTAAGTCAATGATTGAGGAAATTCACACTCCCGACGAATGTGGTGAAGTTTTCGCAAGACTTGCCGTAGAAAAATCTTTCCCTATCGTTCAGTTTGATTGGAGTAAAATGGAATAAAACAAAAAAATGCGTTGATTTATTACAAGTCAGCGCATTTATTATGTGTCATTTTTGGTACGTAACTTCCACGCTTTCTAATACTAAGCCTTTAGGTGGAAGCGTAATTCCTGCATTTTGACGGTTTTTGCTTTGCATAATTTTTACAAAATCTTCCGCGTTTCCGCTTTGACCGATTTTAACTAGCGTGCCTGCTATTATTCTTATCGTGTTATAACCAAAGCCGTCACCACAAATCTTTATTTTATAAACTATTCCGTCTTGCTCTAACGAGGCGGAATATATGTTTTTAACAGGCGTAGTATAGTCGCCACCCGGTGTAACGAATGCCGTTAAATCGTGTTTTCCAACAAGGTATCCAAGCGCTTTTTTTACAGCTTGCTCGTCAAGATTATCTACTTTATAAGCAGTGGGATTTATAAGTGGGAGAGTATGCTCGGATACGTAAATGCTGTATACGTATGTCTTTTTTAGTACACTTTTGCGCAAATTAAAGTCTAAATCTACCTCTTTTACTTTGTATGCTTGAATATCTTTAGGTAAAAATCTGTTTAGCTTAAATGGTATTCTGTTTGTGGGAAGTTTAGTGTCAGCAACAAAGCACACGGGATATTCTTTTGCCGAAACGCCACTGTCCGTTCTGGACGCTCCAACAGCCTCGGTATTGACGCCAAAAAGAGAAGAGAGCGCTTTTTCCACTTCTTCCTGAATACTTTTACCATTATCGTTCTTTTGCCAACCGCAATAGTTTTTTCCGTTATATTGAATTGTTATAACAAACTTTCTCATAAAAATTCTTCCCATACCGTTTTAATAACAAACGTCTTTATTTTCCATTTATTATTTTATCATAAGCTTGTGTTTTTGTCAATATATAAGAAAGCGAGGTAACCTTATTAGAATTTTAGCCATATTATATACGAAAAGGAGAAAAATATGGCAAGAGCAAGTGATTTTATTATAGCGTCAAACGACGAGCACGGTATTGATCCGCCAACGGCAGGTAAACGAACACCAACTTTGCCGTACATAAACAGAAGTTTTTATGAAAACGAGTTTAACAGGCAGGCAAAATACAGGTTTCTGGCAAGCGTAGCGAGGTGTGGTTTCAGAACTTTTGACGCGCACCCTCAACTTAGCGATACGACGGTGGGTTCAAGAGTAAGACTGGTAAATTCCGTCAGGGCTAGCGCGTTGATAACGTACGGATATAACGCGTACGGCGGAGGGCTTACGTTTAATAATGCAAACGGATACTTGGTTTTTTATTCCAACTTAAGCAGATATCCTGCGCGTAGTAAACTGCTTAGCGTGGATATAAGCGACGGACTAAAAACTACGCTTATTACGCGTAATTTGGGATTTGCAACGCTAACGAACGTGGGAGTGTTGGAAAGTGTAAACTGTCCGTCTTCGCTTGTAGAAGCAGGGTTTATGACTAATTTTAACGAGGCTAAAAATATGCTGAACCCAAGCTTTGTGCAAAACGTAGCAGAGGGGGTAGCAAAAGGCGTTTGTGAGTTTTTTGATGTAACGTATGTACCAAAATTGGTACAACCGCCCACTATAAGACGAGGAAATTCGGGCTCTTACGTCAAGTATTTGCAGTATTTGCTGATATCTTTGGGATATAACGTAGAAGCGGACGGAATATTTGGAAGTCAAACGCAAAACGTTGTCTTGGAATTTCAAAGGAACGTAGGGATAACAGCGGACGGAATAGTGGGTAGAAATACGTGGAATTATCTTACGCAAAACCTTTCTAACTATCCAACTTTAAGAAGAGGAAGCAGAGGCGGTTACGTAAATATCTTGCAACGGTATTTGCTTTCGTTTTTGTATCCAATAGGTAGTATAGACAGTGTATTTGGAGCAAGAACAGAGCGCGCTGTAAGGGATTTTCAAAGCGAAAACGGCATAGCTTCTGACGGAATAGTAGGACCTGTTACTTGGCGGACGATTTTAGCTTCTGGCGGAAGAGAAAATATTTGAAAATCTTAGTAAAATCACAATAAAAGCCTTGAATTTTGGAATATAATTTGCTAAAATAAAGTCAGGGAGGTATTTTTTATGAAAAACAAATCCTTAACTGACGTAAAAAAAGAGTTTTCGCCATTACTTGACGAAAACGGCAAGCGTTATATTCCTGTTAGCGTAAGGGTAGAAGACAGTATTCTTTCTCCGTTTTCACCTAAGGGCAATCCCACAATTTCTGGCGAGTTTGCCGAGTTTTTAGATTCTCAATACACTGAAATGAAAGCAAACGATCAATTACATATCGATATTGAATGTGATACTATTGACGATGAAGAACGCATTTTATACGAAGGAGCAATCCGTTCGTATTATAAGGCTGAGGAAACAAGAAAGACAAAAGAGCTTGTTAGGAACAATATTATTGCTTTGATTATGGTAATAATTGGCATTGTAGTGTTGACTGTATCCGTAATTTTTTACATTTTCTCACACGAGATTGTGGGTGAAATTATTGATATAGTTGCTTGGGTATTTGTGTGGGAAGCGGTGGATTTATTCTTCTTGCGTTCTCCCACTTTGATTAGAGAAAAGTTAAAGTGTAAGCATTTTATTGGTGCGGAAATAACCTATTCGTACACGCAAAAACAGCAAAACGTAGCCTAGAAATCGCGACAAAATACATATAAAAAGCGGAAACTACTTAAAATCTAAGCAGTTTCCGTTATTTTATTATTCTTTTATCTTTTCCACGTTTTTAATTTTAACAGGTCTTCTCCAATACAACCTAAGCTTGCGAAGAAGGGGGATAAAGGCGTAGAACAGTACTACGTTAGCGATAAGCGGAACAATTTGGAAAAGTCTGAAAATAAAATATGATAAATATGTCTGTTTAGAGTAAGAAAACCACAGAACGAACGTGGATAATCCCATTGTACCAAAAATGCAAACCAATACTGCGCCTATTGCGGTAGCCACCATACTTCTTGTTGTGGAATAAGGTTTACCAATGGGGGTAAAATGAAAGCAAATTGCAAATAAAAATGCAACAAAGCAACTGCTTAACGTGATTAGTGGATTAAGACCGCCTCTTGCCAAGATTAGCGCCGAAATTAAGTCGGCAACTCCCGCAACTGCAACAGCTCCTATCGGTCCGCATATTGCTCCTGCCAAAAACCAACCGAAATATACGATACTGATTTTGAATTGCCGTGGAAGCGAAAACGAAATCGTTTCGGATACCAGTTCGAGTATGACGGTAAACGCGCATAGCGCCGCAATGTACGTAATCGTCATTGTAGGTGTTCTTTTTTTTGCAACTTTGTTCATAGGAGTTGCAATTTCCTGTTGAGTGTTTTTGCTCAATGTTGGGCTCCTCCGTGTATTAAATTTAGGCAAGAATTTTTCTCACCAAAATTTATTTTAGCACAAATTTGAGCAATATGCAATCGTTTTTTATGCTTTTGCCTTTTTTCTTGATTTTTTAACGCAAATTTTAGTAAAAGTAAATGATCCGAAGATAAGAGATAGTACCGCGAAGAACGCAACTGAGCTAAGACCACAAATTATAATGGCGAAAATAGAGGGAAGAGATGAGCAAACGCCTAAAATGTTTGCGCTGAATAATACGGTAGGCGCGCATAAAACAACACTTTTTACAATAAACGGCGCAAATGAAAGACTTAGACCTGTTTTTTTGATAATGCACCTAATGTTGAGAATAGCAGATAGCGTCCAGGATAGCGCAAATCCTGTTCCAAGCGCGTATATAGAGTAGTTGCCGATAGTAACAACCGCTACTACCCACAGCATAGAATAACCAATCATACCGTTAATAAAGTTTTTCATTTCCAAGTCTAACGAGTTTAGTATAGAGCCGGTAATGTTTTCTACCGTAAGAGGAATTAGAGCAAAGGCAATAAAAGATAAGTATTCTCCGCTTTGAGTGTTGTTGTATACAAATTCGCATAAAGCTCTTCCGCAAGACGAGAAAAATGGGATAAGACAGCACGCAACGAGGGTTGCAAATTTGATTGCGCCCGTAATGCTTGCATTTATTTTGACGTAATTATTGTTTTTTAAGTCGTTACTGATTTTTGGAATAAGCACGAAAGCAAGGGACGATACTAAGGTTATGGGAATATACACCAAAGGCATAGCCATTCCTACCGACGCGCCTAGCATTGCGTTTGCCTGAGATAGCGTATAGCCACTCCAAACGAAAAGCTTTGGTATAACAAGCGAGGTAATACTTCCCGAAAGCGAACCGATAAGGTTGGAAATCGTTATAGGAAAGGAGGATTTTGCAATTTTAATAAAATCCGATTTAGAAGCGCCCAGTTTTCCGTGGTTTGTAAAAAAGAAAATAAAGCAAGCAAGAGCGCTTATTAGCGAACCGATAGATAAACTTATTGCAATAGAGCGAAGCTTGTCAAACCCCATCAAAAACATAGCAACGCAAATTCCGATACGGCTTATCTGCTCGATAACTTCCACAATTGACACGGCAAAAAACTTTTCTCTACCCCACAAATATCCTCGTAAAGAGCAGTAAACTGACGAGAAAACCAGTGTGGGAAGCATGCACAAAACTAAAATTATCGTAGTTTTGCCCATGGCGTACGCAAGAGGATAGTATAATGCGAAAAACAAGCCGATAAGCAAAGCGGAAATTGAAAGAGCCAGCAAAAGTGCTGATCCGGTTATTTTATTGTCAGAGGTTTGACTTCTTGCAACAAATTTACTTACAACCAAAGGAATACCGCCCACAACGGTAGAAAGTAGCACGGAAAAAAAGGAAAACGCTATTTGATACAGTCCAACGCCTTCCGCGCCCACTGTTCTCGACATGAAAATCTTAAATAAGAAGCCAAGCGCCCTGTCAAGAACGCTAAAAAACGTTATAATAAATAAAGAATTAGTGATAGTTTTTTTCATTTTTACCTCTAGCTATCATAATTGTATGTAAAAGGTGAGGTAAAATAGAAGAAATAAAACTAAAAAGCCATCGTTTAGCAATTTTTTATTGCTGAATATTATATATTAGAAAAGAAATTAAAATTTTCATCTAAATTTAATCTAAAAACTATTGTCATAAAAGGTGAAAAAATGGTATAATAAGTATTATGAAAAGATTACGTAGAATTTTTAATATTTTATTGTCACTTCTAATAGTGCTTACGCTAACAGGTTGCGCAGGTATAGAAGCAGAGCTTACGTCGTGCCTGGAGCAATTTTCCGAGTCGTTTGACAATTCTAGTGAAAAACCGCCTCAAGAGGATAATGGAGTTCCACAAAGCATAGAGCTTGTTTTTCCCGAAGGACGTTTTTCCTCCACAGCAGATACTGCGACTTATAGGGATTGTTACGTGCTGGTAAACGGTAAGTGGTCATATTCTTCATACGATATCGAATGGAGATTTGATGGCGAAACGTCTTCACACGAGGGTGGATTATATACTTTTGCTCCGTCTAGTTTTGCTGATAGCGTAACGGTAGAAGCTGTTATTAAACTTACAGAGATTACCGACGAAGTGGACGAGAACGGAGAATTTGTTGAGAGCGTTACCGAACTAATTGCAAAAGAAACGTTTGTGTATTACACACCGTTTGAAACACCTACTGCAAAACATTCTAATGAGGGTGGAGTTGAAACCTATTCGATAGATGGTTTTACCGAAAACGACGTTATTGAATGGTATCTTAACGGAGAAAAGGTGTACGAGGGAGCGGAATTTGTTTGTGATCCTCCAAATGCAGGCAGATACACTGTTAGCGCTACTGTTAACGGAATAGATGCAACTGTCGAAAATCCACTTGTTGTAAAAACAGGAGCGCAAACGGTAACTAACGTCAAAGTAGACTTTGATACTTATTATCCAAACGTTTTAATTTCCTTTGACGGAGATCCAAACGCAAGCTATATAATTCGTAAAACCTATGGCTCTTCAAAAAACGAGTATATAGCAACGACAAACTCTTTTTTGATTTCGTATGATGATTTCTTTTCTGATTCGTCGGTTAGTAACTATTACGTTAGCGTAAAAACGCTGGACGACGAAGTGTACGAGAATTCTCAATATAGCGCAACTTATAGCGTAAAAAGACCGTCTAGCTATGCAAACTATCTAAGCAAAACGTACGGATTAGAAAATGCATATATAACAAGCAAAGAGGATTTTTACGAGCAGTTCGATCACATGATGCTTACTCGTCCTCAGCCAACTACTACTGAAACAAAGCTAACGCGTCAGTTCTATTTTGCGTACAAGATAGACGGAAGTATTAGAGATTTGGTAAACGAAGCGTTTGATGCGTGTGGTTATACTGGCTCGTATAGACTTAACGCATACGGAAGTAATCCGTATACCGTGGAAGTGTATTTCAAGACTAGTAACGTTGCGGAATTGCCGTCTACTTCTAATATTCCATCTGCGATGCACTTTAGTAGTAATATGAACGGATATCCTTTGGCTATAAGTAGAGAGGGTAGCGAAAGTTCTTTGCCTATCGATGCAAAAACAAAGATAACAGTGTCAAACACCGATCAGGTGTACAGAATGGCAGAGCTTGGCTATTGTCCCAATCCAACAAGTGGAAGCGTAGCCGAAACCGTGCTTAAAAACGCGCGATCAGTTCTTTCGGTGATTATAGACGAGGGGATGAGCGATTATGAAATTGCGCTCGCTATATACGATTGGGTTATGTATAAGAATTCGTATAACAACGAGGTGTTGACACTAACTACCGAAAGGGCTGTAAAACACCCTGCGTTTTATCTTGAAGGTATAATGTATTCAGGTTCTTACGGTTTTGCCGTTTGCGACGGAATTAGTAAAACGTATTCGCTTTTGTGCAATATGGCAGGAGTGGAGTGTTTGCGAGTTGTGGGAGAGGCAGGTCAAAACGGAGCTTGGGGCGGTCATGCTTGGAATAAAGTAAAAGTGGATGGAAATTGGTACGTTGTCGATGCAACTTGGGGCGACGTAAGTATGGGAATTTCCTATAAATCGGGAAGTTATTGGAATAGTTCTACTTATACCGATTATTATGAAATGGGCATGCATAACTATTTCTTAGTAACTGATGCGTTTATTAAAGATAATCACAAAGAGGATTCCGACGTTTATCCTAAAACTGCTCCTATTCCGTATAACCATTACGCAAAGCGCACGATGCAATCAGGCGAAAACGTTGTGGATATGTACGTGAATGAAACTGGAGAGGAACTAAAGACTAAGCTTGACGTTATTGCAGATGCAATAGTAGCAGACGTGAAAGCAAAAAACAGAGTACAGGAATTTAGCGTGGGCGGAACTACAAAACAATCGTATTATTTCTTCTACGAACTTGGTTATTCTCCCCTTGCAAAGTCCAACGTGCTAAAGTATATGACGTCATCTTCTTCTTTTGCAAAAAAGCTAAAAAATCAAAATTACGGTTTTTCATTATTTGAAATGGACGGAGCGGTTGGTATTATCGTTTCCTATCATTATGGGAATAGGCTTCCTAGTTCATCGCTTCAAATAGGCTAAAAAAAGAACTCATTCGTAATTGTAATAGTCATAGGGATTTTTATTTAAACTAAATAAATAAAAAAGTGGTTTGTTAAACATTTTTTAACAAACCACTTTTTTTAACCTTGATATTCTTCAACCAATTCTAATAGTTCAGCCGGAGTTGTTACAACATCTAATGTATCTCCATTAGTATCAAAAAATTCCACTTCAAAAGCTTTACCATCATATTCACAAACAATAGTTCCTTCTGTTCCTGATGGTATATTTTCATAATCTTGTGTAATTTTTACAACATCTAATTCTTTCATATTAGAACACCTTTACAACTTTTCGTATTCTGGTGTAATTAAATCTTCAATTTCAAAAGAACCATCATTGATTTCATTAAGACGTGCTTTAAGTTTTGATAATAACTCAAGCATTTTAGGTTTATCCTCTATCTGCTTTTCTTTATTAAACCAACAAGCCTCATCATGTGAATCAAATTCATAATATGACGAATACATGTCAGCCATTACATAATTTATTTTTATTATAATATTGTCTTTATCTACAATATCTATCCCTGTAAGGGGTTCGCCTGTTTCTATATCGCTAGTCCAAATTGCTCCCTGAAGATAATCAAACATCAATTTAATTTTTTCTCTCATTTTTTATATCTCCTTATATGTTGTTTAGCAGTTTTGTTATCTAAAGGATATGCTGAAACTACAAAACCATTTGTTCCAACACCTGACAACAAATAATATTCACCTTTATATTTATACAAACGTTCAAAGCCTTCTTTTCCTTTCTTTACAGTTGTCCTAGAATATTCCAAATCTCCTTGTGTAAAAACGGAATGAATATGCTTTGACACTTGCGACGCTTGTATTTTATGTTTTTCAACGAAATCTTTAGTATGTCGTTGCTCTATATGCTTTAACCCAGCACTACTGTTTCCTTTTTCTAAAAAGATAAGCTGTCCTGTTTTATCTTTTGTTGCGAAAATCAAGTCTGCTTTTGTAAATTTGATTTTGTTTTTTTCCATTTCAGAAACAATATTCTTATCTATTAAGCTAGAAGAAGGGTTTTTTGTCGCTTCTAAATTCTTTTGATGAGTTTTTTCACCGTTTGTATGACCGAAACCACCTTTATAACCTGCGCCCATATTAGTTTACCTCCTTTAGGTGAGATAAACTAAATTCGCTTTCAAACGGGATTAGTTTTACTCCTTGCATTCTTGCTAAATTGAAAATTTTATCCGGCATACGTCCATAGACGATTACTGTTTTAGGCCTTAATTTGTTTATCACGTAGTCAAAGCCTGCAATAAACATATTTCTACCTTCAATAGTTTTAATACAACCGTGAGTACCAACTGCTATGGTCTTACCACTCTCCACCCCATAACACGCAAGTTCAAAAGTGCGTTCATCTCCCCAACGGACGTTGGGTATTACTTCTACACCATTTTCTTGTAGCCAATGGGCTAAAGCTTTACCACGATATGTATTCCATATTTGCATACTTAAAGGCATATCATAGTATAAACTATAATCGGGAGATATGATTCCCTTATATTGCTTTATAATAGGCAAATATTTTTTTTGGTTATTCCAAAAACATTCAAAAACACTATCGTGTTCATAAAAGTGTATCCACGAGTCATATTCTTGTTTACTTCTAGCTTTTGAAAAGGTTATGACCTTTTCAGGTATCAAGTTACTAGTCGTAATTCGGGGTATTTCTTCTTTCCCGTCATACGTTGCGTTTCTAACTAAAAACGAGTTAAAAACATCTTTTTCCGCCAATTTTGGCGTCGTTAAAATAGAGTGCATATAACACCTCCTTAAAAATTATTAATCTCAACCTTTGGTTGGCGTCAAAATATACTTGACACAAATTTTAGGAAATGTTATACTATTTTTATTAATGAAGTGTAGCAATACATTTCCCTTTGCACTTAATTGTTGTTGCCGCAACAATTAGGTGCTTTTTCTTGTGTATATTTCAGTTAAAAATTATCTTTCCAAAATCCCTATATCCATTAATCTATACTTAACGGGATTAAAATTTACATTGAAAGTTTTAGACAATTTTTGAATTGCCCCATACATAAACTTTTGCAACGGCAATGGCGATTGTGGAATATTTTTATATCTTAATAATCTAAAAAATTCTGCCTTTATAATATCCCTTGGCATCAAAATTGCAGCACCTAAATAATTCGTTTGACGTTCTACAATTTCTAATTCCGTCATCTCTTGATACCAATAAGTTTTTTCCATATCGTTTTTCTTGCAAATATGTGAAATACTATCGGGATTACTTTCAAAAAAATCTTTATCTTTTATCCAATGACCTGCTTCGTGGGATACAATAAAGTTTTCTTCATATCTATTCTTTTGCCCATCTAACACAGTTTGATTTATAAGAATGGTCTGCTTAGGAAAGAACTCTAAAGAACACTTATCCCCTTCCTTAAATTTGCCGTTTGGCCAAATATACCAGACGTCATCACCAAAAAAAGTCATACCTAAAATACTTTTATCTGGTGAAATATATTTCCAATTATAAGAACATCCTAATTTGTCAAGCAAATCATAAGGGTCTAGCATAATCGGTTTTTCTAGCCTTTCGGGGAAATATTCTCTATTTACTTTGTCTGCCATTAATTCGAGTTCTTCTTTGCCAAAAATCATTATTTAGTATCGTCTCCATTTTCCATTTTTTCAATAATTTTCAGCCATTCTTGTTCGCCGAGATTTAAGTTTCTTGCTTTTCTTAAAGCAACTCTAACTGCATCATTAGACTTTACATACTCCGATATATCGGGAGCGACAGTATTATCCCTATCTTTAGCTGCCAAATCATACATTTCGTTTTTTTCATCTTCATTGAGCCCAAGAACTTCAACAAGCTTTTCCATTTTATCGGGCGAAGGTGAATTTCTATTACCATTTTCAATATCGCTTATATAAGCGGGTGCGAGTTCAAGTAATTCAGCGAGTTTCCTTAAATTTATACCTTTTTCTAACCTTTTTTCTTTAATAAATGCTCCAAATGTTTTTTCCATAATTCTCTCCTTAAAATTACGCTAAAATTACAACAAAATATTGTACTGTTCGCTTGTCTGCTAACAATATAACATTTAAAATTTCATTTGTCAACAGTTTTTTACAAAATTTTTTATTTTTTTCGATTTATTTAGACAAATATAAAAAGTGCCACAAAATGGGGTAAAATCGAAGCAGGTAAAGAAAATTGCCACAAATTGCAGTTTTGAGATAAACCAAACGGGAACCCCGTTTATTTAAAAATAAAAAATGGCGTAGTGATAAATTCCTATCACTACGCAACATAAGAATGAGTTCTTTTTTATGTAGTTTAGTTGATCTTAAACGTTTTAATGCCCTTTTTAACTATTTTACAATCAAGAGTAAGGTCTTTATAAATTTCTCCGTCGAGCTGAACAGGGTTCTCACTTTCTATAAGTACGCTTTCGCACGGTGTATGAATGGTCCAATACTGACCGATATGTTTACCTGTGAGAAATTTTGGAATACACGGAGCGATTCTGCCGTTGGGTACTGTTACTATTACAAGCTCTAACTGTCCGTCATCAATTTCGGCAAACGGACAAATTTTCATGTTTCCACCTATTGCGCGTCCGTTACATACCCCTACCATTATACAGTCATAAGAATTTGTTTCGCCGTTTACGGTAACTGTTATTTTATAAGGTTTGAATTTTGCAAGACAGGTTATTAAAGACTTAAGATACGTGAGCTTTTTTGTAGAACCGTCCACGCGTAGCAAAACGTCAACGTCCATTCCTGTTCCTGCAACGTTAAGACATCGCTTATTGCCTACTTGAATGTAGTCATAATATGTAATTTCACCCTTTAATATATCTTTGAGCGCTTCGACGGGCTTTTTCTTAAATTTAGCTGTACGGGCAAAATCGTTTCCTCTTCCGCACGGAATAAATCCCACGGTTACGTTATCAAAATTTTCAATGCCGTTAATAACCTCGTGGAACGTTCCGTCGCCACCAATAGCTACGATTATAGTGTCAGGAATTAATGATAATTCTTTCGCTATTTCTGCGCCGTGTCCGTGATATCGTGTAATATGCAAGGAATATTCGATAGCATGTAACGCGCAATAATCGGTAATTTTTCTTACCGACTTAAGTGCTTTTCCTCTTCCGCTTTTAATGTTTACGATAAAGTGTAACATAAACTTTGTCCTTACGTTAAATATAGTAATAGTATAATATAAAAAATATAAAAAATCAAGACTTTTCGTTGTTATAACCAAAACCATCTCAAAACTTTTACAAAACGAGAATAATGTTATCACAAAACCGTTCACTTTAGCAACTCGCATTAAAAGATTTTTAAAATTGTTTGCAAAAACAGTAAAGGTGTGTTATAATTGTTATATGAAGATAAACATTCCCGACAGTTTAATAAAGCTCAATAGTTTGTCAACGACGCCAATATACGTGGTAGGTGGATACGTAAGAAATCATTTTGCAGGCTTAGGTGCAACTGATATTGATATTGCTGGTCCAGCAATAGCGGAGGCTTTGGGTATAAGCAAAAGATATCAAACTAAGGTTGTAAATTACAAGCTCGGAACAGCTATTATACGATATAATTCCGATAGCTTTGAGTATACCCCATTCCGTGTAGAAAAGTATGCAAACGATGGTTCTCATACGCCTATCGAGGTAAAATTTACTACCGATATTAAGGCGGATGCAATGCGACGTGATTTTACGTGCAACGCAATCTATTACGATATTACGCGTGATGAGATAATTGATCCCTTGCATGGCATGCAGGACATCGAGCATAAAATTTTAAGAGCGCACAATCCCGATAGAGTATTCGCCTCAGACGGACTTAGAATTTTGCGCATGGTTCGTATTGCCGCTGAAACTGGATTTAAGATTGATGGAGCTACTGCAATGTCGGCAAAAAAGAATGCCGAAAAATTGCGTGATATTTCCGCCGAACGCCGTCGTGATGAACTTAACCGTATTTTAGTTGCAGATACAAAGTATGGTGTAGTAAACGCTCATTATAGAGGACTAAAGCTTTTAGCTCAGCTGGGATTATTAAAATACATAGTGCCTCAGTTAGAAGACGAAGCAGGGCTTGAGCAAAACCCGAAGTATCATAAGTACGATGTTTTAGAGCATACTTTCCGTACAGTTCAGGCATCTCCTCCCGAAGTTAGACTTGCAGCGCTTATGCACGATATTGGAAAACCGTATTGTGTAAACAAGTTTGGTAATATGCACGGGCATGAAACCGTGTCGGCAAACATTGTAAGATATACGCTTGGCGAGTATGGACTAAAATACCCTAACGCTGTTATTGACGAGGTAGCATGGCTTTGCGCAAACCATATGTATGATAGCGATTTTAAGACGAAAAACGGAAAACTTAGAGTTTTTGTTGCAAAGAATTTCGATCTTATTGATAAATTGGCTGCACTTATTGTGGCAGATAGAAAGGCTACGGGTATGGAACATACCGAATTTGAAAGACTAAGCTCGGTAAAACAACAGCTTATTGACGAAAACGCACCGTTAAAGGTAACCGACCTTGCAATAGATGGAGGAACTCTTATTTTAGAGGGTATACAGCCTACGAAAATTGGCAACTTACTTAACGAATTGTGGGTGTGTTGTGTTATTGATCCTCGACTTAACAACGAAGAATGGTTGCTGTCCCAAATCCGTAAAAATGCAGATTAACTTAAAAGTGCTCTCGAATAAATCGGGAGCACTTTTGTATAAATTTCGGCAAAATGGGACATAATTTTTAATAGTTTATGAAAAAACGTTTGTTGACAATTCTTATTATAGCGCTGGCTTTTTTGTGCTTAGGCGCGGATAAACCTAGACAAAGATTTGAGTTAGAGTTTAATTGTAATGGGGATATTGTCAGGTATTTAGATGCGCAAGTAGTAGCTGACAATCATTTGATTTATGAGGAGATTGAACGTCGAAAAATAAATGCTTCGATAAACGATAAAAAGAGGGAAGTTTTACGTCTTATAGAAGAGGGAAAAAGCGAAAAGCAAGCGGTATTAAACTGTTTTCCACTAATAACTAATGTCTTAAACAACGCACAAGAAAAATTAAGAAAAGAGCCCAAAGATAGTAGAATAATATTTAATCCCGACAAAGAAACTATGTTTGTTCTCACGTGTGAAGAAAATGGATTAGCAGTTGACGAGGATGAATTTTATGCGGATATTGTGTACGCACTGTTTGCCAACAAGAGGGAAATAACCGTAAAAACAAAGCCGACGAATGCAAAAGTTACACTGAAAGATAACGAGCGGTACTTATATAAAAAAGCGTCTTATTCAACATCTGTTGCATCTTCTTCAGATAATAGAAAACACAATGTAAAACAGGCTTTATCTGCTATAAACGGAAGTGTGCTAAAGATAGGCGAAATATTGTCTTTTAACACAAAAACAGGCATACGTAGCGAGGAAAACGGTTACAAAAGTGCAAAAATTATACTGGGGAACGAATATGTAGACGGGGTAGGTGGAGGTGTTTGTCAGGCGTCTACAACATTGTATAATTGTGCGTTATTGGCAGGGCTTGAAGTTGAGAGTGTGAGCAGTCATTCTCTTCTTCCCTCATACGTTGAGCCAAGCTTTGATGCTATGGTAAACATGGGGAGTAGCGATCTTGTTATTAAGAATAATACAAGTGGTCCTATATTTATAAAAGCGTATATAAAAAATGATAGGGCAATAGTTGAAATATATGGATGTAAAAACGAATATGAAATAAGAAAGAAGAGCGTAACAACCTATAAAGGTAAAATTCCTGAAGATAAGAAGGTTTATGATAACAAATACTTTATTCAAGATGAAACTTTGAATTGTAAGCGAGTTTCTTATTCGCAACCTCAAATAAAAAGCGAAGGTTATCTTATATATTATAAGAATGGAGAAAAGCAAAGAGAGCAGAAGATAAGAGAAGATAATTACAATTCGAAAAGTGGAATAATAGCGTATCGTGTCGAAAAAAAAGACGATGCGCTATTTTTTATTTTTATATTTAATATTAGGTCTTGACAAAAGTTGTGGTAGGTTGTATAATAAAATAAGTATGTGTATATACACATTCAATTTTAATACTAAATGTAAGTTATAAGGAAGTCAAATGGTTAAAGATACAGAATACAAAAGCGATGTTATCGATTTTTCTCCAGCTCAAATATTGGCAGGTAAAATAACAGCAATAGCAGTTACGGTATTATTGATAGTTTGGTATGTGCTGGTTGCGTTAAACGTTGTGCCCGTATCATTCTGGGGTGTTTTTGCTGGTTCTTTAGTGGGAGCTATTGGTCTAATTTTGCTAATAAGCGGAGCAATCCAAAAAAATTCGGTGTCCGTATGGTTAGCTTTTCCGTTCTTGATTCCTGCAATTATTGAATTTTTAACGGAATTTTCGATATCGCAATATGCACAGCTTTATCCTCTTTATGTAGCAATTCCTGCAATATCTTCCCTAATTTGCCTTACGTTTGCAGGAGGAAAGAGTGCGCATGTTAAAGTGGTAATATTTTTTACTGTACAAGCATTGTGTTATCTTTTCAGTGTTCTTGCGATTATTCCTCTTTACGTGTCAGTTATAATAAGCTCCGTATGGGCGCTTATTGCTGTAATTTATATTTTGATAAGAATATTTAGGAGTACAAACGAGCATGAGTAGAAATTTAACATTACTAACGGATTTTTATCAACTAACGATGATGAACGGTTATCTTAAAAGCGGTGTTGCAAACGAGATTGCCGTGTTTGACTTATTCTTTAGACAAAAAGGTCAGCTAACTTACGCAATTTCCGCTGGTCTTGAACAAGCTATTGACTATGTGCAAAATTTACATTTTGATGAGGAAGATATCGAATATCTTAGGGATCAAAAGGTTTTCTCTGAGGATTTTTTGGAGTATCTTAAAAACTTTAAGTTTACGGGCGATATATATGCGGTAAGAGAGGGCGAGCCTGTTTTCCCAATGGAGCCTATCGTTGTTGTAAAAGCGCCTCTTATCCAGGCTCAGTTTATAGAAACCGCTCTTCTTAATATAATAAATCACCAAACTCTTATTGCTACAAAGGCTAGCCGTATAAATATGGTTGCAGGAGAGGGCAAGGTTATAGAGTTTGGTCTTCGTAGAGCGCAAGGACCTGATGCTGGTATTTATGGAAGTAGAGCAAGTATTATCGGTGGATGTAATAGTACTAGTAACGTTCTTTCGGCGCAAATGTTCGGTATCCCGGCAAAGGGAACTCACGCTCATAGCTGGGTGCTTTCATTCCCTTCCGAGCTTGATGCGTTTAGAGCTTTTGCGGATATCTATCCCGATAGCTGTTTGTTGCTTGTAGATACGTACGATACGATAAAGAGCGGTGTGCCCAACGCAATAACCGTGTTTAAGGAGCTTAGAGCAAAAGGTCATAAGCCAGTCGGTATAAGACTAGACAGCGGAGATTTGGCATATCTTTCTAAAAAAGCAAGAAAGATGTTGGATGATGCTGGCTTTGAGGATGCTATTATCTTTGTTAGTAACGATATTGACGAATACCTTATCAGTTCGCTTAACGCTCAGGGCGCTAAAATAGATAGATATGGCATTGGAACAAAGCTTATTACAAGTGAGGATATGCCCTCGCTTGGCGGAGTGTACAAGCTTGCACAAATAGAGAAGAACGGCGAAGCAATTCCCAAGATAAAGCTATCTAACTCAATCGAAAAAATCACTAATCCTGGCTTTAAGACGGTATATAGGATTTATGATAAAGAAACAAAAATGGTGGTAGCTGATCTTATTGCTCTTGTGGGTGAAGAGCTTCCAAAGCCTCTTACTCTTACGCACGAAACTGAAAGATGGAAGCAAACGGTGTTAAACGATTACGACGTAAAAGAGTTGCTAGTGCCTATTTTCAAAAACGGAGAATTGGTATACAACGTTCCTTCTCTTAAAGAGAGCGCTCAGTATTGTAAGGAATCACTTGCGCTTTTCGAGGACGAGAATAAGCGTATCACTAATCCGCATATTCACAAGGTGGATTTATCTGATGGATTATATAATCTTAAACAAAAAATGTTGAAAAATAAAAAATAAGGGAGTTAATTATGGATTTCAGGATTGTCAGAAAAGGTTACGATACAAAAGAAACAGATGACTATATCTTGAAAATTACCAAAGAATACGAGGAAGAACTTGCCAAGCAAAAAGCGCTAATTATATCCTTAAAAGACAAACTTATAGAGCTTAGCGACAAAGTGAAAGATTTAGAAAGTAAAAAGGAAATGGTGGCTTCTGCTCTTGTCAGAGCTGTTGAAAAAGCGGACGAAACCGAAAAACTTGCCAAGCAAAAATTGGATACAGAGATAGCTCAGCTCAAATCTTTTCACATTCGATGGACTTCGTACTATCAAAAGCTTATTCAAAAATATCCCGTTGATGAGGAGTTGCAAAAAGCGCAGGAGTTTGCCCAAAAGATAAATGAGGTGTTTGTTGCGCCTGCAGACGATGATAAAAAAGCGCTAGAGGAATTTCGTAAAAATCATGAACGTGTAACTGGAATAAAAACAGTATCTCAAGAGATAAAAAAGGGCTTGGATTTTGTTTCTGGGGTTAATCATGTTGATGATATTAAGTCGTTGCTTGCGGAGATAGATGGAGAGCTTTAAGGTGTTAAAAAAACTAAAGCTGATAATGTTTAATTGTGTATTAAAAATTATTCTAAAGGAGATAAAAAGTTATGTCATGGAATGAATTTTGGGAGATGGTTGGTGGTTGGTTTATCGACGCGGGCAAAAGCATAGTTGCTTGGGGAGCTAATACTGGTATAAAAGTTATTATTGCTCTTGTAGTGATGTTGGTATCATTTAAGATTATCAATGTTGTAGCACGAAAGATTGAGAAGGGAGGCGAAAAGAAAGCTGAGTCGAGTGGTAAGATTCATGTAAAAACAGATAAAACGCTCATGAGAACGCTAGCATACGTTTTTAAGCTCACCCTTAAGATTGTTGTTACAGTGTGTTTGATTGGATATTTAGGTATAGACACAAGTGGTATTACTGCACTTATCGCTTCGTTTGGTGTTTGTGTCGGTCTTGCTGTAAATGGTGCGTTATCTAATCTTGCAGGCGGAGTTCTTATAATTCTTACTAGACCATTTAGGGTTGATGATTATATTGAAGCTCAGGGATATGCTGGTACTGTTGTTGATATACATATTACAAATACAAAGATTATTACTCCCGACAACAAAGTGATTTATATACCCAATGGTCCGCTTTCCAGTGGTAGTATAGTTAATTATTCTGAAAAGGATACAAGAAGAGTTGATTTTTCTTTCTCTATTTCTTATGGAAATGATCACGAAAAAGCTAAAGCAATTCTTAAGGATATTTGCGAAAGTCACGAGCTTGTGCTTAAAGATCCAGCACCTTTTATAAGAGTAGGAGAGCATGGTGCTTCTAGTATCAATATAACCACTAGAGTGTGGGTAAAAAGTTCGGATTATTGGACTGTTCATTTTGATATATTAGAAAAAGTAAAAACAGAATTTGACAAGAATGGTATTGAAATTCCGTTTGATCAGCTTGATGTTCATATTAAGAATGATTAACACGCTTAAAACCTCCCTCATTAAAGGACGGAGGTTTTAATATAATCAAGATATTATTACTAAAGTTGAAAAAATAATCAAATAGTTAAGTATTGTTGCAATATAATCAAAATGAACCATAATTTTTAATATTATTCAATTTTGTTTATTTAAATTGCTTGACATTGATGTTGTATTTATATTATAATAATAGTTGAGCCGTATAGCGGAGGTCTCAAAATTATCACAAGATAATACCTCGCCTAACGGAGACATCAGTGAGGAGGTGCAGATATGTACGCAGTAATTTTAACAGGCGGAAAGCAGTACAGAGTAAGCGAAGGTGACGTTATCGAAGTTGAAAAGCTCGATGCAAACGTAAACGATATCGTAGAACTCGAAGTTCTTATGACCGTAGACGGAGAAACCGTTGTTACAGGTAAAGACGTAACTGCAAAGGCAAAAGCTACCGTTCTTGCTCAGGGCAAAGACAAGAAGATCACAGTCTTCAAGTACAAGGCTAAGAAGAGCATCAGAAAGAAGCAAGGCCACAGACAGCCGTTTACCCGTATCAAGATCGAAACGATCGCGTAAGGTAACACAATGACAGAGGTAAAAATTTACAAAGAAAGCGGACATATAATCAAGCTTGAAGCCGACGGACATACCGGTTATGGTGTAGAGGGAGAGGATATTGTATGCGCGTCGCTCTCGTCGGTTATTCAAACCGCGCTTATGGGGCTATTACAAGTGGCAGGTATAAACGTAAATTACGAGATTCGCGATACACAAGGTTATCTTTGTTTTTCATTACCAAAATTAGACGAAAGTCAACGGCACGATGCAGACGTGATATTAAACACTATGCTGTGCGGAATAACCGATTTAGTAGAGGGTTATTCGGATTTCATTGAATTGGAGGTTAAATAATTATGTTTATTAATATTCAATTATTCGCTCATAAGAAAGGTGGCGGTTCTACCAAGAACGGAAGAGACTCCAACGCTCAAAGACTTGGCGTTAAGAGAGGCGACGGACAGTTCGTTAAGGCTGGAAACATCCTTGTTAGACAGAGAGGAACCGCAACTCATCCCGGTAACAACGTAGGCAGAGGTACTGATGATACTCTTTTTGCGCTTATCGACGGTGTAGTTAAGTTCGAAAGAAAGGGCGATAAAAAATTAGTAAGCGTTTACGCTGCTGAATAATTTATCAAGAGCATAGACACGCTATCAAAAGGTAGCGTGTTTTTGTATACCAAAGAGAGGAAATAATATGCAATCATTGTGTGTAAAGAGCGAATATTTTTCTGTATTTCAAACTCTAACGTGTGGACAGGTTTTTAGATATAAACAAATCAGCGAGGGAGAATTTCAAATAATTTCCCGTGATAAAATTTGCTATTTGTCACAAAAAGACGATAACGTTATGCTCAAAAGTGAACATATAGAGTATTTTAAGCAGTACTTTGACCTAGATAGAGATTATGGTGAAATTGTAAAAACGCTAGGAGAATTTGAGGAATTGCGCGTACCTGTGGAGTTTGGAAAGGGTATAAGAATCTTAAAACAAGATTTTTATGAAACAGTAATTTCTTTTATAATATCCGCAAACAACAATATCAAGCGTATACAAAAAATCATAGAAACACTTTGTGAAAAAGCCGGCGATAAAAAGAACGGGTTTTATGCGTTTCCCACCGCTAAGCAACTTCAAAAATTCAGTGTGGAAGATTTTAAGAAAATGGGACTTGGGTATAGGGCGCAATATTTGTACGAAACGTGCAGAAAAATAGACGACGTTAGCGAGGATATTCTTTCTTCAAATTCGTTAGATGCGTTAAAAAAATTACTTACTTTAAAAGGCGTTGGTCCAAAGGTTGCGAATTGTATTTTGCTTTTCGGCATGTCAAGAACCGATTCGTATCCTGTTGATACTTGGATATTTAAGGCAAATAGAACCGAAGAGCTTAATACCGAGAAAAAAGTGTTTGACTATTACTCAAAAAGATACGGCAACTACGCTGGGTTTGCTCAGCAATACATATTTTTCCACGCTCGAAGTAATCAAAACTAAAAATTAAACTTTCCGTAAATTATTTTGCGGAAAGTTTTTTATAATTGTGGGTTGACAAGTGTAGTTTTTAGTGTTAAACTTTAATAAAAAAACAAAGAGGTAAAGCGATAATGGAAAAGTATGACGTTATAGTTGTTGGTGGTGGTTTTGCAGGTGTTTGTGCAGCAATTTCAGCTTCTGAAAACGGAGCTAAAACGTTGCTTGTTGACAAGTCAAACGCATTGGGCGGAGCAGCACATAACTGTTTGATAAATCCTTTTATGCCTACGCATACCAAAATTAATGGCGAAAAATTCGAGCTTTCGCTTGGTCTTTTTCAACGCGTACGAGAAGAGCTTATTGCAAGATCTGCACTTAAAGGAATTATATTTGCGGAAGAAGAACTCAAATACGTATTGCAGAAAATGGTACAAAAGGCAGGTGTTGACCTTTTATATCACGCGTATTTGCATAAGGTAAACAGGAGTGAAAATAATATAACGTCGTTGGAGTTTTCTTCGGTTGGAGGACCTATTGTTTTAAGTGCACCATACTACGTTGATGCAACAGGCGATGCACAGCTTGCCTATCTTGCTTCGTGCCCGACTAGACTAGGAAGGGAGAAAGATAATTTGTGTCAGCCTATGACTTTGTGTTTTAGATTAGGTGGTGTGGACGTAGAATCTTTTTATAAAGATAAAAATCGAATAAACGAGCTTTACAAACAGTTTAAGGCAGAGGGTAAGATTAAAAATCCACGAGAAGATATTCTGGTTTTCAAAATGACTTACGACGGTGTATTGCATTTTAACACTACAAGAGTAGTAAAAAGAAATCCCACTGATGCATTTGACGTAACAAAAGCGGAAATAGAAGCACGAGAGCAAGTGCATGAGCTTATAGATTTTCTTAAAGAAAATACAGAAAGCATGAAAAACGCGTTTTTGCTCTCGACTGCGCCACAAATTGGTGTAAGGGAAAGTAGAATGATAGAGGGTGAGTATGTTCTTAACGTAAACGATTGTCTAAGCTTTAGAAAGTTTGAGGACAGTATTGCGGTAAGTAATTATGACATAGATATCCACAATCCAGAAGGCTCTGGTACAAGTCATTATTTCTTCCCTGACGGTGAGTATTTTACTATTCCGTATCGTTCACTGATTCCCAAAGGCGTGGATAATTTATTGGTTGCAGGAAGATGCATATCTTCCGACCACGAAGCGCAAGCATCGTATCGAATTATGCCGATTGTAGCAAATATCGGTGAAAGCGCAGGGGTTGCGATAGCGCTAGCTTCAAAAAACAAAACTACAACCAAAAATATAGACGTAAAGCAACTTCAAAAAATACTACAATCACGAAATATGTTTTTAGGCTTGTAGAATAAAATCTCAAAAATAAGCTAAAAGAGCAGGAATTTATACGTTCTTGCTCTTTTATAGTTAACTTATTCAATTTTAAGCTGATTTACTTTTACGTCGCCGTTTCTTACCGCGCTACGCAAAATTCGTTGACACTCGTCCAATAAGTCGTTTCTGAGCGAGAGTGGTGATAAAATACGAATACTGGAACCAAAAGAAAGCAGTTTGCTTATTAAAGCGTTGCCGTAGTATAACGAAGCTTTCGCTACATATTGCATTCCTCGTTCAATAATAGAATCACTACCCAACCATTCTACGATATCTTCATAAATAAGCGAGGTAAATTCAAATTCCACGTCCACCATATCAATTTCGTCAAAATTCCCCTTAAGAGCTTCGTAGACGTTGCTTTCCTTTCGTTCAAATGTGTTTGCAGTAAGCTTCAAACTTTTAATTCTTGCCATTTTAAAAAGTCTGAAATCTTTTCGAGAGTGGCACCAACCGTACGTGTACCAAGTTCCGTCCTTAAGCGCAATAGCGTAGGGGTCAAAGTCGCGAGTCGTTTTCATGTCATATCTGTCAATGTACACGATTTGTAAGGTAATTCCCGAAAAAATTCCTTTGTTTATTATGTCCATTTTATTTCTTAGTTGTTCAGGATTGGTCCAGCTACCAGAATCAATAATAAACGTATCGTTTTTAATAACGAACTGCGAACTCTTTTTTTGAGCTGTTGACAATCCCTTAAATTTATCAATGATTTGTAAACTTACTTTATCGTTGTTTATAGACCCCGTCGCGCCCAATGCTGATATTATAGTTTGAATTTCTTCGGGTGTAAAGTAGGATTTATCCACCTTATATTCATCAGAGATGGCAAAACCACCGTTAGGACCGTGTATCGAATAAATAGGAATACCGCCTGCACACATTGTGTCAAGATATCTAGATACCGTTCTTTCGCTTATTTCGTATTTTTCCGCCAAGTATTTTCTAGAAACCGTTTTTTTGTTAAGCATTGTCATCAACATTCCAAACATTACCGAAAACTGCATTTTTTCCTCCGAGAATTTTTTTGTATCTTTATTAATATTTTACAATAAATGACACATAGTTGTCAACTATTATTTGTTATAATGTGCTCACAAAACAGGACAGGAGGCAAAATAAATGTTTATTTGCGCGGAATTATTACAAGACGTTAAAGTTGGAGAAATTATTGTTGTAAAATATGATAACTATGCAAGAACGCTTGGAGCGTATCTTATTACCGGCGAAAAAATCGGTGAAATATCTTCCCACCAGGCAGAAGGCTGTCTTGATTTTTGGACGCTTGCAACAAGAATAGATAACAATAGGATTTTGTGCAAAGCAGTAATCAAGGGTGGAAGATTGCTTATTTTATCAACTGATTCCAAGCTTCTTTCCTCCGAGTATGCGCCTAGCGCAAGCGTTAGCGTAAGCAGACCTAATGTGTCGTATGCAACAATGCGTAGATAATTATAATTTTTCTAAAAAAAGTCGAAAATCCGTGACGTATTTTAATATGTTACGGATTTTTTTGAAATAAAAGTAAAAACTTTTGCAAAAACAGTTTGAAAATTTACTAATATATGGTAGAATATATAAAGTTATAACAAATTAAGAGGGCATTTTAATGAATAAACTCAAAAAGATTTATTATCCAATACTGGCAGTGTTGCTAGTGGCGCTGGTTGTATTTTCGGTACTTAGTGTAAAAGTTAATTTTTCAACGTCTTTTATTTCAACGTCTACGGCAAAAGCTAATGCTGTAAAGATTGCGGAAAGCGGGAATTACGATATTACTGATGACAGTACTTCCAAGTCAAGTTCATCAAGTAGATATGATGTAGTATCTTCGATAAACACGATTATCAAAAATACTCTTACTAAAAAGTATAAAACTGTTTATGATACTAATGGAAATGTTAAATCTTATCCTTCTGGCTCAATAAGTAGCACAAGCGATATTTTGATGGGACAATACGTAGAAATTGAAAATGAGAAAGAAGTAAAAAAATATGAACTTGCTCCTGCGTATTACTCGGCAAATATAACGCTTAACGATTCAGACTTAAACGCTATTGCAAATGCTAAGGATAGAGGATATTATAAAGACATGGTGGTTCAAAATATCATGCTTTATATTCCTGGAACTCAAACCAAGAAAGGCCTTGCAAGAAGTCCTCACGCTAACAATTATTCGTTTAGCTACGACGAGAAAAAGCTTGCAGATGTTATGATGATGGTTGCACACTACGATTCTGACGCTGGCGATAACGGATACGTAAACAATTCTCTTACTATCGGTACTATGCTTGCGCTTCTTGACGAGATTATCAATGGTGGAAAGTCTTATAAGAACGATATTTTAATGGTTTTCACCGATGCGTCTTATAGAGATGGTTTGGGAATTGACGTTTTATTAAATACTACGCGCTATGAAGGATTTTTTGGAGATGCAATCTCTAGAACTAAGTCTATTGCTGTTTTTGACAACGTAGGTGAAGTGTCAACCATAGTTGCATCTCAGGCGAAAGGTAGCGATACAGTTTCGGTGTTTGCAACTGCTGGGGATTGGTATCATAGTGGATCGTTCTCTGGAAATATTGCTTCTGCAAATATGGGCAATAAAGAATTTAATGCAATTAACGGTATTTCTGCTATTGAAATTTTGGGTGTGGGAAATAAGTCTGAAATTACAACTGCATCTTCACTAAACGATTCAATGGTAGAAAGAGTAGCTTGCGTAATTGGTAGCTACGCGGATAGATTTGGTAATGCGGATCTTGGAATTTTGGATAGCGACGCAACGATAGGTTTTTATTCGTATATTGGACTTAATTTCTGGTTTGCGTCTTACGTTGCGTATATTATCGGTGCAATAATCCTTGCTCTTGCAGGCGTTATTGCTTGGTATGTAATCAAGAAAAAGGCTCTAAATCCTGTAAAAACTGGCTATGGCGTTGCAGTATCTGTGCTCTCAGTTTTAGCAACGGTAGCAACACTTACCGTTCTTTACCTTTTGTTAGCTCTTCTTCTTTCGCTTATCGGTGCAGTATCCGTGAATGCAATCGGCTCTCTAATTACCGATAACGTATTATTCTTTATTATTGTGTTCGTTCTTTCTTTAGTATTGCTTGCTATTTACAACGTTGTTTTCAAAAACGTGTTCAAAGTGAAGGCATTGGACGTAATAAAAGGAAACGCTTGGTTTATAATGCTTGTAGGCGCAGTAATGTGCTTTGTGTTCCCCACGTATTCTTACTTGTTTGCAGGTCTTGCAATAGCTCAAGGCGCAACAATGTTGTGTTGTATATTGCTCAAGGATAAATTCAAGAATAAGTTTGGCTTTGATATCGAAAGATTGTTGCCTTACGGTGCGTTTGCTATTCTTCTTTTACCTGTTGTTGTAGCAGAAGTTTTAGTTGTGTATAGCGTAGCGCCTGCAATCTTCTTACCTCTTACTTTATCTATTGTTCTCGTTTATGCTCAGTCTATTATTCCTTACGTTCTTATAATAAAGGATTTATTGGGTATTAGTTCAAAGAAAAACGCCCAAGAAAAAACAGAGGACGAAGAGCAATCTAAGCTTGTAGCTGAAAAGAAGAAAGCAATCATCGAAAAGAAGCCTGTTTTGATTGCTTCTGCTATAACTGCGCTTGCGTATATTGCAGTATTGGTAACAAGTCTACTTTCCGTAAATCACAACGGATTAAATGCAATGCAGTCTAGATTTTACGGCGACGACGTAATTTACAATAATGCTTTTGTTTATGAATACAACAATAAAAACGGCAAAACCTCTCAGTCTATCCTTTTAAAAGATCTAGATTTGTATGCTCATATGAAGTCCGATCTTGGAGCCTTTGAGTGGAATGCGGAAAGAAATGCTTATACGCTTTCCGATTCTATCGACGTAGCGGATTTGCCAATGGGATCTAAAGATTACGTTCCCTACTACAATAACAATACTAAGCTTTTCAAGTTTAGTACAAACGACAGTGGAAACAATATACGTTTAGGCGAAAAGCCAGCAATGACAGTTACTTTCAAAACTAGTGATTCCGCTGATAAAATTGAGTACGTTCGTTTAATAAATAATATCGGTTCAAACAAAACGACCGAATCTACTTCGGTAAAGTTTGAGGAATTTGTGATAAATGGCAATACGGCGACTGTTGAAATTCCTGCAGGATACGGTTCAGATTTGGCTATTGAAGTGTTTGCAAAATCTTCCGATCCGTTGCTTGATCCCGTTGTTGGGCTTGACGTAAAAGTAAACATAGTATACGTTGCTGGAAATCTCGACAAGATGGGTGATATTAGTGTTGTTTCAAGTAAAAATGAAACTATTTCTAAGCTTAGCAGTAAGTATTCCAATAGCGAAATCCTCGAAAATATTTATTTTGTATTTGAGTACAACTATCAAGGCAAAATCAATATTCCTTCCATTAAATAAAATAAAAAATACGGCTTAACGTAAAATAGTTGAGCCGTATTTTTTTTATGGCAAGTATAAAAAGAAGCGACGCCTTTGCGGTGTCGCTTCTTTATCAAACTTATTTATTATCCTTAGCGATAACTTTTTCAGCGATTTGAACAGCATTGGTAGCAGCACCCTTTCTGATGTTGTCTGCAACAACCCAAAGGTTAAGACCGTTTTCAACACTGTTGTCAAGTCTTACACGGCTAACGTATACGGGATTTGTGTTAGCTGTGTCAAGAGGGGTGTGGTAAACTTCAGCTTCTTCGGACAAGATAATGCCGTCAGCATTCTTCAAACATTCCTTAACGCCCTCTAACGTAATGGGATTCTTAAATTCGATATTAATGCTTTCGCTGTGACCGTAGTATACTGGAACACGCACGGTAGTTGCGGTGATTTTGATGTCGGGATCGCCCAAAATTTTTCTAGTTTCAAACATCATCTTTTCTTCTTCTTTGGTGTAGCCGTTGGGAAGGAAAACGTCGATGTGAGGAATTACGTTGCCGAAAATGGGTTTGGGGAACTTTTTGGGAGCTTCGCCTTTAACGCCGTTTTCAAGATCTGAAAAACCGCCCATACCAGCACCGCTTACTGCCTGATATGTAGAGTATACGATTCTCTTAATACCATACTTTCTATGAAGAGGAGCAAGAGCAACAACTGCTTGAATAGTGGAGCAGTTGGGGTTTGCGATAATGTTGTTATGCCAATCGATATCGTGAGCATTAACCTCGGGAACAACAAGTGGAACGTTTGGATCAGTTCTCCACTGAGATGAGTTATCGATAACGAGAGTACCGTTATTTGCAAAAATGGGGGCAAAAGCCTTAGAGGTACTTCCGCCTGCGCTAAATAAAGCGATATCAATTTTTCTTGCAAGGATGTTTTCTTCGGTAAGCTCAATAACGGTGTATTCTTTACCCTTAAATTCAACCTTACTTCCTGCGCTTCTTGCACTTGCAAAGAGATAGAAATTATCGATGGGAAGATTTCTTTCAGCAAGAACTTGAAGCATTTTGCGACCAACCATACCGGTTGCGCCAACTACTGCAACATTGTACTTTTTCATTGTTTATATCTCCTTTGTCGGTTTAATCCGTGATATTTTATAAAAATCTTCATAATGATATCATAATTTAATTATTATGTCAATGATATAATAAAAATTAGTTCAAAATGATTGAAAAATTTATGCATTTATAGTATAATAAAAATATGTTGTCTAATATACAAACAGTTAAATATCCGCTAGCCGAGTTTGAATTGAACATAATGAGCGAGAAGGTTACGGAAAAGGAGCTAACAAAGAATGGCTTTATAAAAACACACGGATGTTTTGCTTGTATAAAAAAGACGAAGTGCATTCAAGCACTTATTGCAATCGAGGACGAAGAGAGCGAAGGTAGAGCGTACGCAAAAGCGTTGGCTGTGAAAAATTTTTTAGATTTCTATCATATTTCTAACATAGGGATTTTGCTTGTAATTGATACAATACCTGAAAATAATGGAGATTTTTTTCCTGATGCGGATATTTTGTTCTTGCATTTTAATACAACAAAAAATCCCAACGCTATACCAAATAACAACGTATTTTGCGGTGTGTGCAATTTTACTGTGTCGCCGTATCCGAGTTTATCGCAAGAAAAAATGTTTGAGCTTAGAGAAATAGCTCTTAAAAACGAGATAAATTGTCGTATTGAAAATTGCGAGTTGAAATGCGTTGAAACTTTTTCGCTCCTTACAGAGCTTGAAGTAAAGCTACTTAATTTTGCCAATAAAACGGCGGAATTTGATAAAAAGAACCTTACTATATCACGCATCAGCGTGGATAAAATGAGCCTTCCGGTAGTTAATAATGAATATTATCTCGACTTATTTACTTGTGTTCCAAGACAAACGAACGTGGTAGAGTATTTAGGTCAGGGGGGTAATTTGCTAGACGGAAGGAATGGAATATTTATGGACGTAAATGTTAATTCTAAACAGAATGTAGAAAGTCTTTATTGTTATATTCAGACTTTCGTGGAGGATATAAATGGCTAAGCAAGGATTATTCAGCAGACTTATTATCGGAGATGAGAACTTACCCGATTTTAACCCAAGTCAATTACCACGAACTAGATGGGGACTGTGGTGGGATACTTTTAAGACTAGATTGGGTGCGTTATGTAAAGTAAATTTATTACTTTTACTTTTCCTGATTCCTGTAATAGCTGTGCTTTTATTTTCATATTTTCAAGAAACTGCATACGGAATGGCGATACCTGCGAATGCAAATTTTGGCGTAGGATATTATCCTAGAGATGATATAAATTCGTTGTATTCTAGTATGAAGTTAAACGTTACTTTAACTCAATATCTATTACTTGTGCCTTGTTTTATGTTGTTTGGAATAGGTCTTGCTGGCGCAACTTACGTTGTTCGTAGAATAACATGGGGTGAAGGTGTACACATTTTTGCAAACTTTGGACATGGAATTAAGCAAAACTGGAAATATTTTGTAGGCGGATCGGCTCTTTTGGCACTATCATTCTTTGGTATGATGTTCTGCTTTTTCGGTCTTGATATGTTTTCATCTTCGCAAGTTCTAAAAATTATTGTTCAGGTTGTTGGCGTAATACAATTTATCTTTATTCTCATAATGTTTATGTATTTCTGTACGCAATGCGTAACGTACCAACTTAGATTTTTTGATTTAGTAAAGAATTCATTTGTGTTTGCAATAGGATTGTTCCCTCAAAATCTTTTGTTTATGGCGCTAGCGATTTTCCCTGTTATTTTTGCGTTTGCGTTTGCCGATCTTATTTGGCTTTCGGTAATAGGCTGGATCTTGATAGTTTTTGTTGGACTTGCAAATATGTTGCTTGTTTGGACGGTTTTTAATCACTATGTATATGACAAATACATCAATGATAGGGTAGAAGGTGCGATAAAAAATCGTAATATGGCGACCAAAAAGACAAAGGAAGAAGAGATTGCCGAGCAAATTCAATATATAAAAACTCGTAACACTGTTTATGGCGCGGCATATGCTTCTAGAAAATTGAGTAGTATCGATAAAGGACATACATTTACACCGCTTAGCGCCACATATAATAGAAATGACTTAGTAAAACTTTCCGAAGAAAAACAGGTTATGAAAAATGAAATGGAAAAGGAAAGAATGGATATAGAGGAGCAAATTACTCAGGCTTACGAAGAGTGGCAACAAATGCAAAATCCTAAAAAGAGGAAGAAAAAATAATGTACGATGGATTATCGGAATTTTACGACTTGTTTATGCAAGACGTAGATTACAACGCGTGGTGTGATTTTATATCGCATCATATTCCCACAAAGGGTTGCGGACTTGACGTAGGGTGTGGAAGCGGAAAGCTTACTTTAATGTTATCTCAGCGCGGTTTCAATATGTCGGGTGTGGATCTTTCTCCGGAAATGGTTGCAATAGCAATGAAAAACGCTAGAAGAAACGCAATTACTAACGTTAGTTTTGCGGTAGGAAATGCCGAGAAAATTAACTTATCCATTCCCGTCGATTTTATTACTGCAACTTGCGATGTTGTAAATTATCTAAAAAATCCGATTGACTTTTTCAAAAATACATATAATAACCTAAAAGCGGGCGGAGTTTTTGTTTTTGATATTAGTAGCGAATATAAGCTAAAAAAAGTACTCGGAAACAACGTTTACACCGAAGAAAAAGACGGCGTTGTTTACGTATGGAATAACAACTTATACAGAAACAGAGTTGATATGTTTTTATCGTTTTTTAGACGTGATGAAGATGGTAGATATACTCGTTTTGACGAGGAGCAAACTCAATATGTCCACAATGAAAACGATATTATTGTTGCGTTGAAAAGCGTAGGTTTTTCTAGTGTAGAAATTTTTGCAGATTTTGGCGAAAACCTATCAAAAAACTCCGAAAGAATACATTTTATAGCAAAAAAAGGCAAATAATTAATGGCTCAAATTCACAAGTTACAAAATAATGCCGATTACTATTTTGACAAAGGCGTGTCATATAGTGATAACGGCGAATATACAAAAGCAATAGATTGTTTTTATAGGGCGTATGAGCTAGATGTAAACAAAGATAGTGCGGATACATTATTGGAGATAGGTGCATGCTATGCGATGCTTGGCGAGCATTACTCTGCACTAAAAATGTATTATAGAACGTTGGCTATTGACGCAAAAAACGAATCAGCTTTCGTGGGTATTATTTCTTCGCTTATAGAGCTTAATAGGAATCCAGAAGCAATATATTATATCAATTATTCTGATTCAAAAAACATTATTGGCGAAGATTACGATGTTTCAGTTACAAACCATAAAAATTTTAAGGTTGTAGGTAAGTATGATAGAGAAGCAACCATATACGTTGCACGAAAGCTTATGCATAGTGGAGAGTATTCGTATGCTAAAAAGCTTTTAGAGGAAGTTCCTCCTCAAAGTAGGGATTATATCGAAGCGCTAAATTTAATTGCAATGATATATCTTAGAGAGGAAAAGTTTGTTTCCTCCGCGCTTGTGTGTGATGCAGTGCTTGCAAAGCTTCCAAACGACGTTAATGCGCTTACGTCTAAAATTGTAGCGTTGCATTATGCAAACAATATTAAAGAACGAGATGAAATAATTGAAAGATTAGATGACGTTAACGTTACAAAAGAGCAAGATATCAAAAAAGTTGCAAAATGTATGCAACAGGTTAAAAATGAAAAATACACTTTAAAATATTATAAAAAACTGCTTGATTTTACACCTTATGATAAAGTAGCTAATTTACTTGTTGCAATAATTTATCACAATATGGGTAAACATTCTCTTGCTCATAGTATAATGGTGAAGCTAGCAAAATTATATCCTGATTGTGAAAAAGTAAAGTATTTTGCCATTAATTTACGAGAGGGAAACGATAAGTTTGATGTTGTTCCCGATATTCCACAAAGTGAACAAGAGAGTTGGTTTGATGAAATAAACGACACGTTATCTAGCCTAAAAACTGTGGAAAGAGTAGCTAATTACGTAAAAAAGCATAGTGAATTTTATGATAAATTGCGTTGGATAATTACTTCGCCTCAAGTAAAAATTGCAGGACACATATCTGCATTTTTGGCTCAAAGCGTGTATTTTCATCCACTCATTAGAGAGCTTTTAGTGAATCCTGACGTTAATTATTATGCGAAACGAGAATGTCTTGCACCATTTTTAGAGTTTGCGCAAAAGAAGAATTTTGCAATGTTTTTGCAAGACGTTGTGCAGTTTTTCAAACCTCATCAGCCAAAACTTAAGGTTTCTAACGAGCTAAATACTGCGTATTGGAGAGTGTATGCTAATTGCGCGTTTATAACTACGGATTTTGATAAGGCGTTAAATCTAAACTATAAAACTTTTGCAAAACGTATAATGGAATTGCCAAGTGATAAATGCGACGAGTTTGAAGTAAACGAACTTACTGCAGTGTTTGCGTTTATTACTAAACTACATCCAATTTTTATTGATAAAAAGGCAGTGTGTAATCTTTTTGAAGCTGATGAGAAAAAGTTTGACGCTTTACTTGATTTATACAACTTTAAACTGGAGGAAAAACAATGATAGATTTTGATCAGTTATTTACTGAATATTTACAGCAGTGGATGGAGAATAATTCTTCCCTTACACCCGATGAAATGGAGGATAAAGCAGTATCTCTTTTCGACGAGTGGAAAGAGATTGTGTACGAAGAGCTTGGTGGTATTTCTCCAAAGCAATATTTCGAAAAAATCACATCTCCTAAAGAACTTGTTCAGATGCTTGTGTCGATAGCAGAAGAGGGAAACAGTCCTTCGGCGTTATTGCTTGATAGAATTGCGGAAACTGATTGTAATGAAGAACTTAGTAAAGTCATAAATGGTGATTATAGCGCGGAAGTAAAGATTGAAGCAATAAATCTTTTGTCCGAAATAGGCGCAAACCATCCGCTTAATAAATACGTGGAGATTTTAGCGGACGAAAACGAAGACGAGGGGCTCAGGGAGCTTTGTGTAGAGGTAATGTCGCAAGACGCAAACAGTGTAAGCGAAGCGCTTTATAGTCTTTTACCCAATGCGGGCTATGCGTTAAAAGGTCTTATTGCAGAGATTTTAGTTAACGCAAAACAGGACGAAAGAACGTACGTGCTTTTGGAGGATTTGTTCAAAAACGGCAACAACGTACCACTATATGCTGGTTTTATCGGCAAGTATGGCGACGAGAGAGCAATGATGTATCTTTATAAAGCGTTGGATAATTGCAATTATGCAGACTTTACTGAAATTCGCAATGCAATCGAACAGCTTGGTGGAACGGTGGATGACGAGTATAGGGATTTTTCGTCCGATCCGTACTATAAAGCTTTAAAAAATCTCAAATAATACATAATTTAATTAAAATCTCAAATTTTAATAAGGAGGAAACGTGTTATGAAAGAAAAAATAACCTTAGAAAAAATAAAGAACGACCAGAATTTCAGAGCTTTGATTGGTACTGCCAACGGGAACTTAGAGCAAATGGGTTATACCGAGCACGGATTGCGTCACGTAGGATATGTTAGTAAGACTACCGCAAATATTCTTTCTACGCTCGGCTACGACGAAAGAACTGTTGAGCTTGGTGCGATAACAGGCTGGATTCACGATATAGGAAACGCGGTGAACAGACAAAATCACGGAATAACAGGTTCTATTCTTGCATTCGATCTATTGAATAAAATGGGAATGGATATGCGAGAAATTGGCGTAGTTGTGGGAGCTATTGGTAACCACGAAGAGCAAAACGGATATCCAATAAGCCCAGTAAGCGCGGCACTTATTATTGCAGATAAGAGCGATGCGCATAGATCTCGAGTAAGAAAGAAAAATTTTAATATAGGCGATATACACGATAGAGTAAATATGTCCATAACAAAAAATTATCTTGCAATAGATAAGGATAAAAAAACGATTAGGCTTGTGCTGTTTATGGATAACAAGGTATCCTCGTTTATGGAATACTTAGAAATATATCTGTCGCGTATGGTGTTGTCCGAAAAAGCAGCAACGTTCTTAGGATATAATTTCGAATTGGTAATAAACAATACGATAATCAATAATCGTAAGAACGTAATGGTAGCCCCATACGAAAAGGGCAATGAAAAGGAAGTAAGCGAAGACTAATAATAAAACTCGTGGGTATTTGATCCACGAGTTTTTTATAATGCAGATATCATCACAAATACCCTTGACTTTTTTGCTTAAAAATAATATATTATATATGTATAATTATGCAGTGGAGAAAAAACAGTGATAATACTCGGTATAGATCCCGGATACGGAACGATTGGTTACGGGGTTATTGAAAAGCTAAACGGAAAGATTCGCGCTATCGATTACGGTGTAATTACCACGCCAAAAGACAAGCCTATTTCCGAGCGATTGGAGATGATTTACGATGCAATGAATCATATTATCGACAAGTTCAAGCCCGATGAAATTGCGCTTGAAGAATTGTTTTTCAATACGAATATTACCACAGGTATTAAGGTTGCCCAAGCCAGAGGTGTACTGGTGTTATCCGCTATAAAATCGTGCGGAAAATTATTCGAGTATACACCGCTTCAGGTAAAAATGGCGCTAACTGGCGAAGGCAGGGCAGAAAAACGCCAAGTTCAGTATATGGTAAAAATGCTGTTAAAGCTTTCATCTGTGCCCCGCCCCGACGATGCTGCTGATGCTTTGGCTGTTGCTATTTGCCATGCGCACACGGTAAGCTTTAACAAGAGAACACTTGTGTAAAAAGCATAACCTAAATTATTGGATAAATTGTTCGTTTATAGCCGTACAGGCTTAAGAAACTCAGAAAAGGAAAGAAGTATGTATAGTTTTATTAAAGGCGAAGTTGTAGAATGTAACGGAAACGCGCTTGTTGTGGAGTGTAATGGTATTGGTTATGATATTATTGCGTCTATTTCTTGTATAAGCGGACTAAAGGTGGGACAAACTGCAAAGGTTTATACTTATCTTGCAATATCTCAAGACGACGTAAGACTTTTCGGTTTTGCATCAGCGCAAGAAAAGACTATGTTCCTAAAGCTCACCGGTATTAGCGGAATAGGACCTAAGTCCGCAATCGATATTTTAAGCGGAATGGCGTTACCTCAGCTTGTTCTTGCAATCTATCACGGCGACGTTAAGGCACTATCCAAAATCAAAGGAGTGGGCAAAAAATCAGCCGAACGTATAATATTAGAGCTTAAAGATAAGATGAGCGTAGATCCAAGCGAAAGTCTAAGAGCTTCAGCGGAAAGCTCGGTTATAACTGAGAGTGTAGAAAACGTAAATCAGGACGCTGTATCCGCGCTTATGACGTTTGGACTAAACAAGAACGAGGCTGTTCAAGCTGTAAAACGCGTACAAAAAGATGGAATGAGCGTAGAGCAGATAATATTCAAAGCTTTACAGCAAGGTTAAGGAGGATAAAAAATGGAGAATGCCGAAAGATTTGTAACAAGTTCGCTTTCGTCTTTTGATGAGGAAGCGATAGAAAAATCTCTCCGTCCAAAGTCCTTCGATGACTATATTGGACAGGAAAAAATAAAGTCCAACCTCAAAATTTTCATTGAGGCAAGTAAAAAGAGAGGAGATGCGCTCGATCACGTGCTTTTATACGGCCCTCCCGGTCTTGGTAAAACCACAATGTCGCATATTATTGCAAACGAGCTGGGGGTAGATATCAAAATTACGTCTGGTCCAGCCATAGAGAGAGCCGCAGATCTTGCCGCAATACTTACAAATATCAACGAAAACGACGTGCTTTTTATAGACGAAATTCACGCTCTTTCTCGTAACGTAGAAGAGAAACTGTACTCGGCTATGGAAGATTATGCGTTTGATATAATGCTTGGCAAAGGACCGTCTGCTCAAACGCTTAGAGTTAATTTGCCCAAGTTTACGCTTATTGGCGCAACAACAAGAGCAGGTATGCTTACAGGTCCGTTCCGCGATAGATTTGGTGTTATTTGCAGATTGGAAATGTACAACAAAACTGAGCTTGCCACCATTATCCGCCGTAGCGCTAAAATTTTAGGTATAGATTTAGATGACGATGCAGCTTTAGAACTTGCAAGCAGATCTAGAGGAACGCCTAGAATTGCAAACCGACTTATAAAAAGAGTAAGAGATTTTGCTCAGGTTTGGGGTGATGGTAGAGTAACTAAGGACGTTACCGTGAAATCCCTCGAGTTTTTGGAGATTGACGAGCTCGGACTTGACGTTAACGACAGAAAGATGTTGCAGACGCTTATCGAAAAGTTTAACGGCGGACCTGCTGGGCTTGATACTCTTGCTGCGTCTATAAACGAAGACGCCGTAACTATCGAAGACGTTTTAGAACCATATCTTTTGCAACTTGGCTTTATCGCGCGTACGCCTCGCGGTAGAATTGCTTTGTCTAATGCTTACGAGCATATGGGGTATCATATAGACGAGGAAAAGGCTAAAGCTATTAAACTTTACGAAAAGGACACTATTGACTAAATGGAACTTAAAAGAAGTGATTTTTATTATGACTTGCCCGAAGAGCTTATAGCGCAAACCCCAGTAGAGCCTCGAGATAGTTCGAGAATGCTCGTTTATGATAGAAAAACGGGAGAAATGCGCCACGATAAGCATTTTTATGATATTATCGACTACTTCAACAAAGGCGACGTTTTGGTTGTAAACGATACTAAAGTTTTGCCTGCAAGAATTTACGGAAGTAAAAAAACAGGCGCAAGAGTAGAGTTTTTGCTCCATAAACGTATCGATCTTACTGACTGGGAAGTTTTGGTGCGCCCTGCAAGAAAGGCAAGACCAGGGGAGGAGATTATCTTTTCCGAAAAGCTTAAAGCTCAGGTTTTGGAGTATGGAGAAGAGGGATTAAGAAAGGTAAGATTTATTTTTGACGGTGTGTTCGAGGATGTTTTGTCGCAAATAGGCGAAATGCCCTTGCCTCCGTATATTCACGAAAAACTCAAAGATAAAGACAGATATCAAACCGTGTATGCAAACAAAGAGGGATCTTCCGCTGCTCCAACGGCAGGCTTGCATTTCACTCCTCAGCTTATGGAAAAGCTTAGAGAAAAGGGAGTAGAGATAGTTAAAGTTCTTTTGCACGTAGGACTTGGAACGTTTAGACCGGTAAAGGCAGACGTTATAACCGACCATAAAATGCATAGCGAATTTTATCAGGTTACGCAAGAATCCGCAGACGCTATAAACAGAGCGAAAAGCGAGGGTAGACGAATTGTGGCTTGTGGAACAACTTCGGTGCGAGTTTTAGAGAGCGCAAGCACTGAAGATGGGGTTATGAAAGCGGAGAGTGGGTTTACAGAGATTTTTATTTATCCGTCATATAAATTCAAGATGGTAGATTCTCTTATTACAAACTTCCACCTTCCCGAATCCACGCTTGTAATGCTTGTTTCAGCATTTATGGGCAAGGAAAACGCTTTAAATATGTACGAAAGCGCAGTAAAAGAACGTTATAGATTTTTCTCGTTCGGCGACTCTACGCTTATACTTTAAGTGATAATAATTCCTACCGTAAGGGTAATCTTATATTGTAATATTTACACCTATAAGGGCGATTTTATATTGTTTTATAGATACCCGTAAGGGCGATTCACGAATCGCCCCAAACCCCCAACCCTATATAAAAACTACAAGGAAATAATTATGAGTGAAAAATTTTCATATAGAGTAATACACGAATGTAAACAATCGGGCGCAAGAGTAGGCGAGCTAATCACACCTCACGGAGTTATTCAAACCCCGATTTTTATGCCGGTAGGAACGCAAGCAACTGTAAAAGCGCTTGCTCCTTATGAGCTAGAGGATGCTAAATCCCAAATAATTTTGTCCAATACCTATCACTTGTATCTTCGACCAGGACACAAATTGGTGGAAAATGCTGGCGGACTTCATAAGTTTATGAATTGGAACAAGCCGATTTTGACCGATAGCGGTGGATTTCAGGTGTTTTCGCTTAGCAAAATAAGAAAAATAACCGATGAGGGCGTAACGTTTGCATCGCATATAGACGGAAGTAGACATCTTATTACACCTGAAAAATCAATGGAAATACAAAACAGTCTTGGTTCAGATATAATGATGGCATTCGACGTTTGCTCAGAGCCAAACTGCGGAAGAAAGAAGGCTCAAGAGGCAATGGAACAAACTTTGAGATGGCTTCAGCGTTGCTATGACTATCAAAAGAATGAAAACCAAATGCTTTTCCCCATTATTCAAGGCAATATGTTCGACGATTTGAGAATAGAATCGGCAAAAAGAACTGTACCTTACGCAAAGTGTGGTATAGCAATTGGCGGACTTTCGGTAGGCGAGCCTAAGGACGTTATGTACCATATTTTGGACGTATTAAAGCCTTATTATCCCGAAACTATGCCCAGATATCTTATGGGCGTAGGAAGCCCTGATTGCCTGGTAGAAGGCGTTTTACGCGGAATTGATATGTTCGACTGTGTTCTTCCCACGCGTATTGCAAGAAATGGAACAGCATTTACGCACAATGGTAAGGTAGTTGTAAGAAATGCAAAGTATAAAGAGGATTTTACACCTTTAGACGACAAGTGTGATTGTTACGCATGTAAAAATTACAGCAAGGCATATCTTCGTCATCTTGTAAACGTAAACGAGATTATGGGCGGAAGAATGTTATCTCTTCATAACATAACGTATCTATTAAAACTTATGGAAAGAATAAGAGAAGCTATAATGCAAGATAGGTTCCTCGATTTCGTAGAAGAGTTCAGGGCAAGCGAAGAATACAAAAATATGTAAAAAAAGATGAAAAAACCTTAAAAAAGTAAAAAAAACACCATCAAAACGCTTGCTTTTAGTTGTGTGTTTGTGTATAATATTATGCGTGACTCGTGTGTTCCAATGTAGCATAGATCTATAAGAACATAATGTAAAATTTAGGAGGTTAGTAAGTCATGAACATTATTGAAGCAATTGAAAAAGATTACATGAAAGCAGAAGTTCCCGCTTTCGCAGTAGGTGACACCGTTAAGGTTATGGTTAAGGTCGTAGAAGGCAAGAACGAAAGACTTCAGGCTTTTGAAGGCGTAGTAATCGCTAAGAAGAACGGTGGCGTAAGAGAAACCTTTACCGTAAGAAGAGTATCTTTTGGTATTGGTATTGAAAGAACTTTCCAGGTTCATTCTCCTCGTATTGACAAGATCATCGTTATCAGACATGGTAAGGTAAGAAGAGCTAAGCTTTATTATCTTAGAGAGCGTTCTGGTAAGGCTGCAAAGCTTAAGGAAACTGTTTAATTTACAACACTCAAAAGCGGTTTAGCTAAAAAGGCTAACCGCTTTTTACGTTAAAAAGAGAATAAAAGCAAGTATTTTCCTTAATTTGCTTAATTTGTTTGTTATTTTTTGTAATATATGTTATTATTATAATGTATAAAATAATTAGAATATATATAACGAACGGAGAAAAGTATGGTTTTGAGTAATGACAAGGTAAGGTTCTTTCTTACTTCGTACGAATCGGAGGCAATTAGGTATGCCGTGGATGATATGTGCAAAGATATTACGAACGTTACTGGCGCTACAACCGAATATAATAAGAATTTTGATATTTTTATCGGAAATCTCGATAGTCAAGAAACACGCGATTTTCTTGACAATATCGGTTTGCATTACAATGACGTGCTTTCTGTAGAAGAGGGACACAAAATATCGGTGGTGTTTGATAAGTGCTTTATTTTAGGGAACGGAGAGCTTGGTACGGTGTACGCGGTATACGAGTTTTGTTCGTCTACGCTCAACGTAAAACCGTTTATTTTTTGGACGGACGGTGAGTATAGCAAAATGAAAGACGTTCGTATAAACGAGTATACGTCTAAGCCTTTTTCTTTCAAATACCGTTGTTTCGCAATAAATGACGAAGACGAGCTTATTGCTCTTTCTCCAAATGGCGAAAAGCGTTATTCTTATAATGATAAATTTTCCACAATACCCTCGGCAAATCTTCTTATTAACGCTTGTAGGCTTGCGCTTAGGTTAAAATACAATCTTTTTGTTCCAATGACAATGCTTAATATTTTAAATCCGAGAGAAGAAGACGTTGTAAAATGCGTAACTTCGCGAGGTTTGTATATTACGCAAAACTTTTATGAGCCACTTGGCGTAAGCTATAATACTTGGAATTATTATTGGGCGTCTAAGAGTAAAGAACAGCTAAAGGCATCCTATACGGATAATCCACAATGCTTTGAAACTATTTGGGAAGAGTACGTGAAAAAGTGGAGTGTGTACAAAAACGTAGTTTATCAGCTTGGAATGCTTAAAAATCAATATTCGTCCGAGATTTTCAACGACTTAAGACGTTTTGAAAAGCCTGACGATTTAGCTCAAATGGTGGCTAAAGTTCTTATTCTGCAAACCGAAATAGTAATCAAAATTGTGGGAAAGGATGCAAAGTTTATGCTTTATAAAGATAAATATCTTTCCCTTGCACTCAAAAAGAAATACTATACGGTTGGAGAAAATACTGTTCTTATTAAAAAGCTTACTAATCCTTTGCTTACAGTCAAAAAGTTTAGACGCGCAAAAAAAGATCCTGTTTCTGGATATGCATTTATGGGAATAAATGCTCAAAATGGCGCACACGTAGTTCAGTATCCCGATATAAATATTCCCGAAAACCTAGCTGTACTGGATAAAGTTGGTTGCAATAATTGCGCGTATATTAGCGTAGGTAATATTAGAGAGCATATTTTCAATATTTGCGTGTTTGGGAAAACAGCTCAAAGCACAGCTAATTCCTCTAGTATAATAGCGTCCGTTTGTCAGGAAATCTATGGTACGTATGAGGTAAAATCGTTATATGAGCGATTTAGAGAAATTTACATAAATGCAGGTTGTTTGTATACTGATTCGTTGATAATTAAACTAAGCGAAAAGATATTAGCTCTATTAAAAAATCATATTAGATCGCGCCAAATTGAGTATGAAGACGGGTTTGGTGTTAACATAACAATAGATTTGTCAGCATTCTTAAAAAGCGCTGAAACGTCTATGAGCGCGCTGTTGCAACTTCTTTTTGATATAAAAAACGTGTGCAAAGTGGATGGAAACAAAGAGTATTATAAGTATTCACTTTATAATCAAACGCGTATTTTACTTAAGATGTATTCGTATTTATCTAATCTAGTTCGTTATAAAAAGTTTTATGACGATAAATATAAACGACTTGCGTTAGAGGATGGCGAGATTGTAAAAATGCTTATAGAAGAGCAAATGGTTGGTAAGTGGTCTGCGTCTTATAATAAGAGCACGCAGATGTTTGCCAATCTTATAAAACAGACTAAAGAGATATAAAATGAAATTTAACGAAATATTAAAAGATGAATACCTTCTAAAATCTATTGAAAAGCAGGGTTTTGAAGAGCTTACGCCCATTCAAGAACAGGCTATTCCTTTGCTTAGGAGTGGGGTGGATGTTATCGGCAAATCTAAAACCGGTTCGGGAAAAACCTATGCGTATGCCATTCCTGCAATGGAGCTTGTTAATGTGGAAAACAAGGCTACGCAAGTTCTTATCCTTAGCCCCACACGTGAGCTTGCAAGTCAAGAATGTAACGAAATAAGAAAGCTCAATGAGTTTAGAGAGGGGTGCAACGTTCTTCCCATTTTTGGTGGAGCGCACATGGATAGACAAATTATCAATCTTAAGCGTGGCGTTAGGGTTGTAATTGGAACTCCAGGTAGACTTTGCGATCACTTAAGACGCAAAACGTTAGACTTGAGCGAAGTTAAGTTTGTAGTACTTGACGAGGCTGATGAAATGCTCGATATGGGCTTTAGGGACGATATCGTAACAATATTAGATAAGACACCAAAAGAGCGTCAGACCGCGCTTTTTAGCGCAACGATGCCCGAAGAAATTAAAAAGCTTGCACAAAACTATATGAAATCCCCAGTCTTTATCGAAACCGACGAGGGCGACGATAGTGATTTTATTGAGCAGTATTTTGTTAGAACGGATACAAAAAATAAAAATATGGCGATACGTAATCTTTTAGATACGCTTGCGCCAACCAGAACAATTATTTTTTGTAACACAAAAAAAATGGTAGATTCGCTTTATGAGTCGCTTAGCAAAAACGGATATTCCGTATGTGAGCTTCACGGCGATATCAGACAAAGCGATAGAAAAAATACAATTAAAGCCTTTAAAAACGGCGAAATTCCAGTGCTTATTGCAACCGACGTTGCGGCGCGTGGCTTGGATATAAGCGGTCTTGACGTGGTTTTTAATTATGACGTTCCCGAGTCTAACGAGTATTACGTGCACCGTATAGGAAGAACGGGTAGAGCAGGTAAGAGCGGTAAAGCGTTCACTCTTATCAACACGCCTTATCAAAAGCGTAAGTTTGACGAAATAATTAAGTTTACGGGAAATGAGGTAAAAGAGTTTGAAACCAAGTTTACCCTAAAAGGTGAGCAAACTCAAACCAGAAAGGAAAAACGCGACGAGTATTTGGCAGAAGCAAGAAAGAAAGCTCACGAAAAACGAAAACGTCTTCCCGATAGCAAAACTTTGCCGTACGGTGTAAAAAGGAGTGAAAAAGTCAAGAGCAAAACTGCTTCAAAGCCAACAAAAGCACCCACGCAAAAAGGTAAACGTCTTGCAAAGGAAAAGTCGTTTATCGATAGTTTTTCCGCCAAAAAGCCTACTAAAAAAAGAAGATAAAAGTAAACAGTAAGTAATTATACATGAGTTTTATGTTTTCAGTTGCTTACTGTTTTTATTTAAAAAATATCGAAAAATTTTTTTAAACCTATTACAATTTTTTGCGTTATATGATATAATTTACCAAAATTAGCGAAAGACGTCATTGCGAGCAAAGCGAAGCAATCTCAATTTGCATTGCAAAAGTTTATGTTTGGTTAGGGGGTGGAGTCGCGGTTACGCAAGCTTACACCCAAAATAAAAACAAAAGAAATTGTAGGGGCGATTCAGGAATCGCCCGTTCTATAATCAATCTTCAAATGCAAGTTCATCCTTAGACGTTATTGCGAGCAAAGCGAAGCAATCTCAATTTGCATTGGCAAAAGTTTAAGTTGGCTAGTGGGTGGAGTAAGAGTGACCTAAATCGAACCGTTTCAAAAAAAAGTGAACGTTATTAAAAAGGCGAAACAGAAATTTTCTGCTGCGCCTTTCTATTTTATGGATTTTGTAAAGCGTCCGATATCGCACTAATTAGCCATTGTGAACGCTTCTACCATAGTCAATGGCTTATCGCGAAAAAAACAACTTAACTGTTTAAATTGCATCTTATATACGTTTGTTTCCGTAGATGAAGAAATAAAGCGTATATTGCATATCTTTTTATTGTCACACAAGGAAAGAACATTTGCGTTAAACCTCTCGACATAAGGTGTATTTCCTTGCAAACATATTAAGTAAATTTTACTTTTAGGGAGTGCGGATTGAATGAGCTTTATAATTTGATTATATTGCTTAATTGCATCAATATTGTTTTCGTCTTCTTCTCCCAATGCTATAAAAATTGTTGCAGGACTTATAGCTATAATGCAATCTTGGACAATTTCAAGCGCTTCACTCGTCGTTAATCCTGCTATACTTCGATTGTATATAGCATTCTCAAAATGATATTTGTTAATTAACTCATACAAAGGGAAATTTG
>SVHU01000014.1 GCA_015055625.1 Clostridiales bacterium | reverse complement strand
CCATCACTCAAAAGAGTAATGGCATTTTTGTGGGCAACGTGACGTTGCATCCAATATGAGTACTTTAACTAAAGCTAGTAATTGGTTATCGTTAGTTATTCCGTAGGGGCGATTCACGAATCGCCCTATATAGACAGTGGGTCTGCCTACCGCCTTCGCACCGATTCACGAATCGCCCGAAATACCACAATCGCCCGAAATACCACATACTCCCATATATAGACAGTGGGTCTGCCCACCCTGCCGTTCTCGTCCCCATTTACTGCGTAAACAAAAAAACACAGCCTATCAAAAGATAGACTGTATTTTTGTGGGCAACGTGACGTTGCATCCAATATGAGTACTTTAGCAAAGCTAGTAATTGGTTATCGTTAGTTATTCCGTAGGGGCGATTCACGAATCGCCCGAAATACCACAATCGCCCGAAATACCACAATCGCCCGAAATATCACATACTCCTCTATATAGACAGTGGGTCTGCCCACCCTGCCGTTCGACTCCCCATTTACTATGTAAACAAAAAAATACCATCACTCAAAAGAGTAATGGCATTTTTGTGGGCAACGTGACGTTGCATCCAATATGAGTGTTTTAGCAAAGCCAGTAATTAACTACTGTTAGTTTTTCATATTGGGAGTGCGCCTTCGCACCGATTCACTCGCAATTTGAGGCTAAAGCCTCGACCTGCCGTTCGACTCCCTGTTTACTGCGTAAACAAAAAAACACAGCCTATCAAAAGATAGACTGTATTTTTTGTGGCACCACCACGGGGACTCGAACCCCGGTTTTCGGCGTGAGAGGCCGACGTCCTAACCGCTAGACTATGATGGCTCATTTGTTTGCCTAAATATAATACTATAAAATTTAAAATTTTGCAACTGATTTTCCCCTATAAATTTTAGAAAATAAAAAAATTTTTGAAATTCGTTACAAAACACGCGTGTTTTTGCGTATTTTGTTGCTAGTTTTCAAATTATTTTTCATATTCTTCTAAAATCATAAAAATGCCTTGACTTAATTTGATATTTATTATAAAATATATACGTATAATTTTGTAAATAACAAGGAGTTATCTATGAACAAGAAGACAATTAAAGACGTTAACGTTAAGGGCAAGAAATGCTTGGTTCGTTGTGATTTCAACGTTCCCATGATTGATGGCGTAATCACCGACGAAAACCGTATCAACGGCGCTCTTCCCACCATTAAGTACCTTATGGATCAGGGCGCAAAGGTAGTACTTTGCTCGCACTTTGGCAAGCCCCACAACATCTTCACTCCCGGCTTTGGTCTTACCAAGAAGGAAAAGAAGGCTGTTGAAAAGCTTCCCGCAGAAGAGCAGGCAAAGGCTAAGGAAGAGTACATCGCAAAGGCTCTTAAGAACGATCCTAAGAAGTTCACATTAAGACCTGTTGCAGAAAGACTTAACCAGCTTTTGGACGGAAAAGTTGCTTTTGCAAGCGACGTAGTAGGTCCCGACGCTCAGGCAAAGGTTGCCGCTCTTAAGGACGGCGAATGTGTATTGCTCGAGAACACCAGATTTGAAGCTGGCGAAGAAAAGCCCACCGACGAGCTTTGCAAGGCTCTTGCACAGTTCTGCGACGTATATGTAAACGACGCGTTCGGTACTGCTCACCGTTCTCATGCTACAACCGCTGCAATCGTAGAAAAAGGCTATGCTGATACTGCAGTTTGCGGTTTCCTTATCGAAAAAGAGCTTACCGTAATGGCTGGCGCTCTCGAAGCTCCCGAAAGACCTTTCATCGCTATCTTGGGCGGTGCTAAGATTGCTGACAAGCTTGGAGTTATAGATAACCTTCTTAATAAATGCGATAAACTTATTATCGGTGGAGGAATGGCTTACACCTTCTTAAAAGTTCAGGGCTACGAAGTTGGTCAGGCGCTCGTTGATAACGAGAAGCTCGACTACTGCAAGCAGATGCTCGAAAAGGCAAAGAATGCAGGCAAGGAAATCTTCCTTCCTATCGACGTTCTTACCACAAAGAGCTTCCCCAACCCCATCGACGATCCCAACGTTGAATATTCCGTTCACAGCATCGACGATATCCCCGTTGACGAAGAACCCCTTGATATCGGACCTAAGACCGCTGAACTTTACGCAAACGTAATCAAGAGCGCTAAGACCGTTATCTGGAACGGACCTATGGGCGTATTCGAGAACCCTGTATTTGCTAGCGGAACAAACGAAGTAGCTAAGGCTATGGCAGCTACCGATGCAACCACCATTATCGGCGGTGGCGACAGCGCAGCAGCAGTTGCTCAGCTCGGCTATGCAGACAAAATGACTCACATCTCTACCGGTGGTGGAGCTTCCCTTGAGCTTTTCGAAGGCAAGGTTCTTCCTGGTATTGCATGTCTTAACGACAAAGAATAAAAAAACGGCTTATTTACGTCGCAATAGTGCATAAACAAAAAGCACTCACTTGGTTACGTACGACTTGTACGCGCCCTGCGTGAGTGCTTTTGTTTATTTCTCTTGCTCGCAACTAAGCCGTTTTAACGTTAATTGAGTTTGTTAGAGTGCTAGGCTTTTCATATTGACAGTGCGTCTGCGCACCGCGCCCTGCGTGAGTGCTTTTGTTTATTTCTCTTGCTCGCAACTAAGCCGTTTTAACGTTAATTGAGTTTGTTAGAGTGCTAGGCTTTTCATATTGACAGTGCGTCTGCGCACCGCGCCCGTCGTAGGAGTGTGCTATTTTTTCTCTAACTCGTTTCTAAGCCGTTTTAACGTTAATTGAGTTTGTTAGAGTGCTAGGCTTTTCATATTGACAGAGCGTCTGCGCACCGCGCCCTGCGTGAGTGCTTTTGTTTATTTCTCTTGCTCGCAACTAAGCCGTTTTAACGTTAATTAAGTTTGTTAGAGTGCTAGGCTTTTCATATTGACAGTGCGTCTGCGCACCGCGCCCGTCGTAGGAGTGTGCTATTTTTTCTCTAACTCGTTTCTAAGCCGTTTTGAAACGTGACGTTTCATCCGATATGAGTACTTTGAGTTAAGCAAGTAATTGAGCATTGTTAGTTCTTTATATTGACAGAGGGTATGCCCACCGTCATTGCTAGCCTATCTAGTAGGCGTGGCAATCTCAAAAAAACACAAAAGCTAATTTGTAAACAATTATAGACGTAGGTATGTATTATATCCTCTAATCGCATAAAACCCCTTTTTTTACACATATTAAAGGTAAGAAAAGGAGTTTTTTTAATATGAATGCAATAGTTTTAGCAGGCGGAAAAGGCACTCGTCTTGCTCCCCTTACCACGTTAGTTCCAAAGCCTATGCTTACAGTAGCAGGTTATCCTATGCTCGACTACGTAACCAGTCAGCTTTACTTTTATGGAATTACTGATATTGTCTACGCCATAGCGTACAAAAAAGAGCAGATTGAAGAGCGAGCAAAGCAGTATAGGGGAGTAGAAGCAAGTTTTTCTATTGATGAAGTACCGTTAGGAACGGCAGGTAGCGTAAAGCAAGCTAGGGATATGCTAGACGACGTTTTCGTGGTAATTAGCGGAGATTGTCTTAATGATATCAACCTTTTAAGCATGATAAAAAGCCACAAAACAAGTGGCGCAGACGTTACAATGGCGGTGGTAAAACGTGAGGATACAACTAAGTATGGCGTAGTAACAGTTGATAAAAATAACGTGATAACCTCGCTTATCGAAAAGCCTCAAACCAATGATTACGGCAATCTGATAAACGCAGGAGTGTACGTGATAAATAAGAAGATTTTTGACGGACAAAAAGACGGAATGTTAGATTTTGCAAAGGACGTATTCCCGATTTTGGTGCAAAACGGAAAAATCAACGCATACTTTCACGACGGACTTTGGTCGGATATCGGCGCAATCGACGATTATTATTGGGCTAACTTTTATATGAAGGACCACACGTTTTTCCCCATGATAAAAACGCGCGATAGCGAACTTTATAACACGCATGACGGCAACGTTATTTCGTCAACTGCTAAGGTGTTTGGTAAAAGCATAAACAGCATAGTAAATAACGAAGCAACGGTTGTAAGCGGTGTTAAAATCCGTAATTCCATAGTCTTACCGCAAAGTGTGGTGGAGCGAAATTGCACTAACTGTATAGTAGGAAGGGACTTTATTTTCAAGCTGTCCTCGCAGTCATTATAACGGTGTTGTAAATCTAAAATAAGTTTCGACAAAATCAAACAATTTATTATGTAAAATATTATTAAAAATGATTGTGTTTTTGCGCAAAATCTAGTATAATAAGTTTGGAAGATAAAAAACAAGCTCGGTTGAAATGTAACGCAATCGAAAAAATATGAGGAAAGCCCACTCGTTTTATTTTTGGAAGAGCCTTAAAAAAGGTTTGCAGTCCAAGGTAAAATGATTATCTTGCTTGTGTTTTTTCGCATTATTTTGACAAGCTTGCATTAAAATCGAATAAAAAACTAACTTATATTGGAGGCTCGAAAATTGCGTAATTACATTGATGAGTCGGCGCTTAAAGTAGTGTTTTTGGGAGGAGTAGGCGAAATCGGTAAAAATATGACCGCGTTCGAGTATAACGACGAGATCATAATTGTCGATTGCGGAACCACTTTCCCGTCAGCGGATTTACCGGGTATTGACCTTGTAATTCCCGACATTACTTATTTGCTGGCAAACAAAGACAAAGTAAAAGGAATAGTATTAACTCACGGACACGAAGACCACATAGGCGCTTTGCCGTATATATTAAAGGACCTCAACGTTCCCGTTTACGGCTCAAAGCTTACCTTGTCGCTTGTGGACGCAAAACTCCGCGAACAAAAGGTGGACGGCGTTGCGCTCAACGTTGTTAAAACCAAAGGCACGGTGGAGCTTGGAAACTACTTTAAGGTAGAGTTTGTGCGTGTCAGCCACTCTATTGCAGGCAGTTATGCCCTAGCAATAACAACACCGCTCGGCGTGATTTTCCACACGGGCGACTTTAAGGTGGACTTTACACCCATTGACGGCAACGTAATCGACCTTAAACGCATTTCGGAAATTGGTAGCAAAGGCGTTTTATTGATGCTTGCGGAAAGCACGAATATAGAGCGCGCAGGCTCGTCGCTAAGCGAGGCAAGAGTGGGCGAATCGTTTGCTCATATCTTTAACGAAAATCAGGACAGACGAATTTTTATCGCCACGTTCGCATCTAACATTCACCGTCTTCAGCAGATTATAGACGTTGCAAAAAAGCATAAGCGTAAGGTTGCGTTTGCAGGAAGAAGCATGGTCAATATCGTGGAGCTTGCAACCCGAATCGGCGAGCTTAAGCTTGACAAAAACATGGTGGTTGATATCGACCTTATCAAGAACGTAGAGGACAAAAATCTTGTAATCATCACCACGGGCTCTCAGGGCGAACCCATGAGCGCGCTTACTAGGATTGCAAACGGCGAGTTTGACAAAATTCAAATCGGATACAACGATACCGTTATTATTTCGGCAACCCCCATTCCTGGAAACGAGAGAATGGTTTACAACGTAATCAATAATCTTTATAGAAACGGAGCAAAGGTAATATACGAAAGCTTGAATGAAATCCACGCTTCAGGACACGCTTGTCAAGAAGAAGTAAAGCTTATTCATTCGCTGATTTGCCCCAAATTCTTTATTCCAGTTCACGGCGAAAGAAGACATTTACAAAAGCACGCTGAGCTTGCTATGAAGATGGGAATGTTGCCTACAAACATCATTCTAGCCGATATAGGAAGTAAGGTAGAAGTAACGAGAACTTCGATACGTTTGGGCGAAAACGTGCCATCGGGCTGTCTTTTAGTGGACGGTTTGGGCGTGGGCGACGTTGGAAGCTCTGTTCTTCGCGACCGTAAACATTTGTCAGAGGACGGCTTGTTTGTTGCCGTTATCGGCGTAAATTCGCTAAACGGCGAAGTGTTTGGAATAGACATTACTTCGCGTGGATTTATGTACACCAAGGAAGAGAGTGAAAAGATTGTAGAAGAGGCAAAAGATGTGCTGAAAGTCGCCCTTTCTAAGATCGATCTTAAAGCTATCGGCGATTGGACGTCCGTTAAAAATACTGTAAGAAAAGAGCTTAAAAACCTCTTTATCAAGCGTACCAAGCGCGATCCGCTTATTATCCCTGTGATATTAGAAAACTAGTATGCCATTTAAGACACCAAACAAAACAAGCGAATATATCCGTTCGCTTATGAAAGAGGAAACCGATCCGATATACCTCGAGATAAACAAGTACGCGGACGAGAATTTTATTCCCGTACTTCTTCCCGAAACGGCTTCGTTTTTGGCTCAGATCATACGCCTTGCAAAGCCTAAAAAGATACTCGAGATAGGAACGGCAATAGGGTACTCAGCGCAAATAATGCTCCGTAACTCCGACGCTCAGCTTTATACCGTAGAGGTAGAAGAAAAGCGCATTGACGTAGCTAAAAAGTTCTTTGAAAAAGCAGGAGTTTCAGACCGTGTTACCGTATTTTTAGGAGATGCGGGGGAGATCGTTCCCATGCTTACAGGCGAGTACGATTTTATTTTTATGGATGGGCCCAAAACCCGATACATAGAATATTTGCCATACCTTGACAAACTGCTAAAAAAGGACGGAATATTGCTTTGCGACAACGTTCTTTTTAACGGAATGCTTAGCGGAGATACCGAGGTTATTCACAAAAAGAGCAGTATTGTGGTAAAAATCGAAGAGTTTTTGCAAGCGCTTTACCATAACGACAACTACGTAACCAGCGTTTTACCCGTGGGCGACGGACTGTCGCTCAGTATTAAAACCGAGAGGAACTTATGATAGAATTACTAGCCCCAGCAGGCAATATGGAAAAATTAGACACGGCTCTGTACTTTGGCGCGGACGCCGTGTATCTTGCGTACAAAGAATATGGGCTCAGAGCGTTTGCCGATAACTTTGACAAAGACGAGCTCAAAATAGCGGTAGACAAATGCCATGCTTTAGGTAAAAAGGTGTACGTTACGCTAAATATTTTCGCTCACAACAAAGATTTTGTAAATATGCCACCGCTTATTTCTTATCTTAACGAAATAAAAGTGGACGGAATACTTGTTAGCGATTTAGGCGTGCTTACTATGGTAAAAAAGTACGCGCCAAACGTGGAAATTCATCTTTCCACTCAAGCAAATCTAACCAATAAATACTCGGCAAAAGCGTACGCCGACCTTGGCGTAAAGCGTCTTGTTATGGCGCGCGAGCTTTCCTTGGACGAGATTAAGGAAATACGCGATTATATTGGCGATAGCGTAGAAATCGAGGCGTTTGTTCACGGCGCTATGTGTATTTCGTATTCGGGCAGATGCCTTCTTTCCAACTTTATGACAGGTAGAGGAAGCAATCACGGAGAGTGCGCTCAAAGTTGCAGATGGGAGTATTCTCTTGTCGAAAAATCACGTGGCGAGCAAATGCCAATAGAGGAAGACAGCCGTGGAACGTACATCCTTAACAGTAAGGATATGAATATGATTCGCCATATTGATCTTTTGGCAAAAGCCGGCGTAAACAGCTTTAAGATAGAGGGTAGAATAAAGACATCGTATTACGTTGCAAGTGTAGTAAATGCGTATAGACGAGCTATCGACTTGTACGAAAAAAATCCCAACGGTTTTGTTTTGCCCGAGGATATCGCTTTTGACCTTACAAAGCCCAGTCATCGCAAGTACTGTACCGGTTTTTATATGAAGGATACAAAGAACAACGAGTGCTACGATACTAGCAAGCCTCGCCAAAACTACGATTTTATGGCGGTTGTTACCGATAAGTTTGACGGTGGCGCAGTTATCGAAATGCGTAACAGGTTCAAAGTGGGTGACGAGTTAGAGGTTTTATCCCCCAATTCTTACCACAATTCCAAGATAAAAGTAGAAAAAATGACGGATTTAGACGGAGTAGAGGTGTTAGACGCGCTCAAAGTTCAGCAAAAGCTAAAGCTTTATACGACAGTTCCCCTTACTAAAAACGATATACTCAGAATGGAAATCAAGAAAAATTAAGGAGAAGAAATGAAAAATTCGGCTATTGCGCCCTCGCTTATGTGCGCGGACTTTACCAATATTAAACAAGAGCTTGCCACAATGCAACAATGCGGTATAGAGTATTTGCATATTGATATAATGGACGGAGTGTTTGTTCCAAACATCACGCTTTCGTCTGCGGTTGTAAAACAATTCAGGACGCATACCACAATACCTTATGACTATCACCTTATGATAACCAATCCCGAGCAAAAAGCGGATATGATAGACGTAAAAGACGGTGATTTAGTATCCGTGCATTACGAAAGCACGCCACACGTTCTAAAAGCAGTACAAGCTTACAAGGCAAAAGGCGCAAAGGTAGGAGTTGCTCTTAACCCTGCAACGCCTATAAATGTTTTAGAATACTTACTACCCGAAATTGATTTTGTGCTTATAATGACCGTAAACCCGGGTTTTGCAGGACAAAAAATGGTGGAAAGCGCGCTCGATAAAATTGCGGATACCAGAAAGTTTTTAGATAAGCGCGGTTATAAAAATATGCCTATTGAGGTGGACGGCAACGTAAGTAACGAAAACGCGCCCAAAATGCGCAAAAGCGGAGCAGATATTTTTGTTGCAGGAACAAGTTCTATCTATGCAAAAAACACGTCGCTTGCTCAGTCTATCCCGGATTTTAGAAAACTTATTAACTAAAAAAACACACCCCACGCCCAATCGGCGTGGGCATTTTTTTACCCAAAAACTTTAATACGTATAGCAATTTTACTGCATATAATAGTTGTAAATAGGTCTAAATCATTAATTCTTTATTTGGACAGGCAAAATTCGGGAACTTTCGACATACAATATAAAACTTTGATTTTTTTAAGGGGAGTATTGAATGATTATCGAAACGTTTCTAACTTTTTTAAGCAGAATTTTTTGTTTTACGTCGTACGTCAGCGGAGGTAATTCGTTTCCGCCACCGCTTAGCAGTGAGGAAGAAAGGGAATGTTTGGAAAAAATGGCGCAAGGCGATAAAAACGCCAGAGAAAAGCTGATCAGACACAATCTCAGGCTTGTTGCTCACGTGGTAAAGAAATATCCGTCCGCAGGCGAGGCTGACGACTTGATATCTGTGGGCGCGATAGGGTTGATTAAGGGTATAGAGAGCTATCAATACGGCAAAGGTTCGCTTCTTGCAACCTACGTGGCGCGCTGTATAGACAACGAAATTTTAATGTACATACGCGCAAATAAAAAGCATCGCAACAATCTTTCGCTATCCGATGCTGTGGGAGTGGATAAAGATGGCAACGAGATCACGCTGATGGACGTTATTCCGTCCGATGATGAAAACAGGTTCTTAAAGATAGAAGACAGCGTTGTAATGGAAAAAGTAAAGAAGATTATAGCCGAAAAGCTCACAAAGCGAGAGCGAAAAATAGTTAATATGCGCTATGGCTTAGACGGAGAAGAACCCAAAACTCAGCTCGAAGTATCCGAGATTTTGAATATTTCACGCTCGTACGTTTCAAGACTTGAAAAAAAGATTATAGCAAAAATAGGCAAATACCTCTAGCAATGCGCTTGCAATACTGAAAAAAATGTGGTATTATAATTATGCAAGATAACCAGACGGTTGCGTGGAGCAATTCACGAGGAAAGTCCGAACACCATAGAACAGGGCGCCGGCTAACTACCGGTGGAGGCGACTTTAAGGAAAGTGGAACAGAAATAAACCGCCGTAGCAATACGGCAAGGATGGAAAGGTAGGGTAAGAGCCTACCGGTGCTACGGTAACGTGGCGCGTCAATCTAAACCCCGCCCGGTGCAAGATAGCGGTAGATACCAGTTGTTCGCTGTCTACCCAAATCGCTCGAACGTAGCGGTAACGTTACGTCTAGATAGATAACCGTCCAATACAGAATTCGGCTTATAGATTATCTTGTTTTATATGAGTACAAACCGCGGACACTCCGCGGTTTTTCTCTTCTCTTACGTTACGGTGGCGTAAAACAATACAAGGAGCTTTTGCAAATGGGTAAACTTTATCAAAAATACATATCGGATTTTTCTTGTCTTGCAAGCGCGTGTAGCGATACTTGTTGCGCAAACTGGCAAATTTGTATTGACGAACAAACCGCAAAAGCGTATCTTGAAGATATAGGAGAGGTTGGAAACATAGCAAGAGAGTGCATGCGCGGAAAAATTAATAACGCTCATCTTTTACTTAAAAACAAGCGTTGTCCATATCTTACAGATAACAATCTTTGCAGAGTAATCGAGCTTAAGGGAGAGCAAAGTTTGAGCAAGGTTTGCTCTATGCATCCTCGTTTTATCCATCCGCTTTTTGAAGATGATTTTGAGTTTTTATCGCTCTCTTGTCCTAAAAGCGTTGAGATGTTTTTTTCCGCGTTAAAACAGGGTGGAATTGTATACGAAAAGAAAGACTTACAAAATCCGTATTTGTTGCAGTTTTACGACTACGTATGCGATATTTTCGAACATTTTAAGCAAATAAACGTAGCAAAAGAGCTGAAAAAAACACCTCAAATCGCTCAGGGTATAACCGAGATTTTTGCAAGCGTTTTCAGTAAATTGGAATACTTGGAAGAGCAGACTGCAACCGCGCTTAAAACTCTGTCGTACGCCGATTTTGAAAGCGGTTACAACGCGTTTTACAACGAGTTTGGAAGCGGATTTTTTGCCGAGCTTTTCAAGTATTTCGCGCTTGTTTTATACAACGAAAAATCCCCCGTTCTGCCCGTTTCATTCGTGTTTTCCATTGCGGTTTGCGCGCTATATTCAAAGCTTGAAAATTACGAGAAAGCCGTATATAAATTCGTTAAAGAAACCGAGCATAGCGAGCGCAATATCAAAAGCGCGATTCGTATAATACGCTCGCCAAAAGCAAAAACTATACTAAGTGATTTATTTTGTTTTCCGCTTTTGTTTGGCGAATAATAAATTTGGAATTTTATTCTATAACTAACAGCGTATATCAAATTAAATTTTTTTTAAAATTCTTTTAAAAAGTGGTTTACAATTCAGCGAATTCGTGTTATAGTATTATATGGAACACTTGACGAAAGCACAACATAGTGTGTTTTATACTTTTGTTCCATACTAGGTAGACGCGAAAGAGGTTGCACGTTGATAGGAAAAATTCATTCATTCGAATCATTCGGAACGGTGGATGGTCCGGGAATACGTTTTGTGGTATTCTTAAAAGGCTGTCCGTTGCGTTGTCAGTATTGTCATAACCCTGATACTTGGAGTATGGCAGGCGCAAGAGAAATGACCGACGACGAGATAGTTAAAAACGTTCTTAAATACCGTTCATACTACGGAGATAAAGGCGGAATGACTTTTTCGGGCGGAGAACCTTTGATGCAAATAGAATTCGTTACCGAGGTTTTCAGGAAACTCAAAGCGTATTCTATTCACACCTGCGTCGACACATCGGGATTTACGTTCGATCCCGACAATGAAGAAAGCGTAAGAAAACACGAAGAGCTTATCAAGTACACCGACTTAGTGCTTTTGGATATCAAGCATATCGATTCTGAACAGCACAAGGTAATAACAGGACAGGGTAACGAAAGAACGCTTGCATTTGCAAAGTTTTTATCAGACCGTGGCGTAAAAGTATGGATAAGATACGTGCTTGTATCCTCGCTTAGCGACGACGATAAGGCGATAGAGAAACTTCGTGATTTCATTTCCACGCTCAGTACCGTCGAAAAGGTAGAAGTTCTTCCTTATCACAGTATGGGAAAAGTCAAGTACGATAATCTTGGTATTGATTATCCCCTAAAGGACGAAGTTCCGCCAAGTAAAGACCGCGTTAAGAACGCAAAACAAATTTTGGGAGTAATACGTAATGATTAACAACGAGTACAAAAACGGATTATGTGTAGTAGAAGTAAGCGGAGAATCTTGCGCAAACTGTCTGACGCTTCTTCCTGTTCTCTCAAAAGTCGTATCCGCAAGAGATGATATCAAGCTTGTTCATATCGAAGCGGACGAAACAACGGTACAATTTATGCTCGACTATGACGTAAGACAGGTTCCTACCGTCTTGCTTATGGATAACGGCGAAGTGTTCGCCCGAGCCGTAGGCTTCCAGCCCGAAGAGATTTTAGAACTTTGGTTGGACGCTAAAATCGAAGAACACAAAAAAACTAAGTAACTAAACCTCAGGAGGTAAAATTATGAACTTTAAAGGATGGGAAGGATTTGTTCCCGGAAAATGGTGCAGTGACGAGATCGACGTAAGAGATTTCATTCAGAAGAACTATACTCCTTACGAAGGCGATGAAGCGTTCCTTGCTCCCGCAACAGATGCAACCAAGCAACTTTGGGCTCAGATTATGGATCTTTCCAAGCAGGAAAGAGAAGCTGGCGGAGTTTTGGATGCAGATACCAAGATTGTATCTACCGTAAACAGCCACGAGGCAGGCTACCTTAACAAGGATCTTGAAAAGATTGTAGGTCTTCAGACAGACAAGCCCTTCAAGCGTTCTCTTCAGCCCTTCGGTGGAATCAAGATGAGCGAGCAGGCTCTTAACATGTACGGATTTGAACTTGATCCTTCCGTAAAAGAAATTTTCACAAAGTACAGAAAGACTCACAACGATGGCGTTTTCGATGCTTATACTCCCGAAATGAGAAAAGCAAGAACCGCTCACGTTCTTACAGGTCTTCCCGATACCTATGGTAGAGGTAGAATCGTAGGCGATTACAGAAGAGTAGCGCTTTACGGTATTGATTACCTTATCAAGAAGAAGGAAGAAGATAAGGCTAACATGATCGGCGATATGACTCCCGATAAGATCAGAGATAGAGAAGAAGTAGCAGAGCAGATTAAGGCTTTGGTTGCTCTTAAGGGTATGGCTGCAAAGTACGGCTGTGATATTTCTCAGCCTGCAGTAACCGCAAAAGACGCTATTCAGGCTCTTTACTTTGGATACCTTGCAGCAGTTAAGGATCAGAATGGCGCTGCAATGTCTATTGGTAGAAACTCTACTTTCCTTGATATCTATATCGAAAGAGATATCAAGAACGGAACTTTGACCGAAGTTGAAGCTCAGGAACTTATGGATCACTTCATTATGAAGCTTCGTATCGTTAAGTTTATGAGAATCCAGTCCTACAACGAACTTTTCTCTGGCGATCCCACATGGGTTACCGAAGTTATCGGTGGTATGGGCGTTGACGGAAGACCTTTGGTTACCAAGAACTCCTTCCGTGTACTTCACACTCTCGTAAACCTTGGACCTGCTCCCGAACCCAACCTTACCGTTCTTTGGTCTAAGCGTCTTCCCGCAAACTTCAAAAAGTACTGCGCTAAGATTTCTATCGAAACCTCTTCTATTCAGTACGAATCCGACGATTTGATGCGTCCTGAAATGGGTGACGACTACTGTATCGCATGTTGCGTAAGCTGTATGAAAGTAGGTAAGGATATGCAGTTCTTCGGAGCTAGAGCAAACCTTGCTAAGTGTCTTTTGTACGCTCTAAACGGTGGTAAGGACGAACACACCAAGGATAAAGTTACCGGCAAACCCCTTCAGGTTGGTCCCGAGTATATGCCCGTGTTTACCGACGAAAATACTCCCCTTGATTACAAGGAAGTACTTCATAAGTACGACGTAATGATGGATTGGCTTGCTAACCTTTACGTTCAGACTCTTAACCTTATCCATTATATGCACGATAAGTACGCATACGAAGCAATCGAAATGGCGTTGCATGATACCAAGGTAAGAAGATTCTTCGCTACCGGTATTGCAGGTCTTTCTTGCGCAGCTGACTCTCTTTCGGCTATTAAGTACGCAAAAGTATATCCCATTCGTGACGAAAACGGAATTATTTCCGACTTCAGAATCGAAGGCGATTATCCCAAGTATGGTAACAACGATGACAGAGCAGACGATATCGCTGTTTGGATCGTAAAGACCTTCATGAAGAAGATCAAGGCTTGCTATACTTACAGAGAGTCCGTTCCCACCATGTCTATTCTTACCATTACTTCAAACGTTGTATATGGCAAGATGACAGGTAACACCCCCGACGGAAGAAGAGCAGGAACTCCTCTTGCGCCCGGAGCTAACCCCATGCACGGAAGAGATAGTAGCGGTGCAGTTGCATCTCTCGAATCCGTTGCAAAACTTCCCTATGAGTACTCCAGAGATGGAATTTCCAATACCTTCTCTATTACTCCCGAGTCACTGGGTAAAGATGACTAATAAAATATAACAGGAGGATAATAATTATGTCTCAGAAAGTTGATAATTTAGTACAAATGCTTGACGGTTACGTTGCTGACGGTGGACATCACCTTAACGTTAACGTATTCAACAGAGAAACCCTTCTCGATGCTCAAAAGCATCCCGAAAAGTATCCTCAGCTTACAATCAGAGTATCAGGATACGCAGTAAACTTCATTAAGCTTACTAAGGAACAACAGGATGACGTTATTTCTCGTACCATCCACGAGTCTATGTAATTAGACAAACAACCGAATAATAAAAAACAAGCCTTGATTTTTCAGGGCTTGTTTTTTTTACTGTCATAGTCTTTTGATAAAATCGGAGCAAACTACAAAAAGACTGTTCCGCTTTTATTTGATTATAAATATTTTTCCAAATCGAATTTTGCAAGGCGAATGTGTTGACGTTGAACGGTGTAGCTCATAGCAAGCTCGTCTTTATAGTATTGAACAAACGGATAAAAACAGCTTGTTTTCATTTTTGCGCAAAAAAGTGGCTTGCTTTTAGAAATATCGTTTACGTCGATTTTAACCACGCCTATATGTTCTCTGTCAATCGGCGCGTGGAAAAGATAGAGATTGTCTTTGTAGTAAATAAAGTCCGATCTTGACTGACAGTCCTCTATTTCTACCGGCGTATCCCAGGTATTAGTAGAAAGATTGTACGCACTCAAAAATCCGTACTTGTTGCCCTCTTGCTGACGCACGAAATAGTAGCATTTATCGCCCAATAAGTAAGTAGCGTTTTCCCACTTGGAATCGTTCACAAAATCTGGTTGTGAAACGTATTCCCAACACACCAAGTCCGAACTTTTTATTATGCAGTTAAAATCACCGCTATACGCGCCCGAATAGTAGTAGAACACGCCGTTTTCTTCTCTACCGCTTGTTTTTTGCATTATTCCTATATCTGAATACGTGTTTTTGATAGGTATTCTGTTTTGCGCAAGCGCGCTCTTGATTCCGCTTGTAGAAAAATCGTTTACAGTGTCGTTTACCTTAAATTTATTAACGCCAATCTCACCCAAGGTTTTAGTTTTTGTGTCAAACGTACGGTATAAGCGGTAGTAATTATTGCCCACGCGCGCCGTCCACAAAACGTATATAGTTCGCTCGTCTTTTTGCATAAAAATAGTATCGTATACCATTTCCACGGTTTTTCCGCACAAACTATCCCCTGTTGCTTGTACGTCTAAGTACGTTTTGTTCTCAATATTATCTATGGGCGCGTAAACAAGCCTGGCGGTTTGGTTTAGCGGATTTTCGTCGGGGGTAACTGTGTTTGCGTAATACGTCATATAAACCGTATCGTCAATAACCGCAAACGTAGAAACGTGCGCCATTTTATCGTTTGGCTTTTCAAAATCCGACACAAATTTTTCCTCTATCTCGTTTGAAAAAGCCTCGCCCTTAGCAGACTTAGAATTTTGATCATAGCAAAGAGTAGCGGACTTTACTAAAATAGGCTTGCCCTCGGCGGTTAGCAATGGTAGATTAGTAAAAACGTCCTCAGTAAAAATATCCTTGTTTTTCATTATTTTTCCTCCTCTAATCAAAAATATCAATATCGAAACAATACCTGAAACTTCGTTAATAACACCCACTAAAGAGTGTAAAATGCAGTTATAAACCAAAAAACCAATGGTTGCAGGCAGTATTAGTAATTTTATGTGCTTGGGATTCTTTATCCACAACGAAACAGTAACGAACGCTGAAGACACTATCGGTATAACGTTGTATATGGACGAGAACGTAAAAAGCCCCAGCGCAAAATTTATTATCAAAAACGTAGGTAACCAAATTATGTGGCTTGCCCACTTGGATTTACCGCGTTGTATGAAGATTAGCTCTCTGAAAATCCCCACAAAGTTGGGAATAGCGCCACCGTATCCGCCCAACAAACAGTAGTGGGCTACCCACCCCACGTCCGCAATTAGCTTGTATATTAGCAGTTTTTTGCGTTTTCGTTGCTGATAGCCTAAAAACAGAGCAAGCATAGCGATTCCGCCTAAAACTTGTGATAATACGACCATAAAATCCTCTTTTTCTCTTTACATAACGTATTGTTTATGCTACAATTATATTGTAAAAAAAGGCAAAAGAAAACAATTATATTGCTTAAAATTAACACTATCTTGCATATTTGGAGAAAATACAATGTTAGAAACGCGTTATGAAAGTTATGAGGACGGTCTTCCGTTCAGGCTTAATTACGATATCATACGAACTCCGCAAAATCAAAGCAAAGCGTCTAACTGGCACGAAGAATTAGAAATTCAGTTGTGTCTAGACGGCAACGGCTGGGTTTTGATGGACGGAAAAAAGTATAACGTAAATGAGGGTGATGTGGTAGTTGTGGGCTCTGAGGTTATTCATTATACAGGGTCAGAAGAGCAAATCAAGTATTCGTGTCTAATAATCAACTACGAGTTTTGTAAAAATTTAGAAATTGACTTTAAGAATATCGAATTTTCGCCCATAATCCATAGCGAAAAGTTAAGTTGTTTGATATCAAAAATGCAAGAAATATACCTTGACGACAACTATCCCTGCAAAACGGCGGTTTTGTGTAGAACATTGATAGATATTCTTGTGGAACTTGCTACAAATCACGTGGAAAGCCAAAGCGAAGAAATAAGAAAATCGCCCAAAAGTTATGCAATAGTTAAAAACGCAATCAAGTACGTAAGAGAAAACTATGCTCAAAAAATAACCTTGTCCTCTATGGCAAAAGAGCTACTTACAAATAAGTTTAGCCTATCTAGAGAGTTTAGGAATCTTACCGGGCAAACGGTAGTGGAGTATATAAACAGGTACCGCATACTAAAAGCTGTCAGCTGTTTAGAAAACGGTTATTCAGTAAGCAAAACGGCAACAGAATGTGGTTTTGACAACTTTTCGTTTTTTACTAAAACGTTCAAAAAATACGTAGGCAAAAAGCCGTCCGAGCTAAGAACACCCAAAAAAGAAAAGTCCTGAGAAATAAATTCTTAGGACTTTATTTAGTATTTACCAATCGTATTTTATATAATTGTATAGTTTAGTTGTTGTCTTGGTTTGTTTTTCTAATTCGGATACAATTTTTTTAGTAGATTCTTCTATTGTATGGTTAATAGTTTTTAGATTATAGTTTGTTTCTGCAAATCCGGCTTTTATTGTTTTTTGAGTATCGTAAATTAATTTTGTAATTGTGTTATTTTGAGTAATTATGACGTTTTGCTGTTTTACAAGTTGAGAAACGGCATTTTTAATAGAGCTAATCTCGTTGGAAATAGTTTTCATAAAATTTAAGTCAATCAATCTGTTATTAGCATGAACTATTGTTTCGGCTTGGCGGAGCTCAAATAAGCATAATAATTTATAAACGTGCTCCAAATTTTTTTGAGTAGAATGTAGGCAGGTATTGTTATTAATTTTTCTTTGATATGCGTTTATTTGAATTGCAATCGTGTCTTTAACCTTTTCAACTTGCAGTATTTGACTATTAAACTCTGCTTCATATTTAGCGTACAGTGGTTTATTTTGTTCAAAAATGTTACAGTATTCTAATTTTTTTTGTTCTGCCAAAGCAATGTCTTTATTTTTTAGCTCGTTACAAATTTTTAATGGAATTTTTAGTTCGTTACAAATTTTATTTTCTTCAAACGAAGCGTTTTTTGCATTTTTCATCCTCTCGCTTGCCGAAGCTATTGTGCTAATTTTCTGCTCGTATATGTTTGGAATTAGAACAAATATTAAAGCTAACGTGAATATTGTGATTGTTCCTAATACAAGTAGTAAGCCAATTGATGCCATTACTCTTCCCATGCATGAAAAGATCATTATAAATATTGAAAGAAAACCTTCAAGTATTCCCCAACCGCCTTCAACTATGATAACGTGAACAAAATATCTAACGAAAGCATACACAGTTAATAAAATAAAAATTGCAAATAAAGCATTTCCTAGTGTGTCCCAATTATATTGTTTTTTTATGACAAAAAAACAAAATAAAGCTAATAATGCAAAGGAAACAAACCCAGCCATGTAAAATACTGAAAATTTTACATGGTAACCATATACGGTTTCACTATCGCACGCAGACATTCCCCACGTAGATTCAATACAGCTATTTTGAAATAATATTCCTAAAAATACACATCCTGCTAACGTTGCAAGGGAAATTAATAGTAGAAATATTGAGAGAAAAACTTTATTTGCCTTAAAACGTTTTTCTCTTTTTTTGTTTGTTTTTTTTATTACGTTGTCAGCATAACTAATAAAATTAGAATGGTCGTTAAAGTCAATTGAGTTGGGTATAGGTAGGTATTTGGCTTTATTTTTTTTCATCTCCGCAATATTGTTATCGGCTTTTTGTTTCTCATTCGTTGCAATATTATGACATTGTAAGTCATAAGCAAGTTGCTTTAGCGCTAAGTAGTCTTTATTTTGTGCTAATTCAGACATTAATATTAGTTCTCCTTTATAAAAAAATACATATATTATTTTATAGGATTTTATCCTATATGTCAAGCATAATATAGGAATTATATCTATAATTTACTCGTAAAGATAAATAGGAGGGATTATAGAATGGACATTGCTAAAATAGTGGGAGAGAATTTGAAAATGGCAAGAAAAGCTAAAGGGATTACGCAAAAACAACTTGCAAACGAAATGCATAAATATCAATCTGATTACAGCGAATATGAAACAGGACGAGTTCAATTAGATTATGAAAAGATTATATTTTTGTGTAAGCGTCTAGATATTACGCCTAACGAGCTATTTGAAATGTAGTAAATAAAAAAGCGGAGCAAACTGTAAAAAGTCTGTTCCGCTTGAATTTTTTGCTTTTAGAATATGAAAAGTATTGTTCCGCCCAGCATTAATACTAGGGATATGATAGTTGTGAGATTAAGTTTTTCTTTGAATACAATCGCTGCTATAACGGTGCCGAAAATTGTAGATCCGCCTGTTACAAAGGGATAAAGTCTAGACGCATCAAGCTGAGTGTTTGCAACCAACTGAAGTAAAAATCCACCGCCAGAAACAATCGAGAACACAGCGCAAACAGCCAGAACTATAAGGGCTTTTTTGACAAGCGAGCTTTTTGCTTTAACGTCGCAATCTACCTCAAGTGTAGCGTTTTGAGCATTACGTGTGTGAGATTTTGTAACAAAGTAAGCAATGATTACGGCAATTCCGGCAAGAATAAACTGCATAAGATAACCTGTTATAACGTAGTCGAACGTTGCCATTTGCATTGCGGTGTTTTTTTGGTGAATGTTAGAAACGATAGAGGTACAGCCGTTAAGGATAAACGCAATCGAGCAAAGAACAATAAAGGAAACTTTGATAGGAGTTTTGTTTGCTCGCTCTTCTTTTGAAGGAAGTATCGAAATCACAAGCGCGCCAATAAGAACAACCATTCCCAAGATTTTTCCAACAGTAGGTTCTTCGCCTGCGCACAGACCGTAAACGTAAGGGAGGAACATTCCACCAATCATCATAAACGTGGTATACACGCTTACTCGACCTTTTCCAGTAGCAAGTATTCCCACCATGAGCGAAAGCACCGAGATTACCGAGCCGATTGACGCCATAATTATGCCAAATATAGTAAACTTAATGCTAAATAGGTTTATGCAAAGCAATATTAACGCGCCTATTATTGTGGTAAGACAGGGAAAGAGTAGCGCTCCCAGTATGCCTTTGGGCGATACCTTTCCATAAACTTTATTTATATTAAACTGTACGCCTATACATAGCGCGGCAAGTATTATTAAAACGTAATATATCATTATATTTCTCCGTTTATTTAGTATCTAATCAAGTATACACTAAACGGTTTTTACTGTCAATAAAACCATTGACAAGAATATAGAATTGAGCGAATTTTAATATTTTGCTTCAATATTTATATTTTCCCACTAAAAAAATTAAGTTGTACAAAAAAAATAAAAAAACATATTTACAAAAATATAATAGTATGATACAATATATCAAATAATAAAATAAAGGAGAGAAAAAATTATGCCAATATGGTTAATAGTACTTATTATTGTTTTAGCAATAGCGTTTTTAGCTTTATTAATTTCAGGCTATATCAAAGCGCCACCAGATACCGCGTATATTATTACGGGACTTGGAAAACGTAGAATTCTTATAGGACGCGCAGGATTTAGAATTCCGTTTTTAGAGAGAGTTGATAAACTTTCGCTTAGAGTAATGCAAGTCGACGTAAAAACTAGCGAAGCCGTTCCTACTAACGAATTTATTAACGTTACGGTAGACGGCGTTGCAAATATCAAAATCTCGTCTGACCCCGTGCTTTTAGAAAGAGCGGCAGAATCCCTTCTTAATAAAGAGCAAAACGAGCTTATTGCGCTTGTAACTCAGGTTTTAGAGGGTAATATGAGAGAAATTGTTGGTTCAGTTGGGCTTAAAGAAATGGTTCAGGATCGACAAGGCGTTGCAAAAAAGATTACTGAGAACGTTGTTCCCGATATGGAAAAGCTTGGAATAGAAGTTGTAAACTTTAATATCCAAAACTTCAAAGACGGCGCAGGCACGATTGAAAATATGGGTATTGACAACGTAGAGCAAATCCGTAAAAATGCGCAGATTGCAAAAGCAAACGCGCAACGTGATATTGCAATCGCATCTTCGCAGGCTCAAGAACAAGCCAATGCTGTTAAGGTTGAGTCCGAAAAGAAAATAGCAGCTCAAAACGCCGAGCTTATCGTTCAACAGTCAGAAATGCAGATTAAAGCGGATACAAAGAAGGCAGAAGCTGACGCCGCATACTCTATACAACAGGAAAATCAGCGTAAAACCATAGAAATCACCAAAGCAAACGCGGATATTGCAAGAAGAGAAAAGGAAGCTGAGATTGCTGCTGCTGAGATTGCAATTAAGGAAAAAGAGCTTGATGCCGAGATTAGAAAGCAAGCTGATGCAGAAAATTATAAGATTGCAAAGGAAGCAGAAGCCGAGCTTATTCGTAGACAAAAAGAAGCAGATGCTAAGAAGTACGAAGCGCTTGCCGAAGCGGAAGCTAAAAAAGCTCAGGCAGAAGCTTTACGCTTTGCTATGGAGCAAGAAGCGGAAGGTATTAAGGCTAAAGGTCTTGCCGAAGCTCTTGCCATAGAAAAGAAAGCCGAAGCTCAAAAGAAAATGGGCGAAGCATCCGTGCTAGAAATGTATCTTGAAGCGCTTCCCGCTGTCGTTAAAAACGCGGCAGAGCCCCTTGCTCAAACCGATAAGATTGTTATGTATGGCGATGGCAATGCTACCAAGATTGTTAAAGACGTTATGAACTCCACCAATCAAGTAGTAGACGGAGTAAAGGAAGCAACAGGACTTGACATAACTAAGCTTTTGACAGCGTTTGCAAATAAAAAATCCGAATAAAAACGGCGTATAAACATCGTTATAGTGTAAAATAGCACACCCTTACCCGGTTACGTACCATTTAGTACGCGCCCATTGTAGGAATGTGCTATTTTTTTTAACTCGCAAACTTAAATCTTGACCTGTTATCGTGCTTTAACAAAGCAAACAATTATAAACCGTTAGTCCTTTCATATAGGCAGTGCGCCTTCGCCAACGTGGACGTTGCATCCAATATGTTGTATTTTTACTAACGTAAACAATTAACAACCGTCAGCTCTTTTGTAGGGGCGATTCACGAATCGCCCGACTTATATCCACGCCCATCATAATGGCAGTGCGCCTTCGCACCGATTCACGAATCGCCCGACTTATATCCACGCCCATCATATTGACAGTGGGTATGCCCACCGCCTTCGCACCGAATCGTCCGAATTAAAATAACATCACGACGTCATTGCGAGCCGTTGAAAACGGCGTGGCAATCCCTATTATTAAGCCTATCCTAAGAGATTGCTTCGTCACTATCGTTTCTCGCACCGACTGATGAATCGCCCGTCTTTTTACACGAATTGACCTAAATAATACAATATATTGTCTATTTTTCTTATTGTTCTGTTTGGTTTTTATCCTTTTTAGGAGCAACGCCAAAGCGTTTTTTATACATAGTAGAAAATTGTGCTGAGTCCGAAAAACCGCACGAAAAGGCAGTTTCGGTACAGTTCATTGACGATGTTTCTAAAATCTTTTTCGCGGTGTCTAGACGTATATTTATGAGGTGCTGTTGGGGAGAAACTCCATAAATCATCTTAAATCTATGACGGAAATAGTCATAGCCGTATCCGCAATTTTCGGCAAGTTCAATAAACTTGATTTTAGAGTGGTAATTTTCCTCTATGAAGCGTTTTGCAAAAGATAAATCTTTAGGTTGTTGCGACGGCTCGTTTGCTTTACGGCGTAGCATAAGCAAGAATTGCTGACCTAAAATAGAAAGCATTAATTTCTTTTCTTCGTAATTACCCTGAAATTCTTCCCAAATTTGATGTGCCAGATTTTTGAAGTTGCCCGAAAAATCGTCGTCGTAAACGCCAGCAGGGAGGGGAAGATCGTCGCAATAAAAGCTGGTATAAAAGAGTGTGCCTTCCTTGTTGTGAATTTCGTAGTGCGGAACTCTTGCAGGAATTATAGCAAAAGTGTTTGGCTTAATTTCAAAAGTTTGTCCGCCAATAACTGAATAACCTGCGCACGAATTGTAAAAAACAAATTCGTTGGTGTTATGAATGTGCGACGAAATAGTCGTATCTTTTGCGCGTTTTGCAGTATATGAGCTTAGAATAATGTTGTCCATAGCCTTTCTCCAATTTTGTAGGTCGTATTTTCATACATTATATCACATATTGCGACAAAAAGCCATAGAATACAAAAAAAATATCACAAAATGTAAAAAAATCTATTGCATTAATTAGCTTTTGGGTGTATACTAAGTGTATTACTTAATGGAGAGTATGTAAAAATGACAGATATCGAAATGATTAAGGCTTTAGAAGTTCCCACTGGCAAAGTTGACGTGGTTCTTGATACTGATACTTATAACGAAATAGACGACCAGTTCGCAGTAGCGTATATGTTGCGTTCTGACGATAAACTTAACTGCAAAGCAATCTACGCTGCGCCATTTTTTAACGATAAATCCACAGGCCCTGCAGACGGCATGGAAAAGAGCTATAACGAGCTTATGAAAATTCTTACTCTTTGCGAAAGAGAAGACGTAAAGGCAAACGTTTACAAGGGTTCTACTGCTTATCTTCCCGACGAAAAAACGTTCGTAGAAAGCGAGGCTGCAAGACATTTAGTAAAGCTTGCTAGCGGATATACTAGAGAAAATCCCTTATACGTTGTTGCAATCGGCGCAATCACAAACGTAGCGTCCGCAATACTTATGGATAAGTCTATTATTGACAAAATCGTCGTTGTTTGGCTTGGTGGACATACTTTAGAGTGGCCTAATACCAGAGAATTTAATATGTTCCAGGACGTTGCGGCAGCGCGTGTAGTAATGCTTAGCAAAGTGCCTTTCGTTCAGCTTCCCTGTATGGGTTGCGTATCTGCATTCTCTATTTCTCAACCCGAGCTTGAAAAATATCTTGTGGGCAAAAATCCCCTTGCAGACTATCTTGCAAGAAACACCATTGCTTACGAAGAGAGATGGCAACCTGGCAAACCTTGGGCTAAGCCTATTTGGGACGTTACCGCAGTTGCTTGGCTTCTTAACGACAACTTCAGATTTATGAACGAGCGCGTTATTCGTTGCCCGATTCCCGAGTATGACGATAAGTATTCATTCTCGGCTGATAACCATTTCAGTAAGTATATCTGGTATATCAAGCGTAACGAATTGTTTGCAGACTTGTTCGCAAAGCTTACTAAGTAAAAAAATTAAAACTACGCATCTTAAAAAAGTTTGAGAGGCGTAGTTTTTTTTATGGACATAACGCATATTTTATGGTATAATAAATGCGAAAGATACTAAGAAATAAAGGAGATATAACTATGAAAATTGCACTTATTGCGCACGACAAAAAGAAAAACGATATGATAGCGCTCGCTATCAAGTATAAAGAAACTTTAGCTCCTCACGACCTTTGTGCAACGGGAACAACAGGCACTCTCGTTATGGGCGAAACAGGACTTAAAATTACACGTATGAAAAGCGGTCCGCTTGGTGGCGACCAACAAATAGGCTCTATGATTGCAGAGGGAAAGCTCGACCTTGTTATCTTCCTCCGCGATCCCCTGACCGCTCAGCCTCACGAGCCTGACGTATCTGCTCTTTTGCGTCTTTGCGACGTTCAGAACATTCCTCTTGCAACAAACGTAAAAAGCGCCGAAATTATGCTCGACGCCCTTCAAGACGGCACGTTCCAAGCGTAAAAAAACTTTTAATAGCATTCCCTACAATAACAAATCATCCTCTTATGTCATTGCGAGCAAAAGCGAAGCAAACTCTAATACCTAAATAACAAAACAGCAAATTTCACAAATTTGGACTTGCTGTTTTCTTTTATTTTAAACCTAAAATCTCGTCGGCAGAAATATCAAGTATTTGACATAAATTTGCAAACGTATCAAGTGCTGGATATTTATCTAATCTCATATATTTACTGACAGTTGATGGATTAATCCCTAACTTTTCAGCAATCTCTTTTTGAGATAATTCCCCATATTCTATTGCTTCTCGCAACCTTTTTTGTATATCTTCAATCTTTATCATAATTACATGATAGCACATTGTGCAATTTTTGCTTGACAAAAGGCACAATGTGCCTTATAATTTATTATAAATAAGGTTGATAAATCTATTAACTTTAGATGGAGGTATAAAATGACACACATTAAGAAGATTTTATTGATTATTCTTACCATTTTTACGGTATCAGTTGTTGGAATTTTCTTTATTGCTTGCGATAAAGAAGATATAACGTCAACAACAAAAACGTTGGAATCGCCGGCAGAGGTTAGAATGGAAGGTAACAATCTTTGTTGGAATCCGGTTGAATATGCTTCTAAATATACTGTAAGCATAGATAATAAGGAATATTATTGTGAGGATACAATGTATCCATTACCGACAATGACGGATGGAACGCATGTGTTTAAGGTAAAAGCAAACGGTGATGGAGTTCTATACGAGTCGTCAGCATGGTCCGCCTCTCTTAGCGTTACGTTTGAAGAGGGAGGAACAACTCAAAACGATTATTACGGACAGTTTGATGAGTTAACCAAAAAAGAGTCCTTTTTAGGTTATGGATTTGACGTAATAAATTCGGCGGTATTTTCAGATAAATACGTAAAAACGTCATTTCCGATTTTTAAAACTGACGAACTTATGAATCAACGTTTGCTTAAGGTTGATTCAAAGCAGTCTTATGTAGAAGAAGTTCAAAGCAAAGATATGGAAACGTTTATGGCTTCTTGGAATGCAAATGCGAATGTTAACGTTAGCTGGGGTGGAAAGAGAGTAGGTGGTAGTGTTGATGTTTCTGCAAAGTATTCTGGCGGAGTGGAAAATGCTAAGTCCAAGTATTTCCACGTTATATCTTTTTATAATCAAAAGTTTTACATAGTACTTCAAAGTGATTTAAATACGTATAAAACAATTGTTAGCGATAGCTTTAAGCAGGATTTATATTCGGATATGGAGCCTGCAACTTTCTTTGACAGATACGGTACGCATTTTATAACAAGTGCGGTAATGGGTGGAAAAATCAACTCTTATTATCTTTATTCTTCCGAGGAAGAGAAATCGTATCACGATATAAGCGGAAAAGTTTCAACAGAAGTCAGAGCGTTTAAGACAGGTGTAAACGTTGACGTAAGTGGTGGATATAAAAATGAAGCTTCTAGTCAGAATATTTTTATTAAGAATACGTTAGAAGTAATCGGTGGCGGAGATTTTGGAATGTTGTCCGATGCCGATATTCCAGCCAATTATAAGGATTGGGAAAAGTCCCTAGATGAACATGCATCACTTATGGGAATTAAGGATACAGGTTCTCTTATTCCTCTTTGGGAGCTTATAGATTCTTCATTAGATACACGTACATATAGCTGGGAAGACGATAATGGACAGGTTGTAAGTGGAAATAGATCCGAACAGCTTCAGGCATATTTTATGCGTTATGGAATGGATGAGTATAACGAGCTTATGAAAAGTGCAGGGCTCCCAGAGATTATTGTGCCCGAATCAATAGAGAACGTGCGTATTAACGGTGTTTTAGAGTCGGACGGAGAGTTTGAGGTGTATGCAGGAACTGATAATGATATTGCATTCAGTGTATTGCCAGAACAAGCAGTAGGATACACAAAAAATGCAAGCTTAACTAGTACAAGCGATTATGCTCGAATAATTAACAATAACGGACTTAAGCTTCAGATAGATGCTAATATTCCTAGAGATATTAAAGTGTATAATCTTGTGCTTTCGGCAGGTAGCGTAAGAAAGCAGATTAGTGTGAGAGTTATAAAGACATATACTGTTGATTTTAACAGCTCCCCAGGAACAAGTGTTCCGTCTTTAAGAAACGTTAAGGATGGTGATAGAATTTTAGAACCTACTCCTCCAGTGCTTGAAGATTACGAATTTAAAGGTTGGTATACTTCAGATAATTTTGAAGAAAATACAAAGTTTGATTTTATTACAGATACAATTAAAGACAATCTTACGCTTTATGCAAGATGGGCAGTTTATTTCCCTAAAATTAGATTTGTGCATGAAGTTCCAGGTTGTGAACTTGTGGAAGATGCAGTACGTTCAGGAACGTCTTATGCTCAGCCAGGAACTCCGACAATAGAAGGTTATACGTTTGGTGGTTGGTATTCTGATATCGAAATGGTAACTCCATTCGATTTTACGCGGATAATAAAGAAAGATACGTACATTTACGTGAAGTGGTATAAAAATCCAACTATAACATTTGTTCATAGTGTGGATGGTTGCACTATGCTTAATGACAGTGTTGTTTATAACGGCGTTTATTCTCAGCCTATAATGCCCGAAGTTGAGGGATATTCGTTTGGTGGATATTACGCTAATAAGGAAATGACACAAGCGTATGATTTTACGAAGAATATAACAAAAGATCAGACAATTTATGTTAAGTGGAATAAAGACGTAACAGTTAAATTTATTAGTAGCGTTGATTCTTCTGTAATTTACCAAACTACCGTAAAGTATAACACTGCAGTATCAGAGCTTACTCAAGATCCTCTAATTGAGGGATATAATTTTAATGGTTATTATAAAGATGAAAGCTGTATGCAAAGCTTTGATTTTAGTTCTTTACTTACAAAAAACACAGAAATTTATGTTAAGTATGACATAAAATATTTTACAGTAAAGTTTGTAACAAATGGCGGTAGTGCAGTGAAAAATCAAACTGTTGCTTACAAATCATTAATCGAAAAGCCTACAACAACAAAAACAGGTGCTACTCTCGATGGATGGTATACCGATTCGGCTTGCACTAAGTTTTTTAACTTTAATATTGACGTAATAACCGATAATATTACACTTTATGCAAAATGGGGTGAAAACCTTTATACTGTAACGTTTAACGTAAACGGTGGAACGGCAATAGATCCTGTTAACGTAACGTATAATACAGCAATTGGTAACAAGCTTCCCACAACAGCATTCAAAACAGGACATACGTTTAAAGGCTGGTATTTAGAAAACAGCTTTAGGACAGAAGTAACAAGTGCAACAATAATAACCGATTCTATTATCATTTATGCAAAGTGGGAAATTAATAAATATACTGTAACGTTTAACGTAAACGGTGGAACGGCAATAGATCCTGTTAACGTAACGTACAATACAGCAATTGGTAACAAGCTTCCCACAACAGCATTCAAAACAGGACATACGTTTAAAGGCTGGTATTTAGAAAGCAGCTTTAAGACAGAAGTAACGAGTGCAACAATAATAACCGCATCTATTACCATTTATGCAAAGTGGGAAATTAATAAATATACTGTAACGTTTAACGTAAACGGTGGAACGGCAATAGATCCTGTTAACGTAACGTACAATACAGCAATTGGTAACAAGCTTCCCACAACAGCATTCAAAACAGGACATACGTTTAAAGGCTGGTATTTAGATTCAAAATTTACAAATAAAGCTGATTCGCAAACGGTAATCACAGATAATATAACGCTTTATGCAAAATTCAGCACTAAAAAATACACTATACATTACAATATAAATGCTCCTACTTACGCATTAGCAGGCGAGAAGACTCAGAGCGTGTCCGATACGAGTTGGACGTATGGTGCAAATATTAGCTATACAACAACAAAAGTTGAGTTTACAGGCTATACGTTTAAGGGCTGGGCGTTAAAGAGTGATAGTACCACAGTGTTTGATATAAAAACTGTTGACGTAAATCAATTTAAGAATGATATGATTACACTGTATGCTATTTGGGAAATAGATCCGTACACTATCGGAAAAGCTAATGTAGTAAACAATTCAGTTGTTTCCGACAATTATAATAATAGGTATGTTGTTTACAATAATATCTATAATACACCTCAGTTTAAGCCTGAGTACCTAACTTCTAAAGTGTCTGAGTGGAAAGATGTAAAAATTGTAGTAGATTGGAGCGGAATAACTAATCCTACGATAAATTATCGTGAAGCAATAGCAAATAATATTACAAATCAAAACGGACGTATCAACGGTAATCAGGATATTATGGTAGGTATTACCGACGTGTACTTTATAGGCAACCCCAACGTTATATATCAAGAATTGTATATTTTCACTGTTGGATATGAAACTAACCAAGAACTAACCATCCACTTTAAGAATATGCACGTTCAATCCGCATGTGATCAGCACGAAGCAATAATAGACTCTTGGTATGGAGAAGAGCATAAAGACGTAGGCATGAAGCTTACTTTAGACTTTATCGGCACTAATAAATTTATTAGCGTAGGAACAAAGGGCGGATCACCTATCGGAATGCATAAAAATGTAACAATCACAGGCGAAGGCTCTCTTGAAATAAAGGGTTCTGAAGATAGCGTTTATAGAATTGCAAGAGCAGGAATCGATAGTGATCATTTAACTTTAGATTATAATGGATCATTAACAATAGATAGTGGAATCAGTGTATCTAGTTTGCTTGTAAAGAATAATATTTCAATAGACAATTTGCCCCAAAATGCTAATGTAATAGGTTGGGAGTTTAGCGGTTGGTATAAAGAGTCAACATTTAATACTAAAATATCTTCTGGGTATAAAATAGAGGCAAATACCACGATTTATTCAAAATGGAATGTGAAAACAACAGCATCGACTGGTTTGTATTCAAGGGATATTTATATAGGAATAAATGGGTATAATGAATGGTATAATTTAGGATTAGATAGGAATGCTCTTAAATCGGCAGGATATACTCAAATTAAAATTAATATGATTATTAATGGAAAATTTAATGGTGGAGATTGGTTTAAGGCTGATTGGTATATGGAAATCTATGATTTTAATAGAAATAAAATATATACAAAAAAGGATTCTCATTGGAATACCAGCTGGGGTTCTAGAAGTTATGAATTTACCGTATCAATTGATGCTATAAATAATGATGGGGCAATATTAGTTCGTTATGATCATGAAGGAGATGGGGCTGATGATTGGACTCTTGGAACAGTTGAGATATCTGTTAGCTCAATAAAATAAACTAGTTAAACATAAAAAGCTGTTGTGATCAACAGCTTTTTATGTTAACTTTAGTATCCTTTCTATCTAAATCTTCTTGCGTACGAGCATTTTTTACAAAGCGGATGGAACATCTTTCTTTCCTTAAAGCCTTTTATTATGGATGTAGCAAGTGGCGAAGATAATATTTCTTCTAGTGTGCTTTCAAAAATATTTCCAAGCGTGATTTTGCCCTCGCTATCCAAACAGCACGGAACAACCGAGCCATCGCAAAGTATTGCAATCTGGTCTACAAGCCCATGACAGTATCCGTCGTCCTCAGGCTCCAGCTCGCTGTTTTTAGGCCAAACAAATACGCCTGCGTACTCTAAAAATACGTTTTTAGCAAGTCTGTATCCCGACCAACGCTTCTCCCAATCTTCGCTAAATTCAGAGTGTAAAAACTGAGTAATTTCGCTATTTAAGGAGTTCTTGCCCGCGCTTTCATTGCTGTCTAAATTCCACAGCCTGAACACGCAATAAATACCGAGCGAGGAAACTGATTTTGCAAAGTTAGTACAATACGTAAGGTAGTTTTTCAAGCAAATGCCCTTGTTGTTTCCCTCTACGCAGTGAAGCGAAATGCTCACTCTGTGAATGGTTTTTGCGTGCTTAGTAATAATACTTTGCGTTTTTTCAAGTAGCGTTCCGTTTGTGGTAATGCACACTTTAAGCGAGTGCTTTTCAGCAATACTTAAGAACGAGGAAAGAGAGGGATGAAGCAACGGCTCTCCCATAACGTGCAGGTACACAAACTTTGTCTTACCCTCAATCTTTTTGCAAATACTTTCAAACTCGTCCTCGTTCATTAGTCTTGGCTTTCGCGCAGTTTTTGGACAAAACGAGCAATCAAGATTGCAAATATTTGTAATTTCAACGTAAACTCTATCTAACATTTTCTTTATTCCTTATAGCAAGTGCGAAGCAACTTAGACGGTGTAAATGCGCACACCCCGATATGTAATTCCATCTTACGTCCTGTTATCTCGACCAAGCGACAGCGCGTACAGAGAACTCAAAAAGATGTTATGAAATCTCGACTGACGCTAGAAATGACAAACGTAGACGGAACGAAGGCGCACTCCCGATTTTTGTTCTTTAACGTATCAAACAATCAATTGTCGTTAGTTACTCTATTTGTAGGGGCGATTCACGAATCGCCCGTACGACTAAATGAGGTACAACCACCGCTAATTCTTCCTCCGACGTCATTGCGAGCGATAGCGAAGCAATCTCACTAAATTCCCCACTAATCATCCTCATAAAGTCGTCCTTGCAAAGGAAGGTGGCGACGTAGTCGACGGAAGGATTGGATAAAAATTCTCCCCGTCATTGCGAGCAAGCGAATCGGAACGAAGATGCTTTGCTAACTAGTTGAAAAAAACAAGCAGTTACGATTTTTCATAACTGCTTATTTTAATTTTTCTAGCCAAGCTTAATAGTGTAGCCTTCTTTACTGTCAACTACAACGTAGCCTTTTTGCGCAAGAACAGCTCTAAGCTCGTCGCTCTTTGCCCAGTCCTTGTTCTTTCTAGCTTCCCATCTTTCTTCGGCTATTGCCTTGATATCGTCGGGAACGTCTATTGCAGTTTCTTCCTTCTTTTCTTCTTCCTTAGCATCCTTAAGATTAAGTCCGAAAACCTTATCAAACTCGAGAGCAAGAGCAAAGATATCCTTGCTGGGTTTTTCCTTAACCATAGTCCAAAGTACGCCCATAGCGAGCGGAAGATTTATATCGTCGTTAATAGCCTCTAAAAATTCGGCTTTGTACTTATCAAGCACACACGTATCCGTGTTTTGCGTACTTTTTTTGTGCGAACCAAGCAACGAAAGTAATCTTCTGTAAGCGGTTTGGCTAGCCTCTAACGACTCAAAAGTGAAGTTAAGCTTCTTTCTGTAATGCGTGTTCAAGCAGAAATATCTGAACGAAAGCGGATCAAATCCCTTTTCCTTAAGCTGAGCGATAGTGTAGGTGTTGCCAAGCGACTTACTCATTTTTCCGCCGTTTACGAGCATAAACTCGCCGTGCATCCAAGTGTTTACGGTCTTAGCCCCCTCAAGTGCCTCGCTTTGCGCGATTTCGTTTTCGTGGTGAACGGGAATATGATCTACACCGCCCGAGTGAATATCAATAAGCGAGCCTAAGTACTTTCTGCTCATAGTGGAACACTCGATGTGCCAACCGGGGAAGCCCATGCCCCAAGGCGATTGCCATTGCATAATATGCTCGGGCGCAGCCTTTTTCCAAAGCGCAAAATCCGCAGGGTGTCTTTTTTCGCTGTTTACCTCAACTCTTGCGCCTGCAATCTGGTCGTCAAGAGAAAGGCGTGAAAGCTTGCCATAGTCGGGGAATTTACCGATATCAAAGTAAATACCGTCACTTGTTTCATAAGCAAAGCCCTTTTCGATAAGCGCTTCAACGTACTTTATCATATCGTCAATATGATCGGTAGCTTTTGCAATAATTTCGGGTTTGCCAATGTTAAGCTGAGCAATATCCTCAAAGAAAACCGAGGTGTAGTATTCCGCGATTTCCCAAGGCGTTTTCTTTTGCTCTCTGCTTGCCTTTTGCATTTTGTCTTCGCCCTCATCTCCATCGGAAAGAAGGTGTCCAACGTCCGTGATATTCATAACGCCCTTAAGCTTATATCCGTTATACTTAAGAACGCGTCTGACCTCGTCCATAAAAACGTAGGTACGAAGATTTCCTATATGTGCATAGTTATAAACGGTAGGTCCGCATGAATACATCGTAACAGCTTTTCCCACCGGTTTGAATTCTTCTTTTTCTCTAGAAAGGGTGTTAAAGATTTTTAGCATAAAAAATTCTCCTTATTTTTAAAAGTCTTATTTGCGTCGCATCTCATCGCAAACCGCAAATTTTTCTAGGTCACGTACGTCTTAGTACGCTCCCGTCGTAAAATCAGCGGTTTCCTTGACCTGCTCGCAACTAAGCCTTTTAATAGTGCTTGTAGTAAAGTTAATAAATAAAGTCTTATTTGTGTCGCATCTCATCGTAAACCGTAAATTTTTCTAGGTCGTCGTAAAATCAGCGGTTTCCTTGACAAAGTCTTTTAATAGTGCTTGTAGTAAAGTTAATAAATAAAGTTTTGTTGGCTCTTTATAATGGGAGTGCGCCATCGCACTTCGCAACTAAGCCTTTTAATAGTGCTTGTAGTAAAGTTAATAAATAAAGTTTTGTTGGCTCTTTATAATGGGAGTGCGCCATCGCACCTCGCAACTAAGCCTTTTAATATTTTTAGTTCTTTTTTTCTTGTTCCAGCTTCTCGATTTTTTCGTTAAGCTTTTCAATTTCTTGTTTGAGCATAGCAATATCGTTTGTTACGGGATCGGGTAAAGTTTGATCCAAATCGTCAACACGTACGCCCTTAATTCGTACCACGCGCCCAGGAACACCAACAACGGTAGCGTTTGGTGGAACAGGTTTTAATACAATCGAGCCCGCTCCGATTTTAGCGTTATTCCCTACCACGAACGGGCCTAAAACCTTTGCGCCCGCGCTTATCATAACGTTGTCGCCAATAGTGGGGTGACGTTTGCCTTTATCTTTACCAGTACCGCCCAAAGTTACGCCCTGATAAATAACCACGTTATTTCCCACAACCGCAGTTTCGCCTATTACGACGCCCTCGCCGTGGTCTATAAACACGCCCTTACCAATTTGCGCGCCTGGGTGAATTTCGATGCCTGTAAAAAACTTTGTAAGCTGGCTGATAATACGCGCCAAAAGCTTGTAGTTATGCACGTGCAAAAAGTGCGCAAGGCGGTGCATTGTAATAGCGTGAAAGCCCGAATACGTAAGCAGTACTTCAAACTTATTTCTCGCCGCCGCATCGTGGCGCATAGCGGATTCGAGATCGCTGTTAATAATTTCCAACATAATATTTTCTCCAATCAGTAACCGATGAACGACATAAGATCAAGCACAGCGTCAATCTTTTGCTCGGCGTCCTCAAACTCCTCGTCGTTAGTAATAACCGTCTTAAACGCGAGGTTAATTCTTTCGCGCACGGAAGCGAGGTGTTGTTTGCCCTTTTCGGTAAGAGCGTAGGACTTTTCTCTTTTGTCGTCAGCTTTTTGTTTTTTGACTATCAGCCCCTCATCAGAGAGCGAAGAAGTAAGAAGCGCAAGGTTGGTTTTGGCGATACCCAAGGATAAAATAATATCCTTAGTGCCGTTGCCCTGAGCAATCAGAAAAAGTACTTTGGTTTTGAGGGTGATCGTACTTTTTTTGTTCTTTTCGCCCTCGCACATACAGACTCTTCTGGTGTTGAGCCTTAAATTGATAATTTTATCGGCAATATCGTACACCTTACCTTTCTCCTTTCGTTATGTAATCGTAACTAATGTATTATACACTAAAATTCTACTTTTTGTCAACGGTAAAAGTATTACTTTTAATATAATTACTAAATTAAAATTTTCTCTTGACACAAAATAGCAAAAAGTAGTATACTAAAAACGTAATAACCTAATTTTATAAGGAGAAAATGTATGAACAACGAATTTTACAGCGTAGACATTGCAGGCAGAAAGGAAGACTTGCCTGTTATTCCTCTTTCTAACGAGCTTAAAATCGCATTTTTTAATCTTCACGGTAACAGCGATCTTACCGAGTATTGCGGTAAAAAAATTGCCGAAATCCTTAAAAATACCGATATCGAAGTTCTTATCACTGCTGAAAGTAAAGGACTTCAGCTTACCCACGTGGTTGCTCGCGAGCTTGGACATAAGTTCTATGCCGTTGCAAGAAAATCGCATAAACTGTATATGAAAGACGGAATTTCTTCGTCCGTAAAATCCATAACGACAGGCTCTATTCAAACGCTCTATCTTTCCGCCCATGACGTAAATATCCTGAAAGGCAAAAAAGTAGCGATAGTTGATGACGTAATTTCGACTGGCGGATCTGTAATGGGACTAGAAACATTGGTAAAAGAAGCAGGTGGAATAGTGTCTAAAAAGGCGTTCGTTCTAGCCGAGGGCGAAGCCGCTGCTCGAACCGATATTATCTATTTAGGGAAAATCCCACTTTTATAAACAAGCAAACTAACCTACTTCAAGGAGAAATTTATGGATTACGCTAAGCATTATAAAACAGCCAAAACGTTATATGGCGTTTTTATGGTAATTTTATATTTTTTAGTAGTCGCCTCTTATTTAACTGGCGCTATAATTGCCATATCCACCACGCTTACGTACGCGTTGTATATCGGAATGGGTGTTGCGTTTATCTTTTTTGTAATGGCTTGTACTGTTAGTGTTTTTGGCAAATTGATAGTAACTAATGCTTACGAGATAATGAAAATACGAAACGAAATCTTGAATTCTGAGAATAGCATGCCTGAAAAAATAGAAGCTATAACGATAGGAAAAATCGAAAATGATCAGGACTTAGACAAACTAAAAGAGTTATACTTAAACGGAATGATAACCGATAAAGAATTTAAGGAAAAGCTAAGCGAATACATAACGTCCAACTAAAAAACAAACCACCTCGGCAAATTAGATGCGAGGTGGTATTTTTTTAGTATATAATCTTAGCCTTTTCTGTGCTTTCAATAGTGGAGTACGGTGGACGGCAGTCGGTTATGATATAATCAAAGTCGTCAGTTTTTCCAAAGGTAAAGGGGAGCTTTTTATCAAATTTGCTACTGTCTACAAGTAATACCCTCACGCTGGAGTTTGCATGCGCAAGCTTTTTAAGCTCGCTTTGCTCAAACGTTGCTTCGGTAACCAAATTTCCGCATATTCCAGCGCACGAAAAAACCGCAATATCCGAGTTGTATTGAGTAAGGTTTTTTAAGGTTAGCGAGCCTAGTATGCTATTGGAATTAAACATAACGTTTCCGCCTGGGATTATAACGTTCAGGTCTTCCTTTTCCGAAAGCGTCAGCGCGCAGTTAAGCCCTGTTGTTACAACCGTCTTGTATTTTAGGTTAAAAATTTTTGCAAGCGAGCAAACGGTGGATGAGCTGTCGAAAAAGAAAGTTTTACCTTCTTTTATAACGCTAAGCGCCAGCGTAGCAATTTTTTCCTTTTTATCTTTGCTTTGCGTCATTCTTACAAGCGCGCTGGTTTCGTCATTACTGCTTTCAAATATAACCGCGCCACCGTGTGTTCTGCGTAATAACCCCTGCTTTTCAAGCGCAGATAAATCTCTTCTTACCGTCGCTTCCGATGCGCCTGTGCGCTTTGCTATCTTAATAATACTTGCGCTTTTGCTTTCGCGCAATAATTCCATAATTTTTTCTTGTCGCTCAAATCTCATAATTTTGTGCTCACTTTTGACTGGTTTTGATTGAATTTTATCATACAAAAGAAAATTTGTCAATCTTTCAATCATTTCTTTACAAAATATAATATATATAGTATACTATGAAAAATAATTAAACTTGCGCGTAAAATTAAAGGCGCATTAATAACAGCTATCGAAAAGGAAAACAAAATATTGGGAGTGCGCTTGCGCACCAACGTGGACGTTGGATCCGATATGTTGTGCTTTGAGCAATACAACAATTAAGAACAGTTCGTTCTTATGTAGGGGCGATTCACGAATCGCCCGAAATATACAATCCCTTTATCGACAACTCCCCTTGCAAGCAAGTGGCGACCTTATAAGGGTTAAAAAACAATAAAAAAAATATAAAAGGAGCAAATATGGAAGAAAGAGTATTAGCAGTAGACTTAGGCGCGTCTAGCGGACGAGTTATGGCAGGCTCGATACAAGAGGGAAGAATAGTATACGAAGAAATGCACCGTTTCAAAAATGCGCCCAAGCGCGTAAACGGAAGCTTGAAATGGGATATTGAGGACTTATTTAACAACATCAAGCTCGGCATAAAAAAATCGGCGCAAAAGTACAAAATTCTCTCTATTGGTATTGATACTTGGGGTGTTGACTTTGGAATGATTGACAAGGACGGCAACCTTATTACTCAGCCATACCACTACCGCGACGAGGGAACGGAAGGAGTTCCCGAAGAGGTTTATAAAATAGTAAGCGCAAAAGAGATTTACGAGCGTACTGGTATTCAAATGATGCGTTTTAACACCATTTATCAGCTGTACAAGCTCAAAATCAAAGAGCCTGAGCTTTGGGCAAAAACTGATAGAATTTTACTTATGCCCGACCTTATTGCATACCTTCTTACAGGCGTTATGAGAACAGAGCGCACCGAGGCGTCTACCACCAACCTTTTATCCGTAAAGGACGGCAAGATTGACCTTGAACTTATGGATAAGCTTGGTCTAAAAAACGTGTTTGCGCCTATGATAGAACCGGGTGAAACGTACGGACCGCTTCTTGACGAGATAGCAAAAGAAACAGGCGCAGGAAAGGTTAACGTAGTTGCGGTATGTTCTCACGACACAGCGTCAGCAGTAGCTTCCGTGCCTTGTACTGACAAAGATTTTGCGTACATAAGCAGTGGAACGTGGTCGCTTCTTGGAACCGAGCTTGACAAACCTAACGCTTCTGCAAAAGCGCACGAGAATGATTTTACAAACGAGATAGGCGTAAACAAAACCGTAAGATTTCTTAAAAATATTATGGGATTATGGATTCTTCAGCAAACCAAGGCAACGTACGAAGAGCAGGGCAAAAATATAGGCTTTGGCGAAATGGAGCAAATGGCGCTCTCGTCTTCCTCTAAGAATTGTTTTATCAACGTTGACGACAAGCTTTTCGAGCTTCCCGGTGATATGCTTGCGCGCGTGGACGAATACCTTGCAAAAACAGGTCAAGAACCGCTTGAAACTGACGGTGAAAAGATTCGCTGTATCTACGAAAGCTTAGCGTTAAAGTATGCGCTTATGATGGACGGACTAAAGGAGCTTACGGGCAAAAATTTCTCCGCATTGCATATTTTTGGAGGCGGTATTCAAGCCAAGCTTTTGTGCAAAATGTCAGCTTCAGCGTGTAACGTACGCGTGATTTGCGGACCGGTGGAGGCTACTGCAAGCGGAAACATCGCGCTTCAAATGATTGCGCTTAAAAAGATTTACAACATCACTCAAGCAAGAGAAATGCTCAAACTTTCCCCCGATATTTATGAGGTAACCCCCGAAAATACCGACGAGTGGAAAGAGAAGTATTCAATTTATAAGAAAATAGTAAAAGGAGAATAAATAAATGAGTTTTCAAGAGGCAAAAGCAAAGTATGCCGAGTTTGGCGTAGACGTAGAAGAAGCACTTAGTAGAGTTGCTAATATTCCCGTTTCCTTGCATTGTTGGCAGGGTGACGACGTAATTGGCTTTGACAGCACCGGCGCGCTTGACGGCGGAATACAGACAACGGGTAACTATCCCGGAAAAGCAACGACTCCCGACGAGCTTAAAGCGGATCTCGATTTTGTGTTCTCGCTTATCCCCGGCAAAAAGAGAGTAAACCTACACGCGTCTTACGCTGTATCTGATGCTAAGCGTGATAGAGATGCTATCGAGCCTGAGGATTTCGAGTATTGGGTAAGCTGGGCAAAAGAGCACGGCTACGGACTTGATTTTAACCCCACCTTCTTTTCTCACGCAAAAGTGAAAGACGGACTTACCCTTTCTTCGCCCGACGAAGAAACAAGAGCGTACTGGGTAAGACACGCAAAGCAGTGCAGAAAGATTGCCGAGTATTTCGGTAAAGAACTGGGCTCAACGTGTTTGCATAATATTTGGATTCCAGACGGATACAAGAATAATCCTGCCGACCGCCTTGCGCCACGAGCTAGACTTAAAAAGAGCTTGGACGAGATTTTCGAGGTTGAGTACGACAGTAAGTACGTTGTAGACAGCTTAGAAAGCAAGGTTTTCGGTATAGGACTGGAAAGCTATACGGTAGGAAGCGCGGAGTTTTATATGAATTACGCAATGGCAAACGGTAAGTGTTGCTTGCTCGACAACGGACACTTCCACCCCACCGAGAACGCGTCCGACAAGATTTCTTCACTCTTGCTGTTCTGTCCATACGTTGCGCTTCACGTAACAAAGCCCGTGCGTTGGGATAGCGACCACGTAGTACTTCTTGACGACGAGCTTAAAGAGATTGCAAAGGAAATTGTTCGCGACGGACAAGAGAGTAGAGTTCTTATCGGTCTTGACTACTTTGACGCAAGCATTAACAGAATATCCGCTTGGGTAACAGGCGCAAGAAATATGCAAAAAGCGCTCCTTATGGCGCTTCTCACACCTTGGGACGAGCTTAAAAAGGCGCAAAACGAAAACGATTTTACGTACGTAATGCAAATTACCGAAGAACTTAAAACCGCGCCCTTTGGCGAGATTTGGGACGAGTACCTTAAGCGTCAAAACGTGCCCTCTACCGAGTGGATAAAAGCCGTAAAACAGTACGAAAAAGAGGTTTTACTTAAACGTTAATCAAAAAAAGCGTTCGCAAAATATCAAAAAACAAAAAGGAGAAAACAACAATGAAAAATATATTTGAAGCAAAATTTTTAACAGACTTTACCTCAACCCTTGCCAATATGTACCGACTTGGCTGGGACGAAAGAAACGGCGGAAACCTTTCGGTTATGCTCGAAGAAGAGGAAGTAAAAGAATATCTTGACATTAACAACGTACTTCGCACTATCCCTATGGGATTTTACGCACCCTCGCTTGTTGGTAAGATTTTCATCGTAACGGGTACGGGAAAATACTTCAAAAACGCGCAAGGCGATCCTGAAACCAACGTGGGAATTTTCAAGGTGGCTAAAGACGGCGAAACCGCAGAGCTTTTGTGGGGATATAAGGACGGAGGCAAGTTCACCAGCGAGCTTCCCGCTCACCTTATGAGCCATATCGAAAGACTTAAGGTAAACCCCAACAACCGCGTTATTATGCATACGCATCCTATCAATATTCTTTCTATGACTTTCGTTCATTCGCTCGACGAAAGAGAGTTCACCCGTACTTTGTGGCGTACTATCACCGAGTGTATGGTAGTATTTCCCGACGGTGTAGGCGTTCTTCCTTGGATGATTTGCGGTACTAACGAAATCGGTATTGCAACCGCCGAAAAAATGCAAAAGTTCAGAGTTGTAGTTTGGGCGCACCACGGACTTTACGGCGCTGGTAACGATCTCGACGAAGCCTTTGGTCTTATCGAAACCGTAGAAAAAGCTGCCGAAATTTATCTTAAAATCAAGCCCTTCGAAATTCAAAGCTGGATCACTGATCCTCAACTTAAAGAAATCGCAAAAAGGTTTGATGTAACGTATCCCGAAGGTTGGGTAGAAGACTAAAAAAACGTGTGAAATACATCGTTATAGTGCAGAAAAATACCGCTCTTGTTGGTTGTGTACGCATAGTACACGCCCGTCCAAGCGCGGTATTTTTCTTTCTCTAACTCGTATTTGACACGTTTTGAAACGTTAATAGTGTGTAGTGGTTCTCCCTACTAGGTTACGTACGTTTAGTACGCGCCCGTCCAAGCGCGGTATTTTTCTTTCTCTAACTCGTATTTGACACGTTTTTAACGTTAATAGTGTGTAGTGGTTCTCTCTACTAGGTTACGTACGTTTAGTACGCGCCCGTCCAAGCGCGGTATTTTTCTTTCTCTAACTCGTATTTGACACGTTTTGAAACGTGACGTTTCATCCGATATCTTGTACTTTGAGTGAAGTAAGTAATTGAGTGTAATTTGTTATTATGTAGGGGCGATTCACGAATCGCCCGAATTATTACGTAACCCCCATAATGACAGTGGGTCTGCCCACCGCCTTCGCACCAACGTGACGTTGCATCCGATATGAGTGCTTTGAGTGATAACAACAATTAAGAACAGCTTGTTATTATGTAGGGGCGATTCACGAATCGCCCGATTATATACCATACCATAATGACAGTGGGTCTGCCCACCGATTCACGAATCGCCCACTATAACAAACTAGTCCGTAAACGATACAGATGTAGGTGAGTCTATTCTCCCGAAAGTATCACTTCCCCAATATCATTATAAGGAAATTTCAATATATCCGTAAGGCGCAATCTCCTTACCCTCAAAAACAACATGCTTATTGCTAAAATTACCGACTATTCTGCTTCCGTCCTCATACGTGCAAACCTCTATTCCGTCGCCTAAAACGTCGTATCTTGCAATATACAAAAGCTGTTTATCGGCAAGCGGAGCGTATTCGTTAAGCGCCTCTTTAATCTTTGACACACTCCAGCAAAGCGCCTCGTTGCTTGCGCACGTAAGGTCGTTTTCGCCCATCCAGTTAAGCGCGTTGCCGGTACGGAATTTAGAGTAAAAATACATCGATGGCTTACCACCGCGCATAATAAATTCCAAGTGATCTTTAGGTGGCTGAGCAGTGAAGTTAACGGTGGCGGAAGATGGGTTATATAACAAAGTTCCGTGATACGTTATCTCGAAAATGGGTAAAAACCTGCTTGCAAGCGGTCTTTCTGTTTTCCCGAAAGCGTAGCCAAAAGTAGTATAAAGCGCGTAGTCTAAATACTTCATAGCAAAGTCCATACAGCCCTCTGACGAAAAACCTCCGAACAAGCCGTTTGTGTAATTGATAATCTTTTGCGCGTAAATTATTCCGTTGGCGGTAGAAGAAGGATGTGAGGGCGCATGGCAATCGTCGGGAACAACGATAGAAATAACGTCGGTAAAATGCAAGCCGTTCTCGCCAAACGAGGCAAGCTTAGGCAGGTCGCGCAACGTGTTTTTCCATTGTTTTTCAAGACAAACATGGTAAGCGTATCCGCCACTGTAATGCCCATTTTGTTCGTATTCTCCGTTACGGTTTACAACAATATCATCCCAGGTAAAAGTGTCAGCAATTTCGTACGCGTCAATAGTGTTGGTGTGGGTAGAAATACGGTAGCCCAGCTTTTTTACGTGCTCGATAGTTTCTTTTAACCCCTCGTTTCCTCCCAATCTTTTGTCTGCAGGGAAAAGCTGAGGAAATCTGCCGTCATGTCCGCTTCTGTTCCAGCCCACAAGCTGAAGCTCTGCCCCCTCAACGCCCTGTCTTTTAAGCTCGTTTGCAATATCTTGTACGCGCTTAAAGTCGCAAGCTACGAACATATCAGGTTCGTTTTCTTCCGTTTGGTGAAAAACAGGCGAAGGGCTGGGCTTCCAACCCATTCTTATACGTATAAGCGGATACTTGCGCGCATACTCAACAGCAGGCGTAGCGCATTTTTCTTTAAGCGTACGAATTTCTCCCCTTTTAAGCCTTATTTCTCTTTCAGCCCTTGCCATATCGTTATAATCAGAGTCTGACGGCAAAACAACAATCTCTACTCTTATATCGTCATAAACTTTATCGTTTGCAGTAAAATCGAATAGCGGAGTAACAGTATAAACGTTGTCTTTTACGCTTGCTTCAAACTTGTACTTGTAGTTGCGCTCTACGCGTACAATACAGCAAAAATCCTTTTTCTTAATGCCGTACCAAGACATTATGGGATTGCCATAAACTTGACTGCAGTCGGCTTTTTCAGTAAAAAACGTTTGGATATCGCCTATCATATTAAGATTGCGCGGTAAAATCCAATATCCGTCCTCGCCGGCTTTTGCCCTTCCAAGTTCTGATAAAATGCGTATTTGTTTACACTTTACAATAGTTTCTTTTTTTAAGGTGAGCAAAATCGAATTATCTATATTAAGCTTGTCAAATCCGTACTGGTTTCCGTTTTCATCCACAGCGTAAAAGTTGTTTGGTATCATGATATGTATCCTCTTTTTAGAATAATTTGCAATACTTTGCTTATACTGTTGATTTTATCATAAAAACGCGTTATAATGTAGTCAAAAAACAAATATAAAAGTTCAAAAAATAAAGGATAGATATGAATATACAGAATTGTAATCCATTTATACGCGCAGCGGAAATTCAGCTTTCAGTGCTGGAGGGTAAGTCTTTTAGAAGAGCGTACGACCATAGATTATTTTACGTTTTAGATGGTGAGGGGTTGCTATTGCTAAAAAACTCAGAGCATCAGATAGCGGTAGACAGCGTGATGTATCTACCGCCTCAGACCGACTATTATTTCAAGGGAAAGCTTAAAGTGATAGTTCTTAATTTCGATGTTACGCAAAGCTTCGCGCATAGAATGGAACCCATTTGTCCACCGCCTGTTGCCGAGTTTGAAGATAGCTTGCTTTTTGATCAAACAACGCTGGATATCGAGATTGCACCCGTGATAAAGAACAGCGGTATAAAAGCGGATTTACTAGAAATAGTCCACGCCTTTAACAAAGCGGACGCGCTTGCCAATGCGTATATTTCCGCTCTCCTTAAAAAGGTTATTATCGAGATTATCAAGGATGTAGCGAATGAAAACGACTCGGATAGATTGATAGAGCGTATCCGTCGCTACGTAAAGTTACACTGCGGTGAGATTGAAAGCAACGAGGATGTAGCAAAAAAATTCGGATATCATCCGGTGTATATTGCATCTTTATTTAAAGAACGTACGGGTATAACCTTACACAAACTCATTCTTGCCGAGAGAGTTAACCTTGCTTGCACGTGGCTTGAAAAAACCGAGCTGTCTATCGACGAAATTGCTTTTAACGCAGGATTTTCTACCCGAAATCACTTTTGTACGGTTTTTAAAAAATTTATGAATATTTCACCGCTTGTTTACAGAAAACGTAATAAATAACGCTTGACTTTTGGTTCTAATTGTTTTATAACAATTAAAGATAAACTAACGGAGTAAAATAATGGATTATTTTTATCTAATATCGGTAACGGTACTTAATATAATTTATTCTCTAAGCGGAAGTTTTTTCAATCGTAAAACGGACGGAAAAAAGGACACATCCGCGTTTTATAACCTGATTTTAGTATCAGTCGTGGTGCTGGGCTGGGGAATAAAGTACGCGATAAATCCCTCGTTTGACGTAGCGGTTTTTCCGTATATTGCAATCTTTGCCGTAGGGTATGCAGTAGCAATTTCCGCGCTTATAATTGCGCTCAAAATAGGCCCGATAATGCTTACAAATTTATTTATCAACCTGTCTTTGGTTGTGTCCGGTATTTGGGGCTTGATATTTTGGGGTGAACCGCTGACCGTATTTGTAATAATAGGCATAGTTCTAACGGCTGTATCTATTGCATTGTGCTTATTTACAGGTAAGAAGAGTGAACAAAAAATAACGATAAAGTGGGCGATATTTATGACGCTTGCATTTGTCGGAAACGCTGCTTGCGTAATTTCTCAAGCTCAGCAACAAAAGGATTTTGGCGGTAATCACGGCGATATGTTTATGTTTTTCGCAACCGCTCTTGCTCTTATCGTTATTATCATAAATTATATCAGAAGCGATAAAACAGATACAAAGCTAATGCTTAAAAAGGCAGTGCATTTTCCGATTATTTCGGGTGTAAGCAATCTTGTAATAAATACGTTCAATATCATCCTTGCAACGTCCGAAATTATTCCCGCGTCCGTCAGATTCCCCGTTATATCCGTGTGTACGCTTATGGCGATAAGCATATTCTCACTGTTTGTTTTCAAAGAAAAACTTAAGTGGTGGCAATGGGTAGGAATAGGAATGGGAATAGTAGCAACTATTCTTTTGTCTGTCTAAATCATTAAAAAACACATAAAAGTTAGACACGTATTGTAGTTTTTTGTGCAATGCGTGTTTATTTTTTGCTAAAAACTTATGATTTTAAGGTTGTATTACACATCTTAGACGCTTTTAATGAATAGTATAATACCAGTATATAAGCGTAAATGTGTCTAATAAAGCCTTGACAGCAAAATTTGTAAGTGCTATAATTTTCATATAAGCGTTTTATAAACGCATCAGAATGTAAAGGAGAGAAAAAATGAAAAAGAGAGTACTATTGATTCTTACGTTAGTTTTAAGCGTATGTCTGATGATTCCTTTTTTAGTCGCTTGTGGATCAAGTAATCCCAAAGCAGATAAAAATCTTGTTTTGTCGCACGACAGCATAGTAGTAGAGGTGGGCAAAAGCGAGCAACTTATTGCTTTTTATGAAGGCTCAACCGATTCTGTGAATGTAACGTGGGAATCGTCCGATCCTACTATTGCAAGTGTGGACGAAAACGGTAGCGTTGCAGGCGTGCTAAAAGGCGAAGCTGTTATCACGGCAACCGACAGCAAGGGCAAAACTGCAACGTGTAACGTAACAGTTGTAAACAATACGTTATTGTATGAAAGCTCGGGTTCCGGCTATATCATAACAGGTTTTGACGGAATAAAGGAAGAGATAGTAATTCCTTCTACTATCGGTTCAACAAAAGTTACTGAAATTGCGGATGGCGCATTTAAGGATAATAACACCGTAAAGAGTATAACTATTCCCGACACCGTAACACATATAGGTATGAATGCTTTTGAAAATTGTGTAAGCCTCGAAAGATTAGAAGTACCCGTAAGTGTAACAATAATCGGAAGTGAAGCGTTTAAGAACTGCACAAGTCTTGTAACTGTTGTAGTTTTGGACGGAGAGGGCGCAGGTCTTAGCTTTGAAACTTCGGCTTTTGCAGGCTGTTCAAACCTTACTAGCATAACTTTGAGCGATAGAGTAAAAGTAATTAAAGACAATGCGTTTGCATCAATTCCAAAGCTTGAAAACGTGTATTTTGATTATGCTAAAGACGTAATCATACAAAGCGATATTTTCGCTGGCTCTGGCGTAAGCGGAAACGGAATAAAGATCACTGTTGCAGGCGGTAAAGAACTTCCCTCGGGAATTATCACAAGCTCTACCGAAAGTGGTGAAGTTCCCTCTGTTACCGAGCTTGAGTTTGAAGACGGCTTAACCTCTTTGCAGAGCAACAACTATCTTCCATTCCTTAAAAAAGTAGTTCTTCCCAAAACTATTGTTGCAATTTATCCCGGTTTATTTAACGGCTGTGTAAATCTCGTTGAAGTGGTATTGCCACAAGGCCTTGTCGAGGGCTATCATTTCGATTGCTGGTATACAAATGAGGAATGTAGCTCAGATAAGGTGGATAGCATTGTGCTTGACATAGAAGATACGACCACAGTGCTTTATGCAAAATGGTCACCCAATCTTAACACTCTTACCTTTGACGGAAACGGCGCAACGGACGGCGTAACTGAAAGTATGCAAATACATACTGACGCAACTCAAACTCTTTCTTCTAACGGCTTTACAAGAACAGGATATATTTTCCTTGGCTGGTCTACAACTCCTGACGGCGAGATCGAGTATGACGACGGAGCTTCCTACATAATGGGAACACAATCCTCGTATACCTTGTACGCAGTATGGGCGGACGCATCGTTGAACGTTGTTCACTTTGACGGAAACGGCGCAACGAGCGGAAAAACACAATCTATGTATATGAAAGAGGGAGATAGCAAAAATCTTTCTAAGAACGGATTTGTAAAAGACGGATATAAGTTTGTCGGTTGGAGCACGTCGACAGACGGTGAGGTTATTTACGAAGATTGCGCGCCCTATACTATGGGTTCTAACCCCACAACAACCCTTTACGCTAAGTGGGAAGAAGTTAAGTATTACGTTAGTTATGTTATCGTTGGAGGACAAAACAGCTCGGAAAACATTACGGAATTTACATTTTCCGACTTACCCATAGCGTTAAAAAGCGCAAAAATGGAAGATGTTGAATTTGATGGATGGTATACCGAAAGTAGCGGAAACGGCACAAAGGTAACCGAGATTAACGAGTGTAAGAATTATACTCTTTATGCTAATTGGGTGGGCGGAACGTACGGTTTGCAGTATCAGCTGAATGGATCCGAGTATTCTGTATCTAAATATACAGGTTCTACACAAAACGTGGTTATTCCTGCAGTTTATAAAGATTTACCAGTAACTAGCATTAACGCTGACGTGTTTAAGGATAAGAAAACCCTGTTTAGCATAACAATACCCTCGACAATAAAGAGTATTGGAGCTAATGCTTTCCGTAACTGTTTTAATCTTAAGCATATTGCAATTCCGTCCAGCGTAACCAGTATAGGAAATTATGCATTTAATGGTTGCGTAAGTTTGCAAGATTTATATATAGAAGATATTGTTGCGTGGTGTAATATTTCGTTTTCTAACGAGTATTCAAATCCGATGTGTCATGCTGATAAGATTTACTTGAATGGTAATTTAACTACCAGAATTGTTATTCCTTCAACTGTTGAAACAATAAAAAATAGGACGTTCTATTTGAGCACCTTAAAAGAAGTTGTAATATCCGAAGGGGTAAAGAGTATTGGTAGTTCTGCATTTAATAAGAGCGACATCGAAAGCATAACAATTCCGTCCAGCATAACTAATATCGGCAATTCGGCGTTTTCAAATGCTACATACTTGAAAAACGTATACATACCTAGTGTGGAAAATTGGTTGGGAATAACGTTTGGTAACTATTATTCAAATCCATTACACCTAAGATCATCCTTGTATGTAGACGGCAAAATATTAGAAGATCTTATAATTCCGGATACTATTACAACCATTAACAGTTATGCTTTATATGGATGTCAAAGCTTAAAGTCAATAAAGATTTCAAAGAGCGTTAGTATTATAGGCAGTTATGCGTTTAGTGGGTGCGATAACGTTGAAAGAGTAACCTACGAAGAAAACAGCTCGCTTGAACAAATTAAATCTTATGCCTTTGCTTATATGAATAATTTGATCAGGGTTGATATTCCAGCTAGTGTAACATCTATCGGAGATTCTGCATTCTATAACGATGCAAAAGCACAGATTTACATACATGGACCTAAGAATATCAGTTTAGGTTCTTATTGGTCAGCATGTTCTGCTTATGGTTCACAGTATTTCCCTGTTGCCGTAATTTGGGATTGCGAAAATAATAAACTTGACGATTCTTATAGTTACGAGTATGGTATAACGATAGACGGAATAAACTATGCAATCAAGGACGACCATGCAAAAGTTGTGGGAACTAATATATCAGGCGACGTAGTAATACCTAGCTCGATAGTTTACAACTCTATAACTTACCCTGTTACGATTATAGGAAGCGGAGCTTTTTCAGGTAACATTAATCTTAATAGTGTAGTTGTTCCAAGTAGCGTAACCACAATTCAAGACAAAGCGTTTAGAGGCTGTCGTTCGCTTACAAAAGTGGTTATTCCAAGTAGTGTAACAAAAGTTGGAAACGCTCTTTTCGTAGCATCTTCAAGCGTTACGCTTTATTTAGAAGCTCAAAGTCAGCCTTCAGGTTGGAGTGGTTACAATATTGATTGGAACACTAGACTTAATATCAATTTGGTTTGGGATTATAAAAATAACGCTCCTGACTTAATAGTAAATGATATCGTTACGATAGATGGAATTACCTACAAGCTAAATGGAAACAATGCAAGCGTAACAGGAGTGACTGCAGTTGGAAACGTTGTTATTCCACGTACTATAACTCACAATTCTCAAATTTATACCGTTTCGTCTATATCTAGATTTGTACTTGATGAAGATAAATTGGTTGGAAGCATATTTATCCCCAATACCGTAACGAGTATAAGTACATATGCATTTTTCTCTTGCATAAAACTTAGAATTTACTGCGAGTCAACATCAAGCTCAGGATGGACGCAAAATTGGAATTATGATGGTGGAAGTCCTCATCCCGTATATTATTACAAAGAAGCTGCACCCGAGGAAGACTATTCACACTACGGTTACTGGCGTTATGTGGACGAACAGATAGTTATATGGTAAAATTAACTTAAAAACAATAAAAACACAAAAAACTGCGATACGTATCGCAGTTTTTTGCTCATTTATAACCAGTTTGTATTTATTTTATCTAGCGATTATAATTCTTTTTTACCCATTCTTCAATAAATTTAGCAAATTTTTTAATTATATCTAGGGCAAAATCACCAAGTGGAACAACAAGTCCAATAGTTCGATTGCACGGCGGATATAATTCCATAACTTTTACCTTTTTAGATACGTTATTAAGTAATAGTTCAGGCTGAATACAAATGCCCAAATTATTCTCTACCATAGCTATCATAGCGTAGTCGTCGCCTGTTACGTATTTGATGTTTGGCTTTACGTTGTGCATCGAAAAAACCTTTCTCGAGTCGTGATCTGTATCGCTTGCAAGTGAAATTACCGGCTCTTTTTCAAACGCCTTTATTGGTACTTTATCTACGCTAGCAAGAGGGTGCGATGTAGGTACTAGCGCCAAAATTCTATCTTCTAAAAGTGGTATAATATCTCCCGAAACTGAGCAGGGGAGTGATACGAACGCAAGGTCTACCGCGCCACTGTTTACGTATTCTAAAATTTCACCATACCCTCCGTCTTTAATGTCAAACTCAATGTTTGGATAAAGAAGAGAAAACTCTTTCATAATAGAGGGAAGCCAGTTTACCGCAACGGACGAAAAGGTTGCAAGTCTTATTATATTGCTTTCCTTTGCGTTTATCGCGTCTACTACTTCTAATAACCGTTTTTCCTTAGATATTATCTCGCGCATTAAAGGGAGTAGTTTTTCGCCTTGTTTTGTAAGCTTAATTCCAGCCTTGTTTCTACTGCATAAACTAAAGCCAAGCTCCTTTTCTAAAGTAGCAATAAGCTGTGTGACCGAGCCTTGGGTTAAACCTAATTTTTCCCCCGCTTTAGATAGCGAACCCTCTTCAACCGCAATTACAAACGCTTTGTATTGTTTTACTGTCATATACACTCCTTGTAAATGGTATTGTGTTTTCTAATACTATTATACACAAAAAATGAAAAATATCAAATAGTTTTCACCTGTTTTTAATATAATTCTTGTAAACGTTTGACTTTTTATGCAAATTTTGCTAAAATTTTATGAGTTTATAAGGCTAAATCTAATAGTATTATAAAACCTAATACAAAAACTTTTTACATAATAAAGGAGTAAATAATGAACGTTTACGAAATTATTTCATTTGGTTTATACCTTCTTGTAGTGCTTGCAATTGGTATTTGGTTCTTCTTTAAGGGAAAAACAGAGTCTGAAAAGGACTATTTCCTTGGCGGAAGAAAGATGAGCGGACTTGTAGCCGCGCTTAGCGCAGGCGCGTCTGATATGAGCGCTTGGTGTTTGATGGGCTTGCCTGGAGCTATATACCTTGTTGGTATGGGACAGGTTTGGATTTCGGTAGGTCTTATTATAGGAACAATCCTTGCTTGGATCTTTATCGCCCCCCGTCTTAGAGTGTATGCAATTAAGGCTAACGACTCTATCACAATTCCACAGTTCTTGACAAACAGATTCTTGTCAAAAAGCGCAGTATTAAGACTTGTTTGCGCAATAGTTTTCTTGGTAGCATACTGTATCTATATGGCATCTTCGCTCGTAGCTTGCGGAAACTTATTCTCCACGCTTACAGGTGGCTTTATTGATAAAACTTGGGGAATGGTAATAGCAGGACTTATTATAATCGCGTACACGATGCTTGGTGGATTTAACGCGGTATGCTGGACTGACTTTATTCAAGGTATGCTTATGCTTGCAGCAATCATGCTTCTTCCCATTATTATGCTTATTATGATGGGTACGGGAAATCTTGCGGAAGGATTTATGCCTTGGCTTACCGCAGGTGAAGATACTTTGCATCTTGAAAGCTCTAATTATTTTAATCTTCTTTCTTCTGGAAACGTAGATTGGGAGAGTATTTCCAGTATTCTTTCGGGACTTGGTTGGGGACTTGGATATTTTGGTATGCCTCATATTATCGTAAGATATATGTCAATCAAGAGCAAGAAAGAAATGAGAAAATCTCAGATTGTCGGATCTTGCTGGACGTTTGCAATTTTGGTTATGGCTGCAGTATTCGCGCTTGTTGCTCACAATTTTGTTGGTTCTATGTCGGTTTACCTCAATAACGAAGGTGAGCGTGTTGCCGAAATGGTATTTGTTGACGTAGTAAGACAAATCTTCAAGTGGGGCCCCTTAGCTCTTATCGGTGGACTTCTTGTTTCCGCAATTATCGCAGCTTCTATGTCTACTGCAGACTCTCAGCTTCTTTTGGCTTCTTCTGCATTTGCTTCCGATATCTTCAAAGGAACAATCAAAAAGAATGCTACCGACAAGCAAATGGTTTGGGTAAGCAGAATTGTAGTTGTAGTAATTTCTATAATAGCGTTTGTAATCGCATTCTTCGGCGACTCTATAATGAAGCTCGTTTCCGACGCTTGGGCAATCTTCGGCGCAGCGTTCAGCCCTGCAATTATCTTGGCGCTTTATTGGAAGAGATTTAACTACAAAGGTTGCGTTTCCGGAATTATCGCAGGTTTCGTAGTATCATGCATTTGGGTGTTTGTAAAGATAGACGGCGCGACCATTGGAACAATTACCAATCTTTACGCAATTATCCCCGGCTTTATCGCAGGTCTTGCAGCGTCCATTATCGGAACTCTTGTTACAAAAGCACCTACAAACGAAGTTATGCAACTTTTCGACGAGGTCAGAAACAGCGACGAGCTTAAGTATAATATTCCCGAGCAGGACGAAGCTGTTAAAGAAAATGCATAATAGCAAAAACTAAAAAAACAAAATGCGCTGTGTAAATTCACGGCGCATTTTTGCTAAATATATTGCATTATTTATATATAAGTGTTATAATATTATAGGCACTGTCCCAAACTACGGTTGATTTTAGACGGAAAGTCCACTACGAAATACTGCGTAATTTACTCAGTTACGTACCCTGCAGGTACGCGTCTTCGTAAATATACTTGTCTTTCTTGTGATTTTCTCGTCAAACGCCTTACGGTTAATCAACCATATTTTGTGACGTAGCCATATTACAAATAAAATGAAATTTTTCAAAAGGTAATTGTTATGAAAATCAAAGATTTACTTACAGAAGACAAACTCACCGTTTCGTTCGAGGTGTTTCCTCCCAAGAGCGAAAGTAATTTTGATAGCGTAAAGCACGCAACCGAAGAGATTGCAAAGCTTCGTCCAGCTTTTATGAGCGTAACGTACGGAGCTGGTGGGGGAACAAGTAAATACACTTTAGAAATTGCAAAGAACATAAAAGAGCAGTACAACGTACCAATGCTTGCGCATCTTACGTGCGTTTCGTCCACACGTCAAACCGTTCAAGAACGTATTGAAGACATTAAAAACGCAGGAATAGAAAACGTTATGGCGCTTCGAGGGGATATTCCTCAAGAGCTTATTGGCGCAGATAGGTCCAAGTGGGACTATCATCACGCAATCGAGCTTGTTCGCGAGCTTAAAGAGAGCAACAGCGAATTTTGCATAGGCGGAGCATGTTATCCCGAAATTCATCCTGAGAGTGCAAATCAGAAAGAGGATATCAAGTACCTTAAAGAAAAGGTGCATGCAGGTTGCGATTTCCTTACTACGCAAATGTTTTTTGATAATAACCTTTTATATAACTTTTTGTACAAAATACGCGAGGCAGGAATAACCGTGCCCATAATGCCGGGAATAATGCCCATAACCAACGCAAATCAGGTGGATAGAGCAATCAAGCTTTCCGGTTCGTTTATGCCACAGCGTTTCAAGAGCTTGGTGGACAAGTTTGGATACAATCCCGAAGCAATGAAGCAAGCGGGAATAGCGTATGCTACCGATCAGATTATTGACTTGTTTGCAAACGGAATCAAAAACGTGCACGTATATTCTATGAACAAGCCCGACGTTGCTCAAAAGATTTTGGAAAACCTTTCCGCAATTCTCAATTAAATTATCGGAGTAATCAATGGATTTAAGACAGTACCTAAAAGAAAATATAGTATATCTCGACGGAGGAATGGGCACGCTTTTACAAAACAGCGGTCTAAAAGCTGGCGAGCTTCCGGAATATTGGAATATTACCCACGCTAGCGCTATTGTGGATATTCACAAGAGTTACTATGACGCAGGCGCTAACATTGTAAACACCAATACGTTTGGAGCAAACGCGTTAAAATTCAGCGAAAGCGAGCTTGACGAGATTGTAAAAAACGCAATAGGAAATGCAAAAAAGGCGCGAGAATTAAGCGCAATCGACCAGCCTAAATGGATAGCGTTAGATATAGGACCTAGCGGAAAAATGCTTGCCCCGTACGGTGATCTTAATTTTGAGGATGCAGTGGAGCTCTTTGCAAAAACCGTGCGTCTTGGCGTAAAGTACGGCGCAGATCTTGTGTTTATTGAAACAATGACGGACAGTTACGAAACCAAGGCGGCGTTGCTTGCGGTAAAGGAGAATTGCGACTTGCCCGTGTTTGTATCCAATGCGTTTGGAAGCGACGGAAAGCTTATGACAGGGGCTACGGCGGAAGCAATGGTTGCAATGCTAGAAGGAATGGGCGCAGACGCAATAGGCGTAAATTGTTCACTCGGACCAAAACAGCTTGCTCCTATCGTTAGAGAGTATCTTAAATACGCTTCTATCCCTGTTTTGTTAGAGCCAAACGCAGGACTTCCCAGAGTAGAAAACGGTAAAACCGTGTATGACGTAAGCGAGGAAGAGTTTGCAAACGAGGTTACCTTGCTTGTGAAAGAAGGCGTAAGATTGTGCGGTGGATGTTGCGGTACAACGCCCAAGCATATCGCGCTTTTGAAAGAAAAAACGCAATACGTATCGCCAAAAACGATACAAAAAAAGCATTTTACTACCGTTTCTTCGTATACTCACGCGGTATGTTTTGGACAAAATCCCATTCTTATCGGCGAGCGCATAAATCCCACGGGAAAAAAGAAATTCAAAGAAGCGCTCAAAAATAACGATATGGACTATATCCTAAAAGAAGGCATTGCTCAAGAGGAAAAGGGAGTTCATATTCTGGATGTAAACGTAGGACTTCCCGAGATTGACGAGGAGAAAATGCTGACAAGTGCGGTAAAAGAGTTACAGGCGGTAACGGCCCTTCCCCTTCAAATCGACACGTCCAACGAAAAGGCAATGGAACGCGCAATAAGGATTTATAACGGCAAGCCCATGCTAAACTCCGTAAACGGGAAAAAAGAAAGCATGCAAGCAGTATTTCCGCTTGCAAAAAAGTATGGTGGCGTAGTGGTAGCACTTACTTTGGACGAGAGCGGTATTCCCACAAAAGCAGAAGATAGACTAAAGATTGCAAAGCGCATCTTAAAAGAGGCTCAAAAGTACGGAATTGACAAAAAGGATATAGTTTTTGATCCGCTTGCGCTCACTATCAGCGCGGACAATAGCTCCGCAATAGAAACGCTGAAGGCTGTAAAATTAATCCGCGAAAAGCTTGGCTGTCACGTTACGCTCGGTGTTTCTAACGTGTCTTTCGGTCTTCCAAATCGCGATATAATCAACTCAACATTTTTTGCTCTTGCCCTAAACAACGGACTTTCGGGCGCAATAATGAATCCGTATTCTACCGAAATGCTAAAAGCATACCACGCATACTTGGCGCTTTCAGGTAAGGACGAAAACTGCGCTTCTTACGTTAATTTTGCAACGGCACTGCCGGTAGAAACTACGGTTAATAGCGTGCAAACTACTGTCAATCCCTCTGAAAATTATAAATCCGAGCTTCAAAAAGCGATAGTAAAGGGACTTAAAGAGCAAGCTGGCGCGCTTACGAAAGAACTACTAAAAACAGTTGATCCGCTTGATATAATCAAAAACGAGATAATTCCTGCCTTGGATATTGTGGGTGTGGGGTTTGAAAAAAAGACGGTCTATCTGCCTCAGCTTCTTATGAGCGCGGAGTCCGCAAAGTGCGCGTTCGACGAGATTAAAAAGTGTATGAAGGGCGCAAAAACGGAAGAGAAATGCGCGTTTATAATAGCTACGGTAAAGGGCGATATTCACGATATTGGCAAGAATATCGTAAAGCTTTTGCTGGAAAACTACGGTTTTGCAGTAACCGACCTTGGTCGCGACGTAGAGGTGGAAACGATTGTGGAAACCGCAATAAAACTGCGCGCCCCGCTAGTAGGGCTTAGCGCGCTTATGACAACAACCGTGCCTGCTATGGAAGAAACGGTAAAGCAACTAAAAGAAAAAGCGCCCTGGGTAAAAACCGTGGTGGGCGGAGCTGTTCTAACGCAGGAATATGCTGACAAAATAGGCGCTGACAAGTACGCAAAAGACGCTATGGAAACTGTTAGGTACGCCGAAGAAATCAATGCGTCGCTAAAGTAATATCACACGATGTGCTAAAATAGCATAATAATTATAAAATAACAAAAAACTCGCTAACGTTAGCGAGTTTTTTGTACATATTCGTGTTTTTATTTGCGTGAAATTAATACATTCCGCCCATTCCACCGCCCATACCGGGAGCTGTGGGTTCGGGAGTCTTTTCAGGAATGTCTGCAATAACGCTTTCGGTGGTAAGCATGGTAGAAGCAACGGACGAAGCGTTCTGAAGTGCGGAACGGGTAACCTTAGTGGGATCGATAATTCCACGTTCTACCAAGTCGCAGTACTCGTTCTTAAGCGCGTCATAGCCATAGGTTGCGCCCTTGGATGCGGTAAGAATAGTGTTGATAACGATTCCGCCGTCAATACCTGCGTTCTGTGCTATTTGCTTCATGGGAGCTTCCAATGCCTTCAATACGATGCAAGCGCCCGTTCTCTCGTCGCCGTCAAGCGTAGCAATAAGTTCTTTTACAGCAGGGATTGCGGTAATAAGAGCAACACCGCCACCAGGAACAATACCCTCTTCAACAGCAGCGCGAGTAGCGGAAAGCGCGTCTTCGATACGAAGCTTCTTTTCTTTCATTTCAATCTCAGTTGCAGCGCCCACGTTTACAACGGCAACACCGCCTGCAAGCTTAGCAAGACGTTCTTGGAGCTTTTCTCTGTCATAATCAGAAGTGGTAACAGCCATCTGAGCTCTGATCGCCTTAATTCTATCAGCAATCTCATCGCTGTCGCCAAAGCCTTCGACAATAGTGGTGTTTTCCTTGTCAACCTTTACCTGCTTAGCTCTACCAAGCATAGGAATGGTAACGTCCTTAAACTCAATACCGGTTTCAGAAGAAATGTAGGTACCGCCCGTAAGAGTAGCAATATCTTTAAGCATTTCCTTTCTTCTGTCGCCAAAGCCTGGAGCTTTTACGCAAACAACCGAGAAAGTTCCTCTGAGCTTGTTTACAACAATGGTAGCAAGAGCTTCTTGTTCGAAGTCTTCAGCGATAATAAGAAGCTTTGCGCCCTGATTTACAATCTGCTCTAAAATAGGAAGAATTTCCTGAATAGTAGAGATCTTCTTGTCTGTGATAAGAATAAGGGGATTGTCAAGCACTGCTTCCATTTTTTCGGTGTCAGTAACCATATAAGCAGAAGCGTAGCCTCTGTCAAACTGCATACCCTCAACAATAGAAAGGTTGGTATCCATAGTCTTGGACTCTTCAACGGTAATAACGCCGTCCTTACCCACCTTTTCCATAGCGTCGGCAATAAGCTCGCCTACTGTTTCGTCAGCAGCGGAGTTTGCCGCAACCTGCATAATAGCTGTCTTAGAGTCGATAGGCTTGGAGATGGACTGAAGATGCTTTACGGCGGTTTCAGTAGCCAAAGCTATACCCTTTTTGATAATCATTGGATTTGCGCCTGCCGCAACGTTCTTTAAGCCCTCGTGAATAATTGCCTGAGCAAGTACGCAAGCGGTGGTTGTTCCGTCGCCTGCAACATCGTTGGTTTTAGTGGAAACTTCCTTTACAAGCTGAGCGCCCATATTCTCGAAAGGATCGGGAAGTTCAACTTCTTTAGCGATAGTAACGCCGTCGTTGGTAATAAGCGGAGCGCCGAACTTCTTGTCAAGCACAACGTTTCTACCTTTTGGTCCAAGTGTAATTTTTACGGTGTCAGCAAGGATGTTTACGCCTTTTTCGAGCGCCTTTCTTGCCTCTTCACCTGTTTTAATCTGTTTAGCCATAATAAAACTGCCTCCTGAAATTATTCTACAATAGCGAGAATATCGCTCTGGCGCAAGATAGTAACTGTCTTACCGTCAAGCTTAAACTCACTTCCTGCATACTTAGAGTAAAGGATCTTATCCCCTACTTTTACCTGCATAACGATTTCCTTGCCGTCTACAATTCCGCCAGGGCCTACGGCAAGCACTTTAGCCATCTGCGGTTTTTCCTGGTCTTTGGCAAGAAGAAGGATTCCTCCCGAAGTCTTTTCTTCAGCCTCAACCTGTTCGATGACAACTTTGTCAAATAAAGGTTTAATGTTCATTTATATTTCCTCCAAATTTTTTATCTGTATTAGTCCGTCGTACATTATGAGAATTAGCACTCTTGCTGTGCGACTGCTAATATTATATAACCGCTTTTTGCCTTTGTCAATAGTTTGCTTGTGAAAATTTTGTAAAAATAGCAAGAAAATTTTTTTTAGGTGTTTTTCTCAATAAAAACTTCTGAAAAACGCTGTTTATTGCAAAAATATATTCTTACCATTTATATATTTACGCATAAGTGTTGCAAAATATTAATTTTTGTGATAAAATAAATAAGTTAGAAACTTTTTATGGAGAATACGAAAATGGATGAAATGAAAAATACTAAATGGGATAAAAGATTCCTCGAAATGGCGTGCAACGTAGCTAACTGGTCTTCGTGCTATCAGCAAAACAGACAGGTGGGCGCGGTTATCGCAAAAAATAAACGTATTCTTACCACGGGCTATAACGGAGCAAGCTGTGGTATAGAATCTTGTAAGGACAGGGGAGAGTGTCTTAGACGTAAGCTCAATATTCCGTCCGGAACTCGCCACGAGCTTTGTTATGCAACTCACGCCGAGCAAAACGCTATTGTTCAAGCCGCTCGTATGGGCATTGCAATAGAGGGCGCAACGCTGTATTGTACGCATCAGCCCTGTACTATTTGCGCAAAGCTTATCATAAACAGCGGAATTAAGCGTATCGTGTATAAGGAAGGATATCCTGACGAGTTTTCGCTTCAGCTTATCAAAGAAGCAGGTGTAGAACTCGAACAGCTCGAAATCTAAAAACAAAACAACAAACAAAAGCAAGAATAGAAGGAGTTTTTCCTTTTGCTCTTGCTTTTTTTGTATGCAAAATGAAAATCGGATAACCTAAAGACGTAATAATTTTGAAAAATTTGAACTTTGCCCACATTCTTATTTATATACGCGTGTAAGAGCGGTTTGTAGTAAGTATTTTCCTTAAAAAAATTCAAAAAAACTTTTAAAAACCCCTTGACAAACCTCTTTTTAGCGTGTATAATAAAGTCAAAGGTCAAAGAAAGTCAACCTTTTATCAAAGAAAGTTAGACGATTTGCAAGAGGTAGGAGGTGCTAGATGGCAAACATAAGTGACATTATAGAGAGTTTTTTATTAGAAACGCTGGGCGAGGACGACTCGCTTAATATTTCGCGTAACGAGCTTGCGTCCTATTTTTCGGTAGCGCCCAGTCAGATCAACTATGTATTATCCACGCGATTTACTCCTGCAAAAGGGTACAGCATACAGTCGCGCAGAGGTGGCGGAGGGTTTATTACGGTGGTGCGCCTGCACGAGCCCAAAAGCGAGCTTGTAATGCAGATAATGCAACGACCGCTTTCACAAGGGTATAACTATCCGTCGGCGTGTCATATAATTGATAGACTGGTAGCGGAAGACTTATTTACCAAGCGCGAGGGAGCAATCCTAAAAGCAAGCTTGTCCGACAAAGCGCTGATAGCTCCTACCGTTATGCAAAAGGATTCGCTTAGACTTAGTATCCTAAAATCAGTAATAGGCGAAACCCTAAAGGCAACGTGACGTTGCATCCAATATATGTAATTTAATTTCAAGACGTATAAAAAACAGTAAACCGGATTGGCAAATATTGACAGTGGGGTCTGCCCCAAAAAAAGAGCAAGAAAATATAAATACAGCAAAAGAACTTATAAGACGTATAAAAACAGTAAACCGGATTGGTAAATATTGACAGTGGGGTCTGCCCCAAAAAAAGAGCAAGAAAATATAAATACAGTAAAAGAACTTATAAGACGTATAAAAAACAGTAAACCGGATTGGTAAATATTGACAGTGGGGTCTGCCCCAAAAAAAGAGCAAGAAAATATAAATACAGTAAAAGAACTTATAAGACGTATAAAAAACAGTAAACG
>SVHU01000042.1 GCA_015055625.1 Clostridiales bacterium | reverse complement strand
TTTGGTCCTATGTACGGTATTTCTACCGAGGGATACTCCCTTGCGTCTGTTTCGCAGACTCTATATTGTAAAAAAAGAGCCTACCTTTTTTGATAAGCTCTTTTGGTGCACAATACCGGACTTTGGTCCTGTGTACGGTATTTCTACCGAGGGATACTCCCTTGCGTCTATTTCGCAGACGTTTGTTCTTTATTCAATAAAAAAGAACTTACCTTTTTAGATAAGCTCTTTTTGGTGCCCAAAACCGGACTCGAACCGGTACGGTATTTCTACCGAGGGATTTTAAGTCCCTTGCGTCTGCCATTCCGCCACTTGGGCAATTACCGACAACTATTATACTCTTTTTGTTTTGTTTTGTCAAGATAATAAATACCTATCGTGAAACTTTTTTTGCGATAGGTATTTTTATTTAAGCGTTTAAGCTTACATAACAAATTTATTTATCATACTCGCCGTATTCACACCCCACGTTTTCGCAAATAATTTCATCTATAAGCTTATTATTTCGATACAGCTTTACTACGCCTTTTCCGTTTCCGCCGTTCCAAAGCCTGTTATGACGCTTTTCTCCAGTAGGCGCCTCATAGTTTACTAACAACATATCCTTCTTATCGCACGTAATGTCCGTAACCATTTTGTTTCGCCACGTTTTTTGCTCTACGTGCCAAATAATCTGAGTGTCCGTTTCTTTACAATCAAACTTAGTTCTTGTAAATGTCCAAAACTTGGAAAAATTGAACTCGTAACATTTTCCCTCATACCAAAACGCTGATAGAAGTTTACGTTTTAAGGCAAATGGACCAATTTTAGGACATCCACCGCCTATATCAAATACGCTATTTTCTAGCTTTTTACCGCTTATTTTGCTTGTCAGGTTATTAGAAGACAGCCAAACCCAAGGCGACGTAAAGTTTTTACCCCAGTTCTTATCCGAATATCCATAGCAATTTTCGGGCGATACAATATACTTTTCACCGTTTAGAATAACCTCGCCCGAAAACTCTGTTTTCATACCCTCTACATGCCAAAACATCTCAAAAAGTTGCATTTTTCTAAAAAGCGAACTCGCTCCGTAGCCAACGTTAAAAGCAACCTTTTTATCTATTTTCAAATTCCAACTCATCTCGCCCGATTGACACATCCATTCGGGATGAGCTAAAACATCCTCATTAGAAATTGATATAGAGCCACACATTTCCGTTTCCGTGCAACAACAATCGTCAGCCTTAACTAAAAATGGTACCAAAAATGACACATCAATATTTTTCCAGCCAAAAAATCTATGGAGTTGACAAGCGCCTTCGCCCCAAGTTCCTGCTTTTACCATAAGATACGAGGGTTTTCTTCCTTTTTCCTTATTTTGTGGAAGTTGTCCAAAAATTGGCTCGTTATCACCAAGCGCAGGATTACATAAAAAGTACTCTATAAAAAACGCTTTTTCCTCACCGGTATGCTCGTTTCTCGCGGTAAAAGAATGCCACCACCAATCGTATCCACACTTAGCCTGACCTCCAAACAACTGACACGCATTTCTTTTAATTTGATGCTTATTAAACATAACATACCTCACTTTTACAAAAACAATTCTTGTTATTTTGTTTTATTATATCACAATATTTTTAATTTTTCAAGAGGTCCACCATTTTATAATAATTAAAAGTAAAAAAGCCAAAGACTTATACTTTGACTTCTTTACCATTATGGGGAAATTTATGTTATTTTTTAGTAGCCCATCTATCAAATTTTAAGCTTGCTAAAAATACTAATGCAATATCCAATCCTACATAAATAATTCTTTCTATAACATATCCAACTTCGGGGTCAGAAATAACAATAGACAATATAAATGCTAAGCCAGTAAACACTGCAAACAATATGGAAAATATAATATTTGGTTTTCTTGGAAGCTCTTTTCCTTGTATTCTCAAAATGGATGCAACAAGTAATACAATCAACGCTGCCATAGAAAATAAATCTAATATCCAAATAATTATATTTAACGTCGAAAAATACTTTAAATATTCTACAACAGACATCAATGGAATAAACATATTTACAATAAGGAATATATATACAATTAATGCTGGAACATGCGAAGTATCAAGGTTAGCCGTTTTAGGACTGCTATGTATAGCATTGCTAGAACTTGAGTTATTATTATAAATGGGTTCTTTATGTCCACAAATATTACAAACAATAAATCCACCCTCTACTTTTTGACTACTCATTCCACATATTGGACATTTTTCATTATTTTCCATTTTTATTCTCCCTTTCTATCCATAGTTAATATATTATTAATTTCTTGAACTCTATTAATGGCATTATTTAATGCTACTCTAATTTGTTCAATTTCGTTATCAAATACTTGTTGCTCATTTGCAACAGCAACTTTTATTTGGTTTAATCTTGGGGTTAAGTTGTCAATTTGACCTTGAATAATCTTTTTTTCCTTACCCTTAAAAAGGCCTAAAGAACTTTTTTCTTTCTCTAAAGAAGAAATTTCATTTTGCACTTGAATTAACGCCTGTTGAGAAGGAACTTTCTCTTTTTTCTGTTGAAGATCAACAATTGCTTTTGCATAGTTTTCAGAAATTTGTTTTTCCAATTCAGCCTTTTCCGTATCTAATGCTACTTTTTCTTCCCGATGCTCATTCCAATAAGCCTCAATTCTTCTACGCTTTCCCTCTCCTTCTTCATAAATCTTTTTCTCTTGTATTAATTTGCTAACATAATCTATTTTACCCTTATATGTATTTACACTTTCTTTTGAGAACAAAGCATTATTGTATAGCTTTCTAAATTCATCATGATAAGCAATCATTAACGACCAAGAAGCAAAAGCCAATTCCATATACGTTAAATCATTCATATCAAACATGCTTTCGATAAGATTTCCTAAAACGCACATTATATTTGCAATAGCAACACATCTTTTTTGATCCTCTAAAATAGCGCTACCTTTTGCTCCAAGAGCATTTACAGCTCCAAACACACCTGTTAGTGCCATAAATCCATTTCCCTTAGTAACCATTTTATAAAAAGCGTGTGAAGATGCAATCAAACCAGAACTTACGTTTATGCACTCATTAACAATCTCATTAACTGCATCCTTTTGTTTGTTTACGTCTTGTACGTGCTCTTTAATTAATTGTAAAATTTTAGGTAAAGAATTTTGTATAATTAACGCCGTCGACTCTATTTCTCCATTCTTTATTGAGTGAACTCTTAAAGTTGACAAATAGAATAACGCTTCCCAGCTATTAGGATCCTGCTCACTAATTTTTTCATAGTGCTTTATTGCTGTTTCGTAATCTAAAGATTCTTTTGCATTTCGAGCTGCAGAATACAGTTTTGTAACCGCATCAGAATAGTCTATCCTTACAGTTCCTTGAACTTCTACGGTTCCCTCAATCATCATTTTTCTGGCTTCTTCTACCGAATACTTGCATCCACAAGTTTGACAAACAAAAAAACCATCTTGCTTTACAAGATCTGTGCTTCCACACATTTCACATGTTAGTTGCTTCATTACTTACTCTCCTTTTGTATTTTTATTTTAACGCTTTGCACTTATTGTTTCTTTCTTGTATTAGAATCAACAATTCTACAACAACGTCGTTTACCACATTTTCTTCATTTTTTATTACCGCGCCCTTAAGTTTTTGTAACTGAATATCAATTTCAAACTCTATACTCTCTAATGCCGAACACGACATTGGATCACTATACCTTAAAGCTTCTTGAACTTTCTTTACGCTTTCTTTTATATCATCTGTATCAATTCTATTATAAATATTGTCAATATCAACTATTGCCATTTTTATAAATTGAGTTTTTTGTTTTATCTTTTCATCAACTTTTTCTACAATATCTTTAACGCTATTTGCCTTTATGCAGGCTATAACAAAATAGCCTAAAACCAAAATACAAATAATAGCCCCAATCCACGTTGGCAATATGGGAAAAACAATAAATAAACTACCAATTACCAACGAAACTACAACACAAATATAAGAGGTTACAATTAAAGGTATATTTAGAAACTTGATATTTTCTTCTCCCTTAAGAAATTTGATAGCAATAAATAGAAATGAAATAAACACAATATTTACACATGCATAAGAAATCCAAAATATTGGTTTATCAAAACGTGTTATATTAAACAGTTCGTTTGGAACGATAAAAGTTATTGCATTAAAAATTATAAAACAAACTCCCCATACAATAGCAAAGTTTTTTAATTTACTATTCATACGTATCTCCTTTTATAGCTTTTCGCCACACTCAAGACAAAACTTACCACCTTTTGTATCTGCTCCACATTTTGAACAAATCGTCAAAAACCTATGACCACATTCGGGGCAAAATTTTCCTTTAATAACCGTTTTGCTACACTTTGGACAAACCACAGTACTATGTTGAACAATCTTTTCTCCACATTCTAAACAAAATTTTGCGTTAGCAGGCAATAATTCGCCACATTTCAAACATTTAATTCCTTGGTCTGTTGGATTTATTGATCCATTCATAACTGAGCCAACCACTCCTGCAACAGAACCGCCCACTCCAACCATTGTTCCTAGTCCCACACCTAAATTTGTAAATTGCCCAACCGCTTCGTTTTTAGCAACGTCTTGAGCAACATCAAAAGAACGTTCTTGTTGATACGTATAACCTTCTTGGGCACGCTTTGTTGCAATGGCCTGAGATTCGATAATTGTTTTTTGTGCTTTTGTTTGTTCATCAATAATATCTACCTGCTGACGCAACTTAGCTTCAGCAACATCTGCATACTGCCTGAAATGTAAAAGCTTAAATCTCTCATACTGTGGTTGTCCATCAGGTTTAACAATAGTTGTAACAAAAAACTTTTCTAGCGCAACTCCATAATCAAAAAAATCAGGGAACAGCAACTCTCTCAAAACCTTTGAAATTTCTTGTATTTTTTCATCAATTTCAAAAATACTAAGTTTTTGCGATTTTATTGTTTGAGCTATATAACTTTTTACTTTTGTCATTAAAAACGATCTAAAGTATCTAACAAGCGAGTCCTGTGTTAGCGAATTTTCAGTTCCTACAAGCTTTATGAGTAGTTTTCTTGAATCTTCTACACGCAAAGACATCTCTCCACTTGCGCCAATAGACAAAGGAAATCCATAAGTAGGATCCATAAATTCTACTTTACTATCCGTTCCCCATCTTATAGCCATTTGTTCTGTTTTATTTATAAAATATACTTCACAATGAAAAGGGGTTTTATCTCCAGTAAGTTTATTTAACAAATTAGAAAGTTTTGGAATATTTTGCGTTTCTAAGGTATATCTACCTGCTCCAAACAAATCCAATGCCTGCCCATTCATCATAAAAATCGCCTCTTGCGACTCATGAACAATAAGCTGTGTTAAAGAATTAAAATCTTCACACGGATGCTTCCATACAAACGTTGAATTATCTCCCTCATACTTAATTATTTCAGCTATTTGTCCCATTTTTCAATTTTTCTCCTAAAAAACTCCATAATAGACAATATATGTAACAAATTGTTACATTTTATAGTGTAACATTATGTTACAATTTTGTCAAGGGGTTAAGAAAAAAATATGAAAATGATTGGATTAAAAACTATTAGAAAACAAAAGAAATATAGTCAACTAAAAGTTGCCATGGATCTTAATATAAGCCGTGAAGCTTTATCGTATTATGAGAATGGGAAACGATCTCCAGACATTGCAATGCTTATTCTTTTTTCCCAATATTTCAACGTTTCTATTGATTTTTTAATAACAGGAAAAGAATTTAATAAAAAATAACAGCCACACCCTGCTTTGTGTAGCTGTTATTTTTTATATTACAAGCTTTAGCTCCTAGATAAATTTCTACTCTCCTATAATTTCGCCTATCATAACATCTACCATAGACAACATTCTTGGAAGATGGAACGGACCTTTGAAGGTTGATCCCTTTGTGCTAGGCTCAGTGGGCTTCCCATCGCGTCTAAGATAGCCGTACCACTCCCCATACTTGGGATCAGCAAAAACTTTTTGACAATATTCAAGCGTTTTATAAAACTTATCAAGGTACTCTTCTTTTCCCGTATCACGATAAAGCATAAGAGAAGAAATTAGGATTTCGTTGTGTGGCCACCATAGTTTCATATCGTGCTCGTATGCCTCTGGTGGAAGTCCTTTTACATCAACAAAGTACAATAATCCGCCATACGTATCGTCCCAACCTGCATCAAACGCCCAGTTAAACATATCTTCGCACTTCTTAACAAGTTCGGTATTTCCAGTTCTTTTTGCATACTCTAAAATAAACCAAACACCCTCTATATCATGTCCCGGATTTACTATTCTACCCTCTGTAAAGTTAAGTCTAGCCTCGCCGTTTGGTCCAACGTTTTCGAGCGTCGCTTTAAGCTCGGGGTGTACGTGATACTTAAAAATATCGTCTACACACTCTTTTGCGCGCTCGTCGTACAATTCCTTTCTTTCCAGATCCACCCTCTGCATTACGGAGGTCATATTAAGATAGATCATAGGAAGTCCAAACGCGCGTCCGGTTCTAGTTTCGGGAATCGTCTTAGCGCCCAATCCAGTCGGATCATCGCCACCATGCCACAAATTCCAGTACGTTTCGTACGCTTCTCTTGCTCTTTGTAAACACTCTTTATCGCCCGTAATTCCATAATATTCGGCGTTTGCCATAGAATAAAAGGTTTCGGAATAAAAATATCTACGCTGACGCAAGGGCAAACCATCTTCAGTTACCGTAAAATACATTCTTCCGCCTGCATTTGGATTTTTGCAGTATTTTTCAGCAAAATCCAAGCAAGATTTACTAGCTTTTAGCCACTCGTCTTTCACTCCATACACGTTACAAAGCCACGCAAAAGTCCAAGCGCATCTACCTTGCATCCATACGCTTTTATCGGTAGAATACACTCTACCCTCTCTATCCAAGCACGTATAAACTCCGCCATGCTCTTTATCCATTCCGTTATCAAGCCAAAAATTAACGCATTTATCAAGTTCGCTTTTTATCCATTCTCTTGCTTGAATTAGCCTATTTTTATCCATAGCTCAATCTCCTTATATTAGCATTAGAACATTATATCACATAAGAAAAAAATTTTCAATACTAAATATAAAATTTACACTTATTTTGTTCAAATCTTTAACTATGGATTTTCTTTTGACCGATAAAGTTCTCTTTTATAACAAAAGGAGCAAATTTAAAGATCTGCTCCTTTTATCTTTTATTCTTTTACAATCAACACTACTTTTCCTACGTTTTCGCCACGATACAAAACTTGTTGAGCATCGTCTGCCTTTTCTAATGGGAAAGTCTTGTAAATCTTTACCTTAACTTCACCACTTTCAAATTTACACCAAGTCTTTTCAACGAGGTCTTTCAATAATTGAGCCTTTTCGTCGGGAGTTTTACTTCTTAAAGTACTTCCGATAATGCGAATATTCTTAACGAAGATATTTCTGAAATCTACGTTAGACATATCACCTGCAAGCGATGCGATCTGAATCCATCTACAACCTCTTGCAACGTATTTAAGGCATCTTCCCAAAGCTTCGCCAGCCAAGCAGTCGATGGCAAGATTAACAGGATGTCCGTTTTGCTCTTCTTCCTTTAATACTTCAGCAATATCTTCGGTAGTTGTATCAACAACTCTATCAGCGTTAAGATACGCAACTTCCTTTACCTTTTCTGCGCCTAAAACCGTTGTAATAACACGCACTCCAAAAGCTTTAGCCATAGGAATAACGGCGCTTGCAAGTCCACTTGCTCCTGCGTTCATGAGCAAAGTTTCGCCGGCTTTAGCCTGTCCTACGTAGAAAAGATTAAGGTATGCAGTCATATAAACTTCAGGAATTGCCGATGCTTCTACATACGAAAGTCCCTTAGGTATAGGCATTACCATTCCTGCAGGAACAGTTACATATTCCGCATATCCGCCACCGCCAAGCAATGCACAAACTTTATCTCCTACTTTCCACTCTGTAACGTCAGAAGCTACTTCTTTAATTACACCGGCAACTTCCAATCCCGGCCATTCAGGACATCCGGGAGGTGGGGGATACGTTCCTTCTCTTTGCAATAAGTCTGCACGGTTAAGAGCCGCCGCATACGTTTCGATTAAAACTTCACCTGCTTTTAAGACAGGATTTGGAACGTCCGTATAGCTTAAACTCTGATCTTCCTTGTTTATTACAATTGCTTTCATAATTATCTCCTTTTATGCAATTCATACAAGTTTTTTACACTTGAAATATTACTTTATTTTATGCTTATATTATAATTATTCTTAAATGTTTTGTCAAGCAATTACATTAAAAACGGTTTTGCGGTTCTATTCTAAGTCAAATATGTTAAAATCTAAAGCGATTATGTTAAAATCAATCAGCAACTCAAATTAAAATTCCTTATAAAACGTTACGTTTACTATAATCAAAACATTATAATAAAAGATTATTATTCACTTAAAAACCTTACGCTATTGACAAAAACTCGTACCTATGCTAAAATTAACAAAGCAAAAAAAACAAGGTGAAAAATATGAATATCGTTATACTTGATTATAAAACTTTAGGCGAAGACTTAGACTTATCGGGACTTAACAAATTTGGCAGCGTTATAAAATATCCCACAACCAACCAATCAGAAGCTTTGGATAGGGTTAAAAACGCGGATATTATCGTTGTTAATAAGGTTAAAATCACCAAAGAAGTTATCGATAACGCCAAAAATCTCAAGCTTATTTGCGAAACTGCAACGGGATATGACAATATAGACGTTAGTTACTGCAAAAAATTAGGTATTAAGGTTACAAACACTCCTGCATACTCAGCAAATTCCGTTGCGCAAGTTACCATATCTATGGCTTGCTCTCTTATGACTCACCTTAACGAATATCAAAGCTTCGTTCATAGTGGTAAGTACCAAACAAGCGGAAATGCAAATAAGCTTACTCCCATCTATCACGAGCTTAGTGGTCTTACGTGGGGAATTATTGGCTTTGGCAACATTGGAAAAGCCGTGGGAAGAATTGCTGAAGCGTTTGGATGCAAACTTTTAGTAAACAAGCAAACCCCTATTGATGGATACGAGTGCGTGGACGTTGACACTTTGCTTAGAAATTCGGATATAATCTCTATTCATTGCCCTCTTACCGATAAAACTCGTAACCTTATCACTAAAACCGAGCTAGAAAAAGTTAAAAGCTCCGCTATTCTTATAAACGTTGCTCGTGGCGCGGTTTGGAACGAAGAAGACATTGTAAATGCTATTTTAGACGGCAAAATCGGCGGAATTGGTTGCGATGTATTCTCTATTGAACCAATACCAACAGATCACCCATTCAACAAAATTTTGGACAAAAACAACGTTATTCTCACGCCTCACATGGCTTGGGGCTCGTTTGAGGCAAGAACAAGATGCTTTAACACCGTACTTTCCAATATAGAAGCCTTTATGCAAGGAATAGACAAGAATTTAGTATGGTAAAAAATTAAAATAGCTAAAATTTTTATAAAAAACAGGGTTAAAACAGTTCACAAATTGAAAAAAACATAGTATAATATAAAGGCTTGCGGATGTGGCGGAATGGCAGACGCGCTAGCCTTAGGAGCTAGTGTCCTCGACGTGGGGGTTCAAGTCCCTTCATCCGCACCAAACAACTTCTGACCCTTTTTAGGGTTGGGAGTTGTTTTTTATAAATAAAAAAGGGACTTGAACGGCAGGTTGAACCGCTAGGTTCAAAATGCGAGTGAATCGAGCATTTTCCTGACAGGCGTGATAGCAATCTTTGATTGCGGAGCAAGTCCCTTCATCCGCACCAAACAACTTCTGACCCTTTTTAGGGTTGGGAGTTGTTTTTTTATAAATAAAAAAGGGACTTGAACGGCAGGTTGAACCGCTAGGTTCAAAATGCGAGTGAATCGAGCATTTTCCTGACAGGCGTGATAACAATCTTTGATTGCGGAGCAAGTCCCTTCATCCGCACCAAACAACTTCTAACCCTTTTTGGGGTTGGGAGTTGTTTTTTATAAATAAAAAGGGACTTGAACGGCAGGTTGAACCACTAGGTTCAAAATGCGAGTGAATCGAGCATTTTCCTGACAGGCGTGATAGCAATCTTGGATTGCGGAGCAAGTCCCTTCATCCGCACCAAACAACTTCTGACCCTTTTTAGGGTTGGGAGTTGTTTTTATAAATAAAAAGGGACTTGAACGGCAGGTTGAACCGCTAGGTTCAAAATGCGAGTGAATCGAGCATTTTCCTGACAGGCGTGATAGCAATCTTTG